>NZ_BAABJX010000024.1:0-188806 GCF_039543525.1 Algivirga pacifica
TCTCAAAACTTCTTTTTCTTACTTTCCTTCCGAAAGCGGATGCAAAGGTAAGAAAACTTTCAACTAACTTCCAAAACAAATTTTCAAAAACTTTTCAGGAGGAAAATCAGATGATTTTGTGGATAACAAATTGCTCCAAAGAGCGTGTCCCATGACCTGAATTGTTGTGGCCTTCCGTTTGAAGGGGATGCAAAAGTGTAGGTATTTTTTGGATTATGCAAATGGAATAGTGCAATTATTCAGGGATATAATTATAAGAACAACTAACTCTCTCAATTAGTGGAACTTCAATGAATGTTAATATTAAATTATATTTTCTTTAACCTCAATTACAGCGTAAATAGTTCTATGCTGAGCTAAAAAATGCTAGATATAGTCATCTTATACAAATAAACTACATCTAGCATTTCTATTATAAAGACACTTTCCACTTACAAAGTGATAAAAGGTTTTATTCCTTCAGAGATGTGAACACTTAAACTATCTCCATCGGCATAAATAAGCAACACTTCTATTTCTGGATTCTCATCTGCAATCTTAATAGCCGTATCTACTCCTAATACCATAAATGAAGTAGCATATGCATCCGCTGTCATACAATCCTTGGCAAACACGGAGGCACTTAATAGGGAGTGCCTTACAGGATAACCTGTTCTAGGGTCAATCGTGTGTGCATATTTCTTACCATCCTTAATATAGAAATTACGATAATTACCTGATGTTGCTATCGCCTTATCATCTAATGCAACAATCGCCGAAGCTCTTTCTCCTCCCTTTTCATTATATAAAGGATTATCTATCCCTATTCTCCAAGGTTGCTTATTTTCATTGACTCCCTTACAAACAACCTCTCCGCCTATTTCCACCATATAATTTGTAATACCTAAACCCTTTAGGTAATCTGCTACTACATCTGCTCCATATCCTTTTGCTATAGCACTAAAATCTAGTTGCACATTAGGTTTAGCTGCTTTAACACTTTGTTCGTTATATTCTATATAATCAAAGCCAACCACATCCAATAATGAGTCTACTTTCTGAGTCGCTAAAGAATCACGGCGAGCAGGTCCAAACCCCCATGCCTGTACCAATGGCATTACAGTAGGGTCAAAAGCGCCATCAGTTACCTTATATACTTCTGCACTTTTTTCTAGAACAGGATAAAAATAAGGTAGCTCATAAGATAAATTTCCTCCTTTATTGAAACGACTGATTTCTGAAGTCGGAATATATGTAGACATTGATTGGTTAAATGTCTTTAATAATTCATCTATGTCCTCTTTTAGCTTACGACTTTCCTGATCAATATACTTAATATGGTAAGTCGTTCCCATCGTTTGGCCCTCTATATAAAAATGTATGGCTTTCTCTCCATAATATTGGCGATATAACCATACCGTCCCCATTAAACCAAAAAGTACGATTGAGTAAATGATATTTTTTGTGCGATTGCTCATCTTACAGTTATTTTATTTTTTGAATGAATTGCTGATTAGATTGTTTTTGTAAATATTTTAATATTCACGATATTAAGATGATCTGTTCAATGAATAATTCTAATATCAAAGTATCAGCTTACTTATACTTTTGTTCTATTTACATGCAATAGCAACTACATACCATGGGTATTCATGAACACTATTTTCTACTAATTCTTTTCCTATCGTGCAAAAAACACTGAAGGTCTTCCAAAAAAGGCTAACCCACTTAAATGGCCGAAATAAGTCAATCACTCTCTTAAGAACAAGTAAAAGTCAACACTTAGACTTCAAAGAGCTTGATTATGTTGGTGACGAGGCTGCAATGACAATGCTTTCAAAGCTTTTGTTCAAGCAGCAGCCCGTAAGTGTTTGTGCTATTTCGGATAGCCGTCATGCTCCCACCAACGAGATGAGTCAATACTTGCGGAATATCCAACGCACTAATAAAAGAATCGTAGAAGAAAGCGGACATCAAGACTTATTCTTGGGTTATCTTTTCGTTGAGGGTAAATTACATAATGGACAAATCATACGGTCTCCATTATTATTGATCCCTGTTCGATTATTTACTCAGGAAAATAACTGGTACTTGCAAAAAAGGGAAGACATTGATATGTCCTTCAATAAAACCTTACTTCATGCATATGCTTATCATAATAATATCCGATTGGAAGATGACTTTATAGATACACATTTCGGACAATTTCCCTCTGAAGTATTACCTTTTTTGACAGAGTTATATGAATACTTAGAAAACTCTTCCTTATCCATTCACTTCAATCAGAATACACTTAGTGAGTCCTTATTACCTTTTACCTCCTTACAAAAGGAAGATATCAATACAGAGTACAAAATAGGACAACTTAAAATACAGCCTCAAGCAGTCTTGGGGATATTTCCTCAAGCAGATTCTCACCTTATACCCGATTACGAATTTCTAATACAGCAGAAACAACTAAATGCCGTAGAGGATCTTGTCTCTACAGAAATAGATGTTGCGCCTCAAGGAGAAGAGAAGCTTTACAATCCTTACCCTATTGACACCTCTCAGGAAGAATGTATGATCAGGATTAAAGAAGGTAGTTCAATGGTTATACAAGGCCCTCCTGGTAGTGGTAAATCTCAGCTCATTTGTAATCTCGTAGCGGACTATATCAGTAGAGGTAAAAATGTATTAGTCGTTAGTCAAAAAAGGGTTGCACTGGAGGTTGTCCTTAAGCGATTACGTAGCAAAAACCTAGATAAATTCACGGCTATTGTACATGACCACAAAAATGACCGCCCTGGCCTTTATCATAAAATAGAACAACAAATTGAGGCGATAGATACCTATCAGCAAAGAAACAATAGCTTAGATAGTATCTTTATGGAACGTGAGTTTATACGTCTTTCGAGAGAGATACAAAAAAATGTAGAAACACTGGATGCTTTTTATGAAGGTCTCTACTCCACAACTGAATGTGGACGTAGTGTCAAAGAGTTATACCTCAATTCTTCTCTCAATGCGCCTCATATTGATCTAAAAAATCATTATCGACAGATTCACTTCAATGATTTTGAAAGCACTTGTCGGGTCATTAAAAAGTGGATTCGTTATTATCAAAGATTTGACAAGCCTTCCTATATATGGTCCAAAAGAAAGTCTTTTGCATTTCTTCAAGTCAAGGATTACAAAAAGATCACTTCTCTTCTAGAGCAAATCCCTGCCTATAGAGATCTTTTTATTCAAGAGTTTGAAGACCTTTTAAAAATTAAACTTACCATCAAGGAGTGTGAATGGCTTTTTGATAAAACACCTCTTATTGAAAAGTTTCTTGAACTGGTCAAAGACCAGGAGACCTTCCGATTATTCAAAGCTTGCTTGCCTTATTATACCTCAGAAAAGGAATTAGAGGATTATGGCTTTAAACTCATGATGGCTTTTGATCATCATGGAATAGAAAGTACACTAGACCGTATGGATCTAGACTATTGGATGGAACAGGTCTCTAAAGTATTAGGCACACATCATAATTGGCTCAATAAGCAAAAGTGGAAAATTCTAGGAAGCAAAAAGCAAGAGCTCCAAAGTCTATTCGAAAAAAATGAACTGGATATCAATAATGAAAAAGACTGTAAAACACTTATCCGGAGAATTGAGAATAGAGAGAACTACGAGCATTATGCCTCTGAGCGCTCATTAATTCCTTGGTTAGCTCCGCTACCTGAGGAAATCAATTATGTACCGGTTGAAAAATGGCTTGTCAAACATGAAAATGCCCTTGCAGCCCGAAATCTCTACGAAGAGCTACGCATAGGCTTAAAATTCATTGATATACGAAGTGTCTCTTTCGAAAGACTATCCCATATCTTTGAACGTATTATCGAAAGAGCTAAAGAACTGCATGTCAAAAAAACAGAATGGAAGCAGTACTTTAGTGACAATATGCTCTCTAAGCTTCTGGACAGTTCTATTAATACACAAAAACTCGAAAACACCTTAGAGAGTGACTTCGAGCAACTTTGTGAATACGATCAGCTCAAAAGCGATTACCCTACTTATGTTTCTGATATTATTGAGTTATTGTTTAACTATAAACAAGACATACAAGAAGATGAAGCCGTTGAGTTGTTTACCAATAGCTTACACCTTCATTGGATCAATGATATAGAAGCCAAATACCCTGCCCTTCGTATTGTTTCAGGAAATACACTAGAAGAAACCGAAGCACAACTTCAACAAGACCTGAAAAGCAAACGTGCACTCTGTGAAGATATCGTTCTCATGAATGCAAGAGAACGTACCTATAAGTATATTGAGTATAACCGTCTGCAAAATATGGTGACCTATCGGGACCTCAATCATCAGGTAAGCAAGAAGCGTATGGTTTGGCCTTTGCGGAAGTTAGTTTCTCAACATCTAGAGGAGCTTATGGATTTACTACCTTGCTGGATTGCTTCTCCTGAAGCCGTTTCTAATATTTTCCCGATGCAAAAGGTCTTTGATCTAGTTATCTTTGATGAAGCTTCCCAATGTTATGCTGAAAGAGGACTTCCCGCAATGTATAGAGGAAAACAAACCATTATTTTGGGAGACTCTAAGCAACTTTCTCCTTTTGACCTCTATCAGACAAGATGGGATACCTCCGAAGAGGATAGTGAAAGTATTCTGGAAGTTGACTCATTGCTAGAACTCGGTAGGTTATTTCTCCCTGAAAAAATGTTAAAAGGGCATTACAGAAGTGAAGCATTGGAGTTGTTAGATTTCTCCAATCAGCATTTCTATCAAGGGCAACTATCACTTATTCCGCATATTCAAACAATACAACAACGACAACCTGCCATCTCTTTTGAATATATACCAAATGCTATATGGGAAAAACAAACCAATCTGAAGGAAGCCGAAAAGGTGGTAGCTATTGCTGAAAGCATCTATTGGAAAGATGAGGTCAGTATAGGGATCATCACCTTTAATTACCATCAACAAGAACTGATTGAAAACCTTCTGGAAGAGAAAGGTATTTATACCTCTGAAAAGATTTTCGTGAAAAATATCGAAAATGTACAAGGAGATGAAATGGACTTGATTCTATTCTCCATTGGTTATGCTCCAAATGAAGAAGGAGAAATTAAAGCACACTTTGGCAGTCTTAATGCTGTAGGGGGAGAAAACCGTTTGAATGTTGCGATCAGTAGAGCTAGAAAAAAAGTAATTGTGGTGAGTAGCCTTATGCCTGAGGATCTAGATGTAGAGCAAGTCAAGAATGATGGTCCTAAACTTTTGAAAGCTTACTTGCAATATGCCTTAGATGTGTCCAAAGGGAAGTATCAAAGTGTTCTTACACCGTCTTCTGAAGTTCCTTTCTTGAAGCAGTTAAAAGATCAGTTCCAAACTATTGAGGATGCTAGTGCCAACCTCACTTCAAGCCTTCCTTTTGCAGACCTATCCATAGAAACCAATCGTATCGAAGGGATTGTCAATACAGATGACCTTTATTTCTATAAACAACCGTATGCCAAAGGGCGACACGCTTACAATATCATGGAACTGGAAGATAAAGGCTGGAAGCAAAAACGTTTTTACAGTAGAAACTATTGGAAGAATCCTGAAAAGCTGATCGCTAACGTAAGAGATTATGTCAATCAGGTTTGCTTGGTCAATGCGAATGGAGAAAAATAAAGTTTATTGCTTATCGCTTATCGTTTAAAACGATAAGCGATAAGCAATAAACGATAAACTAGTCTAATACCTTTGGTACTCTGAAATAATCAGAATCCTTACGAGGAGCATTCTTCAATGCTTGCTCATGAGAAATACTGTGCTTTTTCTCATCCTCTCTCCAATTATTCTCCTCCTCTGTCATATGCGTTAAAGGCTCTACTCCCTCTGTATCTACCTGCTCCAACTGAGCCACCCAATTGACTATATCGTTCATGCTCTTCACCATTTTTCCTTCGTCTTCCTCATTAAAGTAAAGACGAGAAAGGTGCGCCATTTTTTCAACTATTTCCTTATCGACATTCATATTGTACAGTTTTTTCTTTCGATTGAGCAAAAATAAAAAAAATCTCTTGCAAAGGTACAAGAGAATTCGGATTAAAATCCTTTGTCAGGATATCTTTATACCGGATAACTTTTCTTTTCTGCAATAAAATATTCCGGTGCGTATGTTTCTATACCTCCGGCAATTACCTGATATACTTTTTCCATCAATAAAGGAATATCTGCCTCCGTCATTCCTTTGGTTTCAATAGGAGCATGCTGTACTACCATTACGGGGCACCAGCATAAGTACGGTGCTAGCTTAGGCCATACCTTCCAATGATTAATAATAGAAACAGGTACGATCGGTACTTGGTGTTGTATTGCTATTAAAAAAGCCCCTTTTTTGAAACGGGCAGGCATAGGAGGTTTTTTATTCATGGTTCCCTCAGGAAAAACCCCTAGGCTATGTCCTCTAAGTATAGCTTCTCCTGCTGCCTTAAAAACTAACTCCCAGTTTCCTCTCTTCCCTCTATATACCGGAATATGCAGATTTCGGAACATCCACCCAAATAGGGGTGGTTTAGCCAGGTCATCTTTTCCTAAAAAAACCATAAAGCGGTTCGCAATCGTTGCTAAAACAGGAGTATCTAAATAGGACGTATGGTTGGCACAATAAATATATTGTTGTGTTCTACATAACGGCTTTGTCCTTACGATCTTTACAGGAATACCTATTAATATATAGATTAACCAAGAGTTGGCCCAATGGGTATAATAGGCCATAAAGTGGAGTTTCTTCTCAGGGAAGAAGATAATGAAGGCATTCAGGGGTAGAAAGACTAAAAAAAGTAGTCCAAAAACACTTAGCCCCCACAGAAGATATATTTTCTGCAGTAGTTTTTTCATGGATTTTTGATATTAGCTAGCACAATGGTCGGTTTGTCGGGTATATTACTAAAATACAAAAAAACATTCATATTCTTAAAGTATATACGAGCATTATTCATAGTCTTTATTCCACATAATCACTTACCTTTGTACAACATTACGATCCTATAAAGCACTAAAACGTATGTCTGTTACTGTTGAACATCTAGATCCCAAAGAATATATCATCGTTAAAGGCGCTAAAGTCAATAACCTGAAGGGTATTGATGTCGCTATTCCCAGAAATAAATTTGTGGTCATTACAGGAGTTTCAGGTTCCGGTAAATCCTCTCTTGCTTTTGATACGCTATTTGCAGAAGGACAAAGAATGTATGTCGAAAGCCTTAGTTCCTACGCTCGACAATTTCTGGGACGTATGGAAAAACCAGAAGTGGAATACATCAAAGGGGTATGTCCTGCGATTGCTGTTGAACAAAAGGTAACGACTAAAAACCCACGTTCTACCGTAGGAACCACCACAGAGATTTACGACTACCTGAAATTACTATTTGCTCGTATAGGGCAAACTATTTCCCCTATCTCCGGAGAAGCTGTGAGTAAGTCCAGTGTAACCGATATCGTCAACTTTATTCAAGAAAAGGAAGAAGGCACTCGCTTTATGGTGTTATGTCCTTTACCTATCAAAAGTGATCGTACCCTTCATGACGAACTCAAACTTCTTTTGCAAAAAGGATTTAGCCGTGTGGAGATTAATGGTGAGCTTTTTCTGATTGAAGAGGCACTGGAGAATGATGCTTACAAAAAAATCAAGCAAGACAATAAAGAGACCAATGTATTTATCCTGATTGACCGTAACTCGGTCATCAAAGAAGATGAGGATAATATTTTCCACATTGCAGACTCTGTACAAACGGCCTTATTTGAAGGTATAGGAGATTGCTATATTGAAATTATTGATCAAGATAGAAATAAACAAAGATATCATTTCTCAGACCGCTTCGAGGCTGATGGGATGATTTTTGAAGAGCCTAGCGTCAACCTTTTCAGCTTCAACAATCCTTATGGGGCTTGTAAAAAGTGTGAAGGATTTGGAAGGGTGTTAGGTATAGATGCTGACTTGGTCATTCCTGATAAAACCTTATCGGTATTCGAAGGGGCGATTGCCCCATGGAAAGGTGCCACCATGAGCAAATGGAAAGACACCTTGGTGAAAAGTGCTCATAAATTTGATTTCCCTGTACACAGACCTTTCGAGGATTTAAGTGAGGAAGAACAAGGGCTTTTGTGGGAAGGAAATGAATACTTTAAAGGAATTAATGCCTTTTTTGAACACTTAGAATCTAAAACCCATAAAATTCAATACCGGGTAATGCTTTCGCGTTACCGTGGACGAACCGTTTGTCCAAAATGTAAGGGTACCCGACTGAGAGAAGACGCCAGCTACGTCAAAATCAATGGAAAGTCGATTATGGATATCGTTCTACTTCCATTAGACGAAGCGATGGTCTTTTTTGAAAACCTTGAGTTAACACATTACGAGCAGCAAATTGCCAACCGCCTTCTTGCTGAGGTTCGTAACCGTCTAGGTTATATGAATCGTGTCGGCTTAGGATACCTTACACTAAACCGATTGACTTCTACACTATCAGGAGGAGAATATCAACGAATCAAGTTAGCGACTTCTCTAGGTAGTGCCTTGGTAGGTTCCATGTATATTTTGGATGAACCTAGTATTGGACTTCACCCTAGAGATACCGAAAACTTGATCAGTGTATTGCAAGAGCTGAAAAGAATGGGAAATACTGTTATTGTTGTGGAGCACGAAGAAGATGTAATGCGTGCTGCAGATCAATTGATTGATATTGGCCCAGATGCAGGTATCTATGGAGGGAAGCTAATTTATCAGGGAAGTATTGCTGATATGAAAGATCCTGAAACCAGTCATACTGCCAGATATCTTCACGGTATCGAGCGTATCCCGATTCCTACTATCCGAAGAAAATGGAATGAATACATTGAGGTAATCGGAGCTAAAGAAAATAACCTGAAGAATATCAGTGTTAAGTTTCCGTTGAATACCATTACCTGTGTGACGGGTGTTTCTGGCTCAGGAAAATCTACCTTAGTCAAAAAGTGTTTACAACCAGCTTTAGGAAAGCTGCTTGGTTCCTATAATGAGGAAACCGGAAAGATGGAAAGACTTGATGGTATGGTTAAATCCATTCAACATATTGAGTTTGTAGACCAAAACCCTATTGGAAAATCTTCTCGCTCCAACCCGGTAACCTATGTCAAAGCATATGATGCCATCAGAGAGTTATTCTCTAATCAACCATTATCACAACAAAGAGGGTATAAGCCTGCCTTCTTCTCCTTTAACGTAGATGGAGGACGTTGTGAAGCCTGTAAAGGGGAAGGAACCTCCAAGATAGAGATGCAGTTCATGGCAGATATCTATCTTCCATGTGAAAGCTGCCACGGCTCTCGCTTCCAAAAAGAGATCTTGGATGTTACTTATAAAGAAAAAAATATTTCAGATGTCCTAGCGCTCAGTATTGATGAAGCCATGGAGTTCTTTAGTGATCATAAGAAGATCATCGACCGCCTTCGTCCACTACAGGAAGTTGGTTTAGGATATATCAAGTTAGGGCAGTCATCCAACACTCTCTCAGGAGGAGAAGCTCAAAGGGTGAAACTAGCCTCTTTCTTAGTAAAGGGAACCATCAAGGAAAAGGATCGTGTACTGTTCGTTTTTGATGAGCCAACCACAGGATTACATTTCCACGATATCAACAAGCTTATGACTTCCATTAATGCTCTGGTAGAGAACGGACATTCTGTGATTATCATTGAGCACAATATGGAAGTTGTCAAAACGGCCGATTGGGTCATTGACCTAGGACCAGAAGGGGGTAAGAATGGTGGTACAGTAACTTTTGAGGGAACACCGGATGATATGGTGAAGCTGGAAGGGAATTATACGGCGAAGTACTTGAAGGAAGTTTTAGAGTTATAAATGATGAGTTATGAGTTATGAGTTTGAAATTTTGACTCATAACTCATAACTGCTCACTGCAACAATGCATTGACCATATGGAGCAAACAGAAAAAGCCTGATAAATACATCAGAAAGAAGTACAATAAGCCTATTTGATTGTTGTAACGTATTCGATTGGTATCGATCATGATACTAAAGAAGATATAGGCTGTAAAGAAGAAACTGAGATATACCCTCAAAAAGGCCTGATGACTTTTATAGAGTATCACCTGAGTGGGGGTAGGCTCTTTGGGAGCGGGCTTCACTAAAGCCAGGGTCATCTTCGTAATGCTATCCATTTCATAGACATCCCGTATCAGTAAAGGAAAAGCGAAAATATTGAAGCTAAAAAAGAATAGGAATAACAATGCCGTATTCTTAAAAATCAAGTCCTTTCTAAAACCATAGTCCCACCAATATCTACTGACAAAGTTTAATATACTTCCTAATAGCTGTCCATACTCTTCGGTATACATCAACTGCTTATACTCCCGCATTACTTTTTGAAGTCCTGTAGTAAAACCATAGTACTCCTGCATTTGTATAATCTGCCCGTAAATAGCCTTTTGCTTCTCAAATCTCCATTCAGGTAAGAAGGTCAGTTGGAAGTATTGATAATCCAGCTTGATCTTGCTCAAGTCTGTATTATGCAAATTGATATGACATTGTTCTTTTACTATCACATTACTTAGATCAATCACCTCCTTGGTTTTGACATTCTCCATATTGAGGTACTCTGGTAGATGTGCATCCGTAAAGTCTACTTTCCGCTCAAAACGAACGTTGGAATAATCTGCCAAGAAGTCAAACTTCACTTGAGAAAAATTAACGTACTCCTTAAAATGCGCTCCTTCAAAATAAGTAAGGGAATCGAAGAGTGCGCCAGAAAAATTCACTTCCTGCTCGAACTTGGTATTATAAAAATAGGCTTCCGACTCAAAGTGACTCTTTGCAAAGAAGGCTTCTCTTTTAAATACCGTATGATAAAAATAAGCTTGCTGCATAAAGGCCGTCTGCTCAAAGAAGGACTGCTCTTCAAAAATCGCTTTATTAAAATTCACCTGATTCTCAAAATGAGTCCCCAATAAGTACAATTTGTCACCAAATCGGGTAGAGTGAAAGGATACCAAATCATTAAAAATAGTACATGTCCCATGTACCTCTTTTTCAAAGTAAGCTTTTTCAAAACTCAGTTTAGAAGAATAATCGGTTGCCTTCAGATAGTACCATTTCACCGTTTTCTTATCTAGGTTCAGCCAATGAGTAGACTCCAAATGGGGGATAGGCAAGTGCTTTACGCCAAGAATAAAGGGTTTTCTGAAATGTACGGAATCCAATGAAACTTCCTTTTCTATTACTTTTTGCTCATGAAGGCGATAGGCCCACCAAGGGTCATACTTATACCCCTGTGCTTGCGTAAAGCCAGCCACGTAGAAGCATAAAGCTATTGCCATCATCAAACGATACAGTAAAGGGTCTCTCATCAGGGTGATTTGCAAGGTGTAATTTTGGTCATCAGGTTATCTTAATGGAAGAGCGCTTAATAAGTAAGTTCATCATCCATTGTGTACTTATTCAATATATAAAGTATTCAAAGGGAAGACAAAATAATGCTAAGCGAGACCTTACATCACCTTACACGAAAAAAGCCTATACACCAAGATGGCGTACAGGCTCTTATCAAAAAATGCTAATCAACTTATATTAGAATGATGTATCCGTAGCTACTGCTTTGGACTGACCATTACCATTCTGATAAACCGGAGTAGGCGTTGGCATTGATGCCTCACCTTCATTTATTCCTTCCTTGTTATTAGGAGAGAAGTGGTTTTTCATTCTGACTACGATCATATACATCGTTGGCACAACGACTAGCGTCAGGAAGGTAGCAAAAGTCAAACCATAAATTACAGCCTTCGCCATTGGTCCCCAGAAAATGGCATTATCACCACCGAAATAGATTTCTGGACTAAATGAAGAGAATAGTCCAACAAAGTCAATATTCAGTCCTACTGCCATAGGGATCAAACCAAGGATTGTCGTGATTGCTGTCAGCAATACTGGACGAAGACGGGTATACCCTGCCTTTACAATGCAATGGAAGGTTTCCTCATTTGATAGGTTATCATCTTCATCTAACCCTAACTCTTCCTTGCGACGCTTCACCAATAGATCCGTATAGTCAATCAATACAATGGCGTTGTTTACGACAACCCCTGCCAAAGAGATAATACCGATCATGTGCATGATGATCACGAATGGGTCTCCTGTAATGGTCAATCCCATAAATACCCCAACCAAACTCAGTACTACTGAAGTCAAGATGATGAATGGTTTCGAGAACGAGTTGAACTGTGATACTAAAATCAAGAAGATCGTAGACATCGCAATCAACATCGCTGTGGTCAAGAACTCCATAGACTCCTGTTGCTCTTCTTGCTGTCCGGTAAACTTATACTCTACCCCTTGAGGTACTTCGTAACCTTTCAATACTTTCTTCACGTTAGCCACTACCTCATTGGCATTGTACCCTTCCGTTACGTTAGAGCTGACCGTAATTACCTTGTCTAAGTCTTTACGTTTCACCTCACCTACAGTAGACGTATACTCAATAGTTGCTACTGAAGAAATCGGCACCTGATGCATACGTCCTTTATTATCCCTGAACGTAATACGTTGATCGGCCAATGATGAAATATTGTAACGGTAATCATCTTTCAAACGAAGCATAATCGGATATTCATCCTCTTTCTCCTTAAACTTAGAGATTTCCTTACCGTAGATTGCCGTACGCAATGCCATCGCTACCTGAGCAGTTGACAAACCATAACGACGTGCCTTATTTCTATCAATATGCATCATCAACTCTGGTTTGCTCACATTGATATCCATACCAAGATTATCAATACCTGTTACCTCAGAAGTTTCAATTCTTGCCTGAATATCATCCGCTACTTTAATCAACTGTGCATAGTCATCTCCAGAAACTTCGATATTCACCGGCTTTCCTTGAGGAGGACCGTTACGCTCTTTATCCGTTGTTACGGTAACTCCAGGAACTTCTTTCACAATCTGTGCGCAAAGCTTTAATACTTCCTGAGTGTTCACGCCATCTCTATCCTCAAACGGAACAAAGGCTACCGTAATCTTACTCTTGTGAGGAGTCGCTCCTCCACCTCCACTCATATCCTGAGGATCGTTGGTATTCTCACCTACGTTGGTTACTACAGACTCAATAATATTGCTATAAGGTTGTAGCTCCTTGTACAAGCGCTTCTCTAGTTCAACCGTCAATTTATTCGTTTGCAATACGTCTGTACCCAAAGGTGCCTCTACATACATATATACATAACGTGGCTCGTTATTCGGGAAGAACTCTACCAATGGTTTACTACCAAAGTATGCTGCAATAGAAACGAATAGTAGTACGATAGTACCCGCTACTGCGATATAAGGACGGCTGCCCACTAATGCGTATTTCAAGGTTACTAGGTATAACTTCTCAATACGTACCAATAATTTATCCTGGAACCAATATGCAGCTGTTTTCAAGAACGTTGCGTTTGCTAGTACGATTAAGCCCAGTACCATCATGATATTCGGGAATGTATAAGAAGCTACTTCAGTACCTTCTGATGTGGCATTCATCACGATCGTTACGATATAAGCGATCACTGCTAATCCTACACTCGCAAACCCGAAGAACAACTTAGATTTCTTACCACGGTTAGGATCTCTGTCATCCAATACCATAAAGCGCTGTGCGACTACTGGGTTAATTACCAAACCAATAAATAAAGATGAAGCCAATACGATAATCAGGGTAATTGGAAGATATTTCATAAACTCACCCATCATACCTCCCCAGAATGCCAATGGCACGAAAGCGGCCAATGTTGTTGCTGTAGAAGAAATAATCGCCATCGCTACCTCACCAGCACCTTGCTTAGCAGCTGCTTTATTACTAAAGCCTTCCTCTCTCAAACGGTAGATATTCTCAATAATCACAATCGCATTATCCACCAACATACCCAATGCCAGAATCAAGGCGAACAATACAATCATGTTCAAGGTAATCCCCATAAAGCTCAAGATCACAAATGACATCAGCATAGACAATGGAATCGCCATCCCTACGAACAAGGCATTTCTTAGCCCCATGAAGAACAACAGTACCAACGTCACTAGAATTACCCCTGTAATGATGTTGTTCTCTAGATTGGACAACTGGTTTTCCATATCTCTTGCCTGAGACTCCGTAATCGTGATATCCAAGTTGCTTGGTAACTGACGGCTTTCTCTCGCCTCTTCCAAAAGGTCATTAATCTTATCTGTTGCAATGATCAGGTTTTCTCCTCCTCTCTTCACAACCTTCAACGATACTACCGGATTGGCAATTGCCTTAGGAAAATCTTGTGGTCTAGCCAAACGTGCAAAACTCTTACGCTCTACGTAAGCGTCTTTTACCTCCGCAATATCTTTCAGGTAAATGGTATTCCCATCTTCTGACTTTACGATGATATTTGCCATTTCTTTGGCGCTCTCAAACTCACCAGAAACACGTAGTGAACGACGGTATCCATTCGTTAATACCTCACCTCCAGAGATCGTTACGTTTTCTGCATTGACTGCATTTTCGATATCCTGGAAAGATACCATCATTGCATCCATCTTGAAAAGATCTGCATTGATCTGGATTTCTCTTTCCAATGCACCTGAGATACTTACCTTAGATACCTCTTGCAATTCTTCAATCTCATCTTGCAGGTACTCTGCATAATCGTTCAATCGATCGATCTCAAAATCACCTGACAAGTTGATGGTCATTACCGGAATCTCCGTCATGTCCATCTCCATGACGTTAGGATCCTGATCCAAGTCCTTCGGAAGATCTTTCTTAGCCTTGTCTACCGCATCTTTGGTATCTTGAACGGCCTTGGAAACTTCAACATCGTCCTCAAACTTCAGGATAATCACAGAGTAATCCTGCGCAGAAGTAGAGGTAATCTCGTCGATTCCCTTAATAGATTTCAGCTCCTTCTCAATCGGTCGAGTCACCAGGTTTTCAATATCCTCCGGAGAGTTACCCGGGTACACGGTATTGATATAAACCATCGGAATACGGATTTCCGGAAACTGTTCCTTCGGCATCGAACTATAAGAGATAAAGCCGAAGATGACTACAATCGCCGTCAGGATGAAGATACTGGTGCTGTTGTTGATCGCAAAGCTACTCAGTCCAAACTCCTTTAGCGGCTTTTTATTTGACTTATTGTCCATTGTATATACGTTGGATGTAAATTCTTGATATTATTTATGGGGCGTGATGAATCACGCCCTTACACATGCTTCTTATTGTACATTCATGGAAAGCTGCTCTCTAGTAGGGTCTGCTACTACCTTCACTTGCTCTCCATTAATCACCTCGCTATAGCCTTTATCTACAACCACTACTCCGTTACTAATACCTGAAGTGATCATGGTGTTTCCATTGTAAGACTTTCCTGTAGTGATTGTCACCTTCTGAGTAACCTGCTTTCCTTCTTTACTCTCAACGATATAAAGGAACTTTGATCCATCGGAAGAATTCTGTACCAAGTTTGTTGGAACAACCAATGCTTGCTCTTTTACATAATCCTGAATACGTACCATGGCCATTGTATTTGGCTTAAGCTGTGCTTCACGGTTATTCATTTGCATCTGAATCTTAAAGGTTCTGTTTGCAGGGTTGATGTATTTTCCTACACGTTGTACCTTCAGGTCTTCTGATAGATTTAGCATTGGGAACGTTACCGTTACCTTGTCTCCTCTTTTCACTGCGCTGCTATAACGTTCAGATACATCAGCAGAGATTTCAACGTAGTTTAAGTTTACTATTCTAGCCAATGGTTGTCCTGCTGCAGCCATCTCTCCCAAGTTAGGGAAGATCTCATCAATCGTACCGCTAATTGGCGCTACCACATAGCCTTTACTCATCTGTGTCTGCAAGCTTTCCAAGTTTGCTTTCAATGATTTCACATTATTTTTAGCCTGAAGGTATTGTACTTCTGAGCCAATGTTCTGTTTCCAAAGACGCTCCTGCTTTTCGTAAAGCGTCTCCGCCAATGAAAGGCGCGTTTCCAACTCATTGATCTGCTTCTTGATCAGCTCTACGTCAATTGCCGCAATTTTTTGCCCTTTCGTCACATAATCACCCTCGTTGACAAAAGTCTTGATCAACTTTCCTGAGATCTCAGGAGCTACCATAATATTTTGGTTGGAAGTCACATCTCCCGGTACGTCTACGTAGTGAGCAAACGTTCCTTCCTTAATCGTCAAGGTCGTAATACGCTTTAGGTTATCGCTTACCTCTTTATTTCCTGCCTTGGCAATTGCAGTCTCCAACTCATCAATCTCAGCACGAATGGCAATTAACTCCGTTCTTTTCTCTTCCAATAATGCCTTCTTTTCTTCCAGTGTTGCTTCTCCTCCACAGGCTGTTAATGTTGCTGAGGCTGCAGCCAATACAATAAGACGATTTGCTATATTTTTCATTTCTGTATTTATATCTATTTCTATGATGTCTTCTCTGATAAATGTGCCAACCAAATATCTGTTGGCACGGACACGCCAGTGGCGTGTCCCTACGGGATTGTTCTTATACCAAGGTATAGGAATAGTTCGTGATTACTCTGTGTAAAGGACGCCGTTGGCTTTGTCCAGATTTACTTTAGCCGTTAGGGCATCATATATCGCTGCGAAATAGCTATTCGATGCTTGTGTATAGGCTTGCTCTGCGTTGGTCACTTCCAAGGAAGAACCAACTCCTTCTTTAAACTTCACCTGTGCTATATCATAAACTCGCTTAGCTACCTCCATGTTTTTTCGCTGAATGCGCAAGGTCTTCAAGTTAGTCTCATAAGCAATTTGATATTGGCTTCTTTCTACCTCAATCGACTGATTCAATAAGGCTCTGCTGTTTTCAATTTGTAAAGAAGCTAGTTTACTTTGCTGTGCTTTACGATACATCATCAATCCGTCAAATGGAGTCCATTTAATCGTCGCTCCTACCACTGCAAATCCAAACCAGTTATCACTATTTGAGAACTCACTAAAGTCAGCCTCAAAGGTCATTGGGTTTCTACCAAATCCCTGATACCCTGCAGAAGCAAATGCAAAAACCTTTGGCGCATATCCTAACATATGAGACTTACGCTCCATGTCATTCAGTCTATATTGTGTATCCAGAATATCAAGCTCAATTCTTCTGTTTACCTCATTATTATCCGAGCTAACAATCTTATCTCCTAATTGATATAGGTCTTCCGACAGGGTCAATTCGTCTTCCTGATCCATACCAATCTGTAGTTTCAGTAGATTCTTAGTCACCACAAACATCTGCTCTACACGCTCTTTCTGTACCTTAATATTATTGAAGGTCACCTCGATACGATCCTGCTCTATTTGCTCTACCATCCCTGCTTCATACATTGCCTTAGTTTCTGTATAAAGCTTTTCAATAGTAGTATAGTTTTGCTCGAGAATTTTGAGATTCTCTTGTGTAACCAATACAGTATAATAAGCAGATGCTACTGCAGCCACTCTCTCTACTTTTGATTGTGTTAATTGCTTACTTGCTAAATCCTTATATACCTGTGCAGCTTTTAACCCCAAGAAAAATGTCCCATCGAAAATCAATTGATTTGCCGTCACATTCACATCCGACTTGTACTTAGGATTGAATAATTCGTTGATATTTGGCCCAGCTTGTTCCTCTCCTGTAGCAGGTTGATCCGCACCACCAGCTCCCATACCTCCTAAAGCGGAAGAAGGAATTGTTTGAGGAATCACTGGATTCACCATCAGGTTTCCTTCTGCACTAATTTGAGGAAATCCTAGTCCTGAAATTTCCCGAACTCTTGCCTCTGCAATTTTTACCGAAAGCTCCGCATTCTTCACATCTGCCTGATGATTCAAGGCATACTCCACACACTCTTCTAGAGAAAATGCATTCGTGGCTGGTTGTTCCTGCGCTTGCAGGTATCCCCCCGATAGTAATAAGGCTAGAAGGGAGATATAAAAGTTTCTACTCATTTCAGATCGTTGTTTGCTATTGTTCTATTTATTCTGGAATAATACCATTGGGCGAATACGCCATTGGATAGTTCACCATACCTTTTACAGTATAGCTGTCTTACCATTTATTTTTATGGACGCACACATCAATGGCGTGGTCCTATTAATTCTTGTTCCTGATACCTTTGGAGAAGCTCCATCCCCTTTTCAGTAACCACTCCTCTGATAAAGTGCTCTATAAACTGAGATTGTACTTCTACCAGATTGAATTCTGAACTTGGATAAATGTCCTGATTGAACCCCATATCCACCATTTGTAGTCTTAGGCGAGCAATAATATTGGTGTTGATTTCGGGACGAAAAAGCCCTTCCCTAATCCCTTGCTCCAAAATCTCCTGAAAAACCTTGCAGTGTTTTTCTTTATTCTGACAATAGTGTTTCCAGGCTTCCGGATAGTACTTCTCCACATCCCAAAACACCACAGGGTTGATCGTCGCTAAAACTTTTTTCAGATAATCAGAAACTTTGACAAAGTTTTCGATTGCATTGGAAGAGTCCTCCATAATGCGCTCGATCACTTGTTCTTCTTCCTGAATCTTTACCAGCATCACTTCTTCTACCAAAGATTTCTTATCCTTATAAAACTGGTAAATGGTTTTTTTGGACATACCCAGTTCAGAGGCAATGTCGTCCATCGTCACTGCCCTTAGCCCATATCTCATAAAGAGGGACTCTGCTACTTCCTCTATTCGCTTTTTGGTATCCAATACTTGTTCTGCTTACTATTTCTTCACTCAATCCATTGGTATAGGCTTAGAGCTTGTTTGGAATACGTCTTCAGATAGAAAATTCCTCTAATCACTGTTCAAATCGACTCAAATTTTCAACAAATAGAACCACTATTCTTCTCAAATTTGAATCGATTTGAACAGGTTATAGAAATTTTCTCTATCTAAATCAGTATTCCAAACAAGCTCTTAATCGCTGTATCTATAGCAATATGATTTAGTGGCTTTTATTTACTTAGACGATAAACTTGGAAACTTAGAAAAATGTTTAAGTTTCCTGCATTTTGGACAAAAATATGGAAACTGTATAGTTTTTCAAAGTTTCCACAGAAAGAAAGTGAAGATATTTCAAGTTGAATCAGACATTTCTTCAACACTCATCAAATGATTGATTTTTAAGGGGAAAGGTGAGGGGAGATTATGAAGAAGGTTGAGGATATAACTATAGTAGTTAAGATTGAAACAGTCGTATCATTTAGGTTTATTGCTTATCGGTTATCGCTTATTATTGATGACCGATAAACTGTATACTATCCAATAGCCTTAAAAAAGTTGAGCGAAGACGCTCAATGGATGCTAAGGTCGTAGCGAGGACGCTACGACCAGATAGCAGTTAACCGTCATACTACTAAATGGCTTTGTTAAGGCGGCTTACACCGCCTCAACTGCCGGTTAATTATTCAACCTTAATAATATTATTGCTGAAATCCGTATTGTTGCTTTAGTTGCTCTTTGGAAACCTCTTCGACCGTAACGGTCATTTTGATATCTTGAACAGGACGATCTCCTCTTCCTGTCGGCATGGAAGCGATTTTATCGATAACTTCTAACCCTTCTACTACTTGTCCGAAGACAGTATAGTTATCGTCTAAAGCCGGGTAGCCACCGTCTTTCAGGTAACGGGCTTTCTGCTCTTCCGTTAAAGGCTTATCTAGCTCCACATTAAAACGTTGTTCACAAG
Organism: Algivirga pacifica; assembly: GCF_039543525.1. Classification (NCBI taxonomy): domain Bacteria; kingdom Pseudomonadati; phylum Bacteroidota; class Cytophagia; order Cytophagales; family Flammeovirgaceae; genus Algivirga; species Algivirga pacifica. The sequence goes on from NZ_BAABJX010000024.1 coordinate 19,676, forward strand.
TATCTTTATAATTCAAGATAAACTGCTGCATTCCTTCTTTATCCTGACGTTGCTGTAAATGATACATTTCTGTTTGTAAGCTGGCATATTCCTCATCTTGCGTTAACAAGCCAAAGTACTTATACAGACTATCCATTTTTACATACATATTCTCTAATACCTGAGGAGTTAGCTCCATACCATCGACAATATAGAACTGACAACCGCTAGACTTTTTCTCTGGATTAGTAGGTCCTCCTTTGCGCGCTGCCGCTATTGCACCTTTAAAGTGCTTTCGATTGGACGTCATCTCTGCAGGTATGAGGTACCCTATATCTCCACCCCCTAATTGTGCATAAGGAGAGGCATCTTTAGAGTCTGGATCGCCTCCCTGAATCATAAAGCCTTGAATTACCCGATGAAAAAGAAGGTCATCATAGAAAGTCTGCTTGGCTAGTTTGATGAAATTATCACGATGCAAAGGGGTGTCTTCAAAAAGTACTGCTTTCATCGTACCTGAGTCCGTATCTATCGTGATCAAGAAATCCTTATCAGAAGAGGAAACTTGAGTGGTCACTTCTTTATCCTTCTGCCAGACACTATTACTTTTTTCTTTTTGATCGGCACAACTCCAATACAATAAACTACTGATTACTAACAGACTAAATATTGATTTATTCATCTTAAAAATTTTTATTAACGACCAAACATTTATCGCATACACTTCCTTTACTCTACAACTTTATCAGGAAAACATCCTATTCTGCAAAATTATAAGTTATCACAGGATAAATAGATGCTATGCCCAAAAAATAGTAGTAAGTCCTAAAAAAGATGAATTATTTTTATATCTGTCTGAATAACGTATTTTTGTATGAATTTTAGTGAGATCTACACTTCTTAAAGACCTCCCTTAATTCACTGAAAACGAAAATTATAGAACGATAAAGGTTTTAATTTAAAATTATCGCTATGTCTGCAAAATTTGATGTAATTGTTATTGGCAGTGGCCCAGGTGGGTATGTTGCAGCTATTAGAGCTTCTCAACTAGGTCTAAAAGTGGCTGTAGTAGAGAAAGCTGAGTTAGGAGGTATCTGTCTTAACTGGGGCTGTATTCCTACCAAAGCACTATTGAAAAGTGCCAATGTGTATGAATATATCAACCACGCAAAAGACTACGGAATCAACGTAGGAGACCATACTATTGACTTCGATGCTATGGTACAGAGAAGCCGAGGTGTTGCTGGTGGAATGAGCAAAGGTGTTGAGTTCTTGATGAAGAAAAACAAGATCGAGAAAATCTTCGGTTTTGGTCGTTTGACTGCAGACAAGAAAGTTGAAGTTGAAGCTGAGGACGGAACAAAAACCGTATACGAAGCAGAACACGTTATTCTTGCTACTGGTGGACGTGCCAAAGAACTTCCACATATTCCAATCGACGGAGAGAAAATTATCGGCTATAGAAAAGCTATGACGATGCCTAAGCAACCTAAGAAATTGGTTGTAATGGGATCTGGTGCGATCGGTGTTGAGTTCGCTTACTTCTATGCAGCAATCGGTACTGAGGTAACCATCGTAGAGTTCCTTCCACGATTGGTTCCTAACGAAGATGCAGATGTTTCTAAAGAGCTAGCGAAAAGCTTCAAGAAAAAAGGTATCAAAGTAATGACAAGCGCAGCTGTTGAGAAAGTAGACACTTCAGGAGAAGGCTGTGTAGTTACTGTAAAAGATATTAAGAAAGATAAAGAAACAACCATCGAGTGTGATGTTGTTCTTTCTGCAGTAGGAGTAGATACCAATATCAAAGGTATTGGACTAGAAGATGCAGGTGTAGCTCACGATAGAGGAAAAGTATTGGTAGATGAGTTCTATCAAACCAACATCCCTGGTATCTATGCCATTGGTGATATCGTAGACGGTCCTGCATTGGCACACGTTGCTTCTCACGAGGCAATCATCACGGTAGAGAAAATCGCAGGAATGAACCCTGAGCCGATGAACTACAACAATATCCCTGGATGTACTTACTGTTCTCCTGAGATTGCTTCTGTAGGTTACACAGAGGAGCAAGCAAAAGAGGCTGGCTATGACATCAAGGTAGGTAAGTTCCCATTCTCTGCATCAGGTAAAGCAAGTGCTGCTGGTCACAAGGAAGGTTTCGTGAAAGTTATCTTCGATGCAAAATACGGAGAGTGGTTAGGTTGTCACATGATTGGTGCTAACGTAACTGAGATGATTGCAGAGGCTGTAGCTGCTCGTAAGCTAGAAGCTACGGGTCATGAGATCATCACTGCAGTACACCCTCACCCAACGCTTTCAGAAGCGGTAATGGAGGCTGTAGCTGAGGCTTACGACGAGTGTATCCACTTGTAAGCTGCGTTGAGACCGCTTAGGCGGTTTGTTGAGTAGAACTTCGTTCTGTTGAGATTCACCTCCGGTGAGTTGAGACCTTTTTTGGAACTTCGATCCAGATTGGGTCACAAGCAACAGAATAAAATATATAACCTTCTGGAGACATTGTTCTCTGGAAGGTTTTTTTTGTACCTTTTCCAGACAAATAACTTCAACACTATACTTATGAAATCAAGAATAATCACTGCTTTACTTTTAAGTATCGCCTTTCTAGCTTCTTGTGATAAAAAGACAGACACAGTCACTGTCAATATACAAGTAAAAGCACCAACACTATCTGAATCAGATAGCATTTACATTACAGGGAATTTGAGTGAACTAGGCAGTTGGCAAGCTGATGGTCGTTTGATGAAGCATATAGGAAATGGTATATGGAAAACACAACTACAGCTGCCTAAAGAAACAATTATAGAATATAAATTTACTAAGGGGAGTTGGGAAACAGAAGCCGCTCAAAGCGACGGAAAGCCTATGGAAAACGCTGTACTGACTGTAGCGGAAGATACCCTTACAACAACCTTGATCACTCACTGGAGAGCAGGAGAGGCGCTTCCTATTGAAGGACAAATCACAGGAGACGTAGCCTATCATAAACAAATGACTTATGAAGGAATTTTAGATAGAGATGTTATTGTATGGCTCCCTCCCAACTATAACAATAATCCAGAGCAACGTTATTCCGTACTCTATATGCAGGACGGCCAAAACATCGTTGACCCACTCACCGCTTCTTACAAGGTAGATTGGCAAATCGATGAAACAGCTACTCGTCTCGTTGAAGAAGGGCAAATAGAGCCCATCATTGTTGTAGGTATTTATTGTACCGATAAACGAACGTATGAATATACGCCTGGAGAAGGTAGTGACGCTTATATGGCTTTTGTTACTGAAAAGCTAAAGCCGTTCATTGATCAAACATACCGCACAAAAACAGAAAGAGAATATACCGCTGTAGGTGGTTCCTCTGCCGGAGGATTGATTTCCATGATGCTGGCTTGGGAGTATCCCGAAGTCTTCAGCAAGGCCATCTGTATGTCCCCTGCCTTTAAGATAAAAGGAGACAACATTACCATTGACTATGTAACGCCTGTTAAGGAAAGCTACAAGAAAGATCTACAACTATACATTGACAATGGAGGGGTGGGACTGGAAGCTAGATTACAACCTGGGGTAGATGCTATGATCAAGGTGCTCAAAGAGAAAGGTTTTAAGGAAGGTGTAGATCTATTCTATACGGTTGACCAAGAAGCCCAACATAGCGAAAAGTATTGGGCAGAACGTATGCCTAATGCGCTGCTATGGCTATTTGGAAAAGAGAAGTAATCGGCAACAGGGTAAAAGATGTAGCGATAGAGCAAAAAAAAGAGTTTGAAATTGGAAATCTCCATTTTCAAACTCTTTTGTGTTGTAGAGGATGAGGGATTCGAACCCCCGGTACCATCGCTGGCACAACGGTTTTCAAGACCGCCGCATTCGACCACTCTGCCAATCCTCTGAATGGTTTCGAAGTGTAATGCAATATACTATATCGTATATTATAAAAGACAATATGTTTATTGTCGTTGTAGAGGATGAGGGATTCGAACCCCCGGTACCATCGCTGGCACAACGGTTTTCAAGACCGCCGCATTCGACCACTCTGCCAATCCTCTAAATGATCTGTTGCTTTGTATTTATATCAAGAATAATTCATTCCCTTCGTTAAGAGAACATACTCTGAAAACTTGTAGAGGATGAGGGATTCGAACCCCCGGTACCATCGCTGGCACAACGGTTTTCAAGACCGCCGCATTCGACCACTCTGCCAATCCTCTAAATGATCTGTTGCTTTTGTATTTTATCAAGAATAATTCATCCCCTTCGTTAAGAGAATATACTCTGAAAATTTGTAGAGGATGAGGGATTCGAACCCCCGGTACCATCGCTGGCACAACGGTTTTCAAGACCGCCGCATTCGACCACTCTGCCAATCCTCTAGCGAACTATTTCGGTCAATAGCGGTGCAAATATGCACGATTAATTTATACTACGCAATATATTCTGGTATTTTTTTATGATTCTTTTGTTTTTGCTGCATCTGCTCCTTGGTCATATCCAATGCACTGTTTACTTGATACCCTAGCAATAGGACATAGGAAATCGCTAGTAGCCAAAACATTACCCCAATAACAGCTCCAATCGATCCATACAATTTATTGTACGTATTGAAGTTTTCTAAGTATACAGAAAATATTGAAGAGACTGTTACTCCCAGTACTGTTGCAATCACAGATCCCGGAGAAATCATCTTCCAACGAGATTCTTGTGTAGGTGCAAAGTAATAGATAGTTGCTGTATTCAGGAACATCAGAAAAATCATTACAATAAATCGCAAGACATAGATCAAGTAATACACAAAGAACGTATCAATAAATCCTTGCTTCACCAAGAAGGTTAAGATCACCTTTCCATAAATCAACAATATAATTGCTGAGAATAGTGTAAAAGCCAACAAGAATGTCAGTAGTAGGGCTATACTATATAGCTTCCAAATACTCCTTCTTTCCTGTTGGGAGCAACAACTATTAAACGCATCCATCAATGATCGCATACCACTGGTTGCCATATACGTCGCCAACACGAAACCAAAGGACATCAATCCGCTCCTTGGACGAGAGATTATATCCTCAATAATAATTTGTGCTGATTCCATCACATAGGTGGGGATCATTTCTTTAAGAAAATCAAAGATCATCTGATCAAACCCATCAATAGGAAGGTAAGGAATCAAGGTAAAAATGAAAATAATTGTAGGTAGGATCGCTAACGTAAAATTGAATGCTACAGCCTGTGCTCTTTGCAACGTATCGTCCTGATCCAGCTTATACAGAAAGACATTGATAATACTGTAGAGTGATGCACCCACACTCTTAAAACGAATGCTTTTTAGGTACTCCACAACAGATTCCCCTACCTTACTTTCAGATAGCCATTTATTCAATGTACTCATGGTCTTGAAGTTGTGTTATCAAAATGGGGAGCCAACAACTGTAGCAATGACTCAGGAGCCTTACAAGGTCGTTGTGTTTCTACACTCAAAAATACAAGTGTCGTATAACCTATATTTAGTAATGCGCCTTCCTCATCATATAACTCATACTCAAAGCGTACCCTCGTACTAGGCATCTCTTTGAGCATCGTCTTAATCGTCACCAGATTATCATATTTGGCTGGGCGGATAAACTTGGAGTAATTTTCCAAAACTGGCAGCATGATACCGTCTTCCTCCATTTTCTTATAGCTCATACCCATCGCACGAAGTGCTTCTACACGGCCGATCTCGTAAAATTTGGCATAATTGCCATAATACATAAAGCCCATTTGGTCAGTATCTGCATAACGCACACGTTCTTGAGTTGTATGTAAAAACATCGCTTATTCGTTTGTTTAGTCGTTATACCACAGGTTTTATGCCTTAAAAAGACGCCCTGTAAGAAAGTCATTTCAAAAGTAGAATATTAACTTTTATTAACGCAATAAAAAGTACACCAAGCGCTAAAGTACAATACTTTTCAGAAAAAATACAAAAATACATTTTTTCCTTCATGCAAGTTATTCCTTGAAACGATCATTGTAGCCCACCTCCTTCGTCCTTAGCTTTGCACAAAACCTACATAGCTCATTATACCCTAACTACTAACGATCACGCCACTATGACAATCCTCATAATAACCATATTTGTCATCGGTTATTTAACCATTGCTCTGGAACATAATCTTAAAATAGATAAATCAGCTCCAGCTCTAATCATAGGTGTACTTTGTTGGACTACCTATATTATTTTAGGCGACAAGGCTTCCCATTCTGTAGTTCACGAACTTTATGAATACCTAGGAGAAATTGCCGGTGTACTTTTCTTCCTTTTGGGTGCCATGACTATTGTCGAACTGATTGACGCCCACGAAGGATTCTCTGATATAACACGTTTCATAACAACTAATAAAAGAATAAAGTTGCTTTGGAGTATTAGTATACTCACATTTTTTCTTTCTGCAGCCCTAGATAACCTCACCACTACGATTGTGATGGTCTCTATCTTAAGGAAGTTGATCAAGGAACGGGAAGTCCGTATATTCTTTATCAGTATAGTGGTGATTGCCGCTAATGCTGGGGGAGCTTGGTCTCCTATAGGTGACGTTACCACCACTATGCTCTGGATTGGAGGGCAAATTACATCCAACAATATCGTACACAAGCTTATTCTTCCAAGCTCTATATGTTTGTTTGTTCCACTCTTAGTAGCCTCTTTCTCTTACAGGCATCAACTCTACAGAAAATTGGAGGCACCAACTCCTGACCCTGATCTGGAGGCAGAAGAGAATACCGTGTCTGCTTTAGAAAGAAGAATCGTACTCTTTATGGGTATCACAGCGCTTTTATTTGTTCCTGTCTTCAAAACCGTTACCCACCTTCCTCCTTTTATGGGTATCCTACTTGGACTAGGTGTTTTATGGTTAGTTACTGAGGTACTTCACAAGCATAAAGAGGATCACCATAAGGCAGAGTTATCCGTTATGGGGGTCCTCAAAAAAGTAGACGTTCCCAGCGTGCTCTTCTTCTTTGGTATTTTGGTCGCCATCTCCAGCTTACAAGCTACCGGACTATTACAGTCATTAGCTGACTTTTTGGATCGTGCCATCGGAGATATATATATTATCGGTCTAGCTTTGGGACTATTGTCTGCTATCGTAGACAATGTTCCATTGGTCGCTGCTACTATGGGAATGTATGACTTAAGCATCTTCCCTACAGATCATATCATGTGGGAGTTTATTGCCTACTGTGCAGGGACTGGAGGAAGTGCCTTGATTATTGGCTCTGCTGCAGGCGTTGCCGCCATGGGAATGGAAAAAATTCCGTTTTTATGGTATCTCAAAAAGGTTAGTTGGCTTGCGTTGTTGGGGTATTTTGCTGGTGCTGCTACATTTATACTAATGCAATACCAACTATAAAGTTTGTTCATGGTGTTTAGTTGAGCTTCGCTCGTTCATGATGTTTAGTTGAGTTGTTTGTTCAGGATGTTTAGTGACTCTGTTCCATTTCCTACTCAAATAACAAACAACTAAACATTTTGAACGAGCGAAGCTCTATTCAACTCATCACGAAGTGATGAAATTCAACGATTCAACAAAATTTATCGCATCAAGGGCTTAATGACCATACGATCTGCTTCCATCTCTTCTATTTCAAACGACTCTTCCGTTCCATCCTTAAAAGACAAGGTAACCACACTATCCTCTTTTTGATACTCCCAGGTTCCTTCTCTAAAAAGATACGCATCATTTCGCCCAGTTTCTTTCTTCATAAAAGCACCATTTTTTTCAAAGGTATATTGTGTTCGTCCTCCTCGAATCAAGGGTAAATCGACAGTCTCATCTCTAAACACCTCCAACTCTCCATCATACTTCTCATACTGCCACGTCTGGTAAAAATGACTTTCAGGATATGCGTTTTTCTTCTGGCAGGCTATCATCCCAGAACACATACCTATAGCAATTAAAAAAATGGAAAGGATACGTAGCATTTGTTTAGTTTTTAGCATTATTAAATGAATATTCCTGTCAACCGCTTACGATCTGTCTATTAATCAGTGGGAATAATACTCCTTAGTCTCTACCTTTGTAATAATTCTTATGAATTGTATCACAGAAACAAGCGTATAGAACTAAAAGAGTACTAACGAACTGAACAAACCTATACGCTTACGTGTTAACGCATTGGATAAATCTAAATTTCTATAAAAAATGTCAGATATAAAATACAACAAGGAGAAGTTATATCCTAAGAATGTGACTATATATACAGAGGCAAACCCCAACCCGAATTCCATGAAGTTTATGCTAAGCTTCTTGCTAATTGGTAACGGAGACAGCTTTGACTTTCCTGATTTACCAAGTGCTGGAAAGTCTCCTTTGGCTACTGCACTTTTCGAGAAATTTGACTACATCGAGCGTGTATTTTTGATGGCTAACTTTATTACCATCACTAAGAAGGAAAGCGTAGAGTGGATGGACGTTGTTCCTGAACTAAAAGGCTTCCTAAAAGAATTTTTCGAAACAGGAGGGGAGTTATTCAATGAGCAACAACCAGAACAACAGGTAATCATTGATACAGACTCTGAAGCGGTTAAGAAAATCAAAGGGGTATTGGATGAGTATATCAAACCAGCTGTTGAATCAGATGGAGGAGCTATTCAGTTTCACTCTTTCGATGAAGAAAGTGGTGTTGTAAAGGTATTGTTACAAGGAGCTTGTAGCGGTTGTCCTTCTTCTACCATCACTTTGAAAGCCGGAATCGAGAATATGCTAAAACGTATGGTTCCTTCTGTGAAAGAAGTTGTTGCCGAAGGCGTATAATCATAAAAGTCATAGTGAGCTATTCACTATGACTTTCTTTTTGCTTTAAGGCATCTATACGGGAAACATCCATCGTAAATCCGCCCTCATTATTCACCCTAAAAATACGTTCAAATTGCTCCTCCCACTGAAACTCAGTGATATGATAGGAGTGTCTCGTATAAAGGTTTTCCCTATAGGTATCATCATAAGCCTTGATAAGAATAATCAGTTCCGCTTCCTTCTCTAATAAATCTTTTTTACTCAAATTTTTCATCGGACTATCCTCATCAATAATATGGGTAATTGTCCACGTCAAAGGAAGAAAATGAATATCTGCGACTTCTAAAGGCAGCCTAAAATATTCTCTAAAATACGTCCCATCCTTACGCTTTCCTTCCAAGGAAAGGATCACCGTTGCCTCCAGCTCCATCAATACATTAGAACGTTTATTTGCAACTCTAAACTGTATGGACTTACGGTCTGTTTTCTTATAAGATGTATAAAGGGCAAAATTACTAAATAGTAATTTTGCATTGGGTCTGGAAAAACGGGCAAACAATAATCCCGTAGACAAAGCTGAGATCAATAACCCCAAAAGAGCCTCCAAACTGGACACCAAACTAGCACTTTCTCCTACCGGAGACAATGCACCATACCCCACCGTCGAGAATGTTTGTACACTAAAGTGAAATGCCGTCAGCAAATCCTTGTACCCATCATGAGTAACCATCGCTCCGGAAATATTCTCCAATCCTATCTGCAAATACAGGAGCGCAAATAATAAATTAAACAGGAAGATTACACTACCTGTCAATACAAAAAAAACACTCCACGATGTATCTACCAACCATTGGTATAATGTCCTGAAGCGTCCAAAACTCCCGATACGTTCCACATTAAAAGAACCATCTTGAAGAATTAGTCTTTTGCTCTTCTTATAGTAGTAGGTACCTGTTCCCGGATCTTGTTCTTTATAAGACATGTTATTGCGATAGTCATTAAGATCGATGTGCTAAGAGCTTGTTTGGAATACTGATTCAGAAAGAAAATTCCTCTATCTAAATCAGTATTCCAAACAAGCTCTAATTTATTGGCTATGTTTATCAACAAAAAAGGAGAAAGTGCAAGTCACATTGCTAATGCTCTCATACCTTCCCCCTTTTCTTCTATTATTTAATACTTACTTCCAAATCGCCTTCTTCCCAAGTAGTTTTTATCGTTATCATGTTTTTGTCTTCATGATACTCATATTCCTCTCTTGAAAGACTATTATTATTCACCTTGACAGACTTCGGTGCTTTCGTCCAGTTGTGTATCATCAATGTGATTTTTTGTGCTTGTGGCTTCCCTACATATTCTCCTCCTTCTTTACTCAATAGCATAGACAGGCGTTTCTTTCCTTTCTGTACTGCCTGCATCTTAATCAACATATACTGTCCTTTCTCATAAGCTCCTTTGGTACGGCCATCATCATCATATACTTCAGACGTCTGGTTCTTCACCATAGGATCATTATAATAATGCACCTCCATCTCATCCAGCTTATACGCTTCCGTATGCTGAATCAATGGCAACATTGGAACAAACCCTCTCACAAAAACAGGAATATGGTCCATCGTAAGATCTACCTGTATGGACTGTCCTCCTTTATACGCTTTACCCGTATAGAAGTCGAACCATGTATTTCCTTTTGGAAGATATACTTTCATAGACTTCTGCCCTTTCTTCAATACAGGAGCTACCAGGAAGTTATTTCCGAATAAGTAAGCGTCAGAGTAATTCAATAATTTCTTATTCTCCTCCTCCAAATACATCAACGGTCTCATTAATGGCGTACCCTTCGTATGGTTCTCATAAGCTAGCGTATAGATATACGGCAATAATTTATATCTCAACTGAATCGCTGCCTCTGCATACTCTCTGGTTTCCCCCTCAAAGAAAATTGCTTCGGAAGGAATATCCTCCTGTGCGTGCGGACGGAAAATCGGCTGGAATACTCCATACTGCAACCAACGAGCATACAGTTCCTCTACATCTTTCTGGGTTTGTCCTCCATTCGCAAAACCTCCCAGGTCAGAACTCATATATCCCAAACCACTCATTCCCATCGTCAAAGCGATATTCGGCTGTGCTCTCAGTCCTCCAAAGGTTCTATTCACATCTCCAGACCAAGGGAACATGCCAAAACGCTGAGAACCAGCAAACCCTGAACGCATCAAGAAAAATGGTCTTTCTTCTTCGTACTCTTCTGAGTACTTGTTGAACAATGTTTTTGCCCACTCGTGACCGTACGCATTATGTACTTCATCAGCACTTCCATTGACGTGCTGTAGCTCTTTTGGATGTACCTCAGGCTCTCCAAGGTCTCCCCACCAACCTGCTACACCTAGGTCGATTTGTTTCTTATAAAATTGCCAGAACCAATCCTTCGCTTCCGGTTTCCAAATATCTACCAAGCCTGTTTCTCCAAAGAAAAAGTTAAAGACAAAAGGATGTCCGTCTTTATCGGTACCCAATACTTTCTTTGCTACCGCATCATCCCAGGTACTAGAAGATGTTAGAATAAATGGCTCTGTAATCAATACGGTTTTCACGCCCATATTATCCAACTCATCAATCATCTGCTGAGGAGATGGAAAAGCTGCACTATCCCAATCCAGATTACCCATAAATCCTTGAACCTCTGGCCCAAACCAGTATAAATCCAGTACAATGGCATCCAATGGGATATTTTGCTCTCTGAACTTCTTCACGACATTCATAACCTCTTCCTGAGAGCGGTATCCAAAGCGAGAAGCAAAGTTTCCTAAAGCCCATCTTGGAGGCATAGGCTGATACCCCGTCATGTTCACATAGTTCTGTGTAACTTCTTTCATGGAAGGACCAGCAATCACAAAGTAACTCATACGTCCCCCAATCAACTCAAAGGATAGCTCATTCTTCCTTGTTTTGGCAATATCCAAAAACCCTACCTGAGGGTTATCCATCAACAACGCATAATTATTGGAAGACAGCACCAATGGAAGTCCAAAGTTCATTTGCTCACTATAATCCTCATAACCATAGTGGGCACGGTTATATAATGGAAAACGGTGACCTTTACGATCTAAGGTCATGGCACGTTCGCCAGCACCATAGATATGCTCTCCATCTTCTATCTGGAAACGGAAACCCTTCAAGGTATCCGCATTGAAGTAACCTGCCGATTCCTCCAGTATTTTCTGGCTTTCATAGAAGAACGTAATGCCAAAAGGCGCTTTCTTTATTCTTACGGAGATACCCTTATCAATCCCATATTCCAGAGCCTTATCCCCCTCGTCGAATGCCGCTTGTATCTTTTGTGGTGGTAGAATCACTGCATCCAATGATGCTTCATTGTCATGATCTCCTGACTTTGGCGTAAATTTCACCTCCATACTATAAGAAGTATATGGGATAAAATCTATCGTCCCGTCATTGGTTTCTACGGTTAATTTATCGCTCTGTAATTGGTGGCCCACATAATTACGTTGGGCAAAAAGCATATGCCCAGATAAAAGGCACAGTAATACTAACGTAAGACGCTTCATAGTGAATGATTTGTATAAAATGATTGGTTTAATCTTGCTATATGTTCAATGTGCTATTTGTAAAAATACAAGAGACTATGGTATAATCTAATGTTTTGCATCACCATTAAGAGAAATTCAATAAAATATTGAAGAATGGATTGGATATAAAAAACATGAATCATCCCATATTAACAAATAGCTTAGCTTTCTGAGAATTCATCACTTTACAGCTATCTCAAAAGCCCTTTATGAGCTTCTTCATTTTTTCCTTGATGAAAAAACGAAGCAAAAAAATCAAGGCTTTGAAGAATTTGCCTAATTTCTAATCGCAAAAGCTAAAAATTCCAAACTCGCTGCGCTCAAACAATGGAATTTTCTTGACGCTTTTACGATTAAAAATTTTAACGGCAATTCTTCAAGGCCATTTTTAGATATATAAAGGTACTTTTTAAAGAAAAAAATATGAGCCACCCCTTAAATGTTAATATGGGATGACTCATCTGGTACTTACTTGTTCATGTTGTTTAGGTGAGATAATGTTTTACTAGTTTTAAAACATAATAAACAACAAACTCAACTAAACAATGTGAACGAGCGAAGCTCAATTAAACATTATGAACAATCATTAGCCTCTTTCCATCATTTGAGTACGGTGTGCATCCAACTTGATAAAGGTGAACAGCAAAATCGTAAAAGCCCAAAGAGAGGATCCTCCATAACTAAAAAATGGCAGTGGGATACCGATCACAGGGAATACCCCTATCGTCATTCCCATATTAATCATAAAATGAACAAAGAATATCCCGGCAACACAATAGCCATACACCCGACTCCCCCGAGAGCGCTGTCGCTCTGCCACTGTAATCAATCGGATAATTAATGCTGCAAAAAGCCCTATCACCATCAAACTTCCAAAAAAGCCAAACTCCTCTCCTACGGTACAAAAAATAAAGTCCGTGCTTTGTTCTGGTACAAACTCAAACTTGGTTTGAGTACCATTCAAAAAACCCTTACCGGTAATTCCACCAGAACCTATCGTAATCTTGGATTGCCATCCTTGATATCCTACCCCCCTCTTTTCGATCTCAGGCTTAAAAAGTACCTCAATACGTTTGGTCTGATAAGGACGCAAGACATTCTCCAGAATATAGCCAATACTATAAACAAAGCCGGCACTCATCACCGTAAGTGCTATAATCAAAAATACTTGTGTTAAACTCTTTCGAAAAGCATAAACCATCAGTCCACCAAGAATACCCAAACCTAATAAGACATGCCAAAAATGAAAGTCCTCATAGAAGTGCATCGCCAAGGCGACAATAAATAACGCTACGAATGTCAATCCAGTAACCATATAATTACTGGAAAAACCCTCCCTATAGATAGCAAAAATAAATGCCGAGAAGACCATTGCTGACCCCGTATCTTTTTGTGCCAATACCAATACGGTAGGGATACCTATGATCGTCATAGCCGTGAAAAAGTTGGGACCAATACGGTCCAAACGGACACTGGTATCACTCAAATACTTACTTAACGCCAAGGCGACCGCAAACTTAGCAAACTCAGAAGGCTGTATCCGTATAAAGCCAATCTTAAACCAGGAGGTATTTCCTCCCGCCGTATGTCCTATCAATAATACCCCTACCAAAGCCAATATGATCGCCACATAAATGACATAAGAAAAGGTATCAAAAAACTTATAATCAATCACCATAATCGCCGTGATGATCACCCCTGCTCCTCCAATCCACATCAGCTGTTTTCCTGAGTTAAGACTTAAAGAAAAAATACTGGTGGGAGCGTCCGGCTGGTATACAGCTGCGTAAATACTAATCCACCCCAAAAACACTACCCCCAGATAAATAAATATCAAGGGCCAATCCACATTCTTACCGATACTATTCCTTCTTGGCTGCATAGACTAAAAAAAACGAGATATTATTCTTTGTAAAAGGCTTGAAATAATAAGCACTACTTAGGCAGTGTTCATCTCAAAAATAAGAAAATTCCTATACTTATCAGGACTTCCCCAAGGTTAAGAAAACAAAAAAAGTGCCTGAACACCATGGTTCAGACACTTTCATCTATCAGAATTTACTTGATATGTATTCCGTCAACCTACGCCAACATTTTCAGTAAGCTAGTCAACTTCGATTTCAGCTCTCTTCTATTGACAATAAAGTCCAAGAAACCGTGCTCCAATAGAAATTCTGCACTCTGGAATCCTTTTGGTAAATCTTTACCAATGGTTTCACGAATAACTCTAGGACCTGCAAAACCAATCAAAGCACCCGGCTCAGAAATATTGAAATCTCCTAGCATTGCAAAAGAAGCTGATACTCCACCAGTGGTTGGGTCTGTCATAAGAGAGATATAAGGGATCTTCGCTTCTGACAGCAAGGCTAACTTAGCCGAAGTCTTAGCCATCTGCATTAGAGAGAATCCAGCCTCCATCATGCGGGCTCCTCCTGATTTAGAAATCATCAGGAATGGAATTTTATGTTTCAAAGAGTAGTCAATGCCTCTAGCAATCTTTTCACCAACGACTGACCCCATGGATCCACCAATAAAACTGAAATCCATACAACACACAACAAGATCTTGACCGTTCATCTTTCCAACAGCTGTACGGGCTGCATCTTTTAAGCCTGTTTTGCGCTGTGCTGCTTCAATACGCTCTGGGTATGCTTTGCTGTCTACAAAAGTTAATGGATCTCCTGCCGAAAGGTTGGCATCCAGTTCCTCGAAAGTATTATTGTCAAATAGAATCTCAAAATACTCCTGCGACCCTATTCTCACGTGGTATTCATCGTCTGGACAAACATAAGCGTTCTCCTTTAATTCTTTGATGTGAATGATCTTGCCACTAGGAGTTTTATACCATAGGCCATCCGGAGAATCTTTTTTCTCACTAGTTGGAGTAGTGATTCCTTGCTCTTTTCTTTTAAACCAGCTCATATTCTAAAAAACTGTGATACAGTAATGGTTGAATGGGTATCGTATTTACCCTTTCTCCTCCATATTAAGGTTTAGGAGGAAAACTAATTAATGACAGATGGCTCTGTTGTGAACCATCAAATAGATATAAGTTGTTAATCGTTCAAATGTAGAACTACAACGAGAAGTTATAAAAAGTACAAAAATCATACATTTTTCTACTTCTTTCAAACCTCCTTTAGGTATTATAGTCCGTAAAGATATTATATAATTTTATATTTTATAAGGGATCATATAGGAGTTTTCATTTAGTAAATTGATAAATATCATTTAAATGAATATTTCTTTTTTTAATAGGATTCCTTCCTCCTAAATAATTGAAAGTTAAGTGAAAAATGTAAGCAAATCTTGAATTTAAGAATATTGTTATTAAACGTAAAAATTCATTCCCTGAAACTATAAAACATACCACAGATTCTTATCTTTGTTTCACATTCACTTTATTATTTAAACCTTACACTTAATTATGTCCACTGATATTAGCAACATCAAGCCAGGGGTAGTTACTGGAGAAGACGTAGAGAAAATCTACCAGTATGCAAAAGAAAAAGGATTTGCACTACCAGCCGTTAACGTAGTCAACACTAACTCTGTTAATGCAGTATTGGAAGCAGCAAAAGAAGCGAAAGGTCCTGTGATCATTCAGTTCTCTAACGGAGGTGCTTCTTTCTTCGCTGGTAAAGCGCTTAGCAACGAAGGAGAGAAAGCCGCTATCCTAGGAGCTGTAGCAGGTGCTAAATATGTGCACGAAGTAGCAGAAGCATACGGCGTACACGTAATCCTAAACACAGACCACTGTGCGAAGAAACTATTGCCTTGGATCGACGGTATCATGGAGGCCAACGAAGCGTTCTACGAAGCACACGGTAAGTCTTTGTTCTCTTCACACATGATTGACCTTTCAGAGGAGCCTTTGGAGGAAAACATCGCGATCTGTAAAGAGTATTTCAAAAGAATGGCTAAGATCGGTATCACACTAGAGATCGAATTGGGTATCACTGGTGGTGAAGAAGATGGTGTAGACAACACTGACGTAGATTCTTCTAAGCTTTACACTCAGCCTTCAGAGGTAGAGTACTCTTATAACGAACTAAGCGAAGTAGATCACAAATTCTTGGTGGCTGCAGCATTTGGTAACGTTCACGGGGTATACAAGCCAGGTAACGTAAAACTTACTCCAAAAATCTTGGATAACTCTCAAAAGCACATCGTTGCTGAGAAAGGACTTTCTGAGGACAAGCCAGTGAAATTCGTATTCCACGGTGGTTCAGGTTCTTCTGTAGAGGAAATCAGAGAGGCAATTGGCTACGGTGTAATCAAAATGAACATTGATACAGATACACAGTGGGCTACTTGGGACGGTGTAAGAGCTTACGAAGCGAAATACCACGATTACCTACAAGGACAAATCGGTAACCCTGAGGGTGACGATGAGCCAAACAAAAAATACTATGACCCTCGTAAGTGGATCAGAGAAGGTGAAAAATCAATGGTTCAACGTTTGTTAAAAGCATTCGAAGACCTAAACAACATCAACACGATTGCTTAATTTCAATCTGTTGTAGTTTATATACAAAACGGCCATCTAGAAAAAGATGGCCGTTTTTTTGTTCATATTGTTTAATTGAGCTTCGCTCGTTCATAATGTTTAGTTGAATAATTAATGACCTCTTCGAGGTCATCAAGGCCTGTTGAGGGCATATAATGATCAATACGAAGTATTGATAAAAATACTCAACTAAACATTATGAACGAGCGAAGCTCAATTAAACAGCATGAACAAAGCTATTGTGCAGAAAGCTGCTCAATCTGCTCATCAATTACTTTGACCGCTTTATGTGTAGATGCTTTCGCGCTATTCATCAGTATTTTGGCTTGCTTATAGTGTGCTAAGGCTTCTGAGGCTTTCTTTTTTCTTTTCGCATCCCCTAGCTCCTTCACAGATAAAGCATATTCTAGAGAGTAGCTCCCGTAAAAACGCTTTTTCATTTTTGAGGCTTGCTCCAATAATTGATAAGCCTCTTCTTCTGTGCCTTCTTCTTGTAGCTTAAACCAAGCAGAACATGCCAGGTTTTCAGCGTATAAACCATGATCCTTACCCAAAGACTTCATCACACCATCTGTCGCTACTTTATGCAGAGGCTTTGCTTTCTCATACTGCTGAGTATCGGTATACAACCTTACCAACTTCGTAACTCCTTCCAAATATGCTGGATGAGACACTGATAAGTGCTTCTCCATCATATTGGTTGCCTTCTGGTAATATTCTTCCGCCTGAGGGATGTTATCGATGGCTGCCGATAAGTCCGCTATTTCCATCAAGGTTTGCATATGAGGCAGGCTAGATTCCTTATAGATCAAAAGTCCTTTCTGATAAAAGGTAATTGCTTCTTCCTGACGATTACCCTTGATCAAGTTTTTGGCAATATGCTCATATTGCTTGGCGATTTCCTCGCTTTCCTCTCCATGCGCCTTTTTCAATAATTCCAACTCTATCAACTGGAAATCATAAATTGCATCATACCCTTTAATTGCTTCCAGTTTATGAATGCTGTATTGTAATGCTTTTTGCTCCTTGGCGATATTATCGGCTGAGTGCTCCACATAACTCTTCAAGTCCTGAGTCATCTGCTCCTGATTTTTCAGGTGCTCGTAAATCAAAGCTCTCTGCTGATAGGCCATCGATAACCACCCATTCAAAGAAGCCTTGCTCAATACCTCAATTGCCTCGTTACTATAAGCTAATGCTTGCTCTTGCTTTTTGATATGAACATACAAGTTTGTTGCTTCCAGCAAGACTTTTGCGTATTGCTCTCCAGCTCCCTTGTATACTTCTTTACTTAAAGGAATCAACTTCTCATAGTGCGATAGTGCCATATCATATACTTGCATACGGGAATAAATCATAGAAGCATTCTGCAGCGCCGTAATGTATAGCGGAGATTTAATACCTTTTGTTCCTTCTATAATTGGAAGTGCTGCAGTAAATATCTTTGCTGCCTCTTCATAACGTCTCATGTTCATTAACACCTCACCCATATTTACTTGCAATTCTGCATAAGGTGCTGTTCTATCATTCCCGGTTTGTGTCAACTTGGTTGACAAAGAAGTATAATAGGTATAAGCGTTATTGTAGCGCTTCAGCTTTTCATACGATTGTGCCAAGTAGTTCAGTGTTTCAAAAAACTCTGGAGTATTACTTTGGTCACTCCCCATCATACGGGCATCTTGGAGTAACTTAATGGCATTTTTGTAATTACCACTTTGAAAAGCGGCTTTTCCTTGTTGATAATTGGTATTAAAGTCTTGGGCGATTAACACGTTGAATGATAAACTACACGCAATCAGTAAAAAAGCTTTTTTAAGATTCATAATCGTATGATTTTCAGTCTAGCAGGATACTCTTGTGGTGATGTTGGACAGCATAACACTATTTTGGACTTTACGCCTAATAAATCCAAATAAAAAATATTAATAGTGATATTTCGCTCTTTTGTATATACTTTATTTAATAGTAAACGATATCTTTTTTTAGATATTACTTATTTTTATAGCAATATACATTCCAAAAATAATTTAATCTTTGGGGTATCCTATTGTATTCAAGTAATTTACTTTACTAACACTAATCATCATACACTTTTAAATATCTAGAATAATATGCTTAAAAAAGGATTAAGCTTACTACTAGTAGCTTTGCATGTTTCTGTGGCACTAATGGCCAGCAGTCCCAAAAAGCCATACGACGAAGGAATGTGGCTGCCAATCTTACTCAATTACGATGAAATGAAAACTTTAGGATTGAAGTTATCTCCTGAAGAAATCTATGACGTCAATAACTCCTCTCTAAAAGATGCCATCATTAACTTCGGTGGATTCTGTACAGGTGAAATCGTATCTGACAAAGGAATGATTTTCACAAACCACCACTGTGGATATGACGGGATTCAGTCAGTAAGTACAGTGGAGAAAAACCACTTGAAAGATGGTTTTTGGGCTTCTAGCTATGAGGAGGAGATTCCAATCGAAGGGCTTTTCGCGAAGTTCCTTATCCGTATTGAGGATGTTTCTGACAAAATCAACAAAGAGCTAGGTGACCTGAAAATGCAGGATCGCTCTAAAAAAGCTACGGAGCTAATGAAGCAGATGGAAGAAGAAATGTCAAAAGACAACGAAGGCTATGAGGTAGATGTAAAGCCTTTCTTTGACTATAACCAGTTCTTCCTGTTTGTTTATGAGAAATATGACGATATCCGTCTGGTAGGTACTCCTCCAGAGGCGATTGGTAAGTTCGGTGGAGATACTGACAACTGGATGTGGCCAAGACACACCGGTGATTTCTCTATCTTCAGAGTATACGCAAGCAAGGATAACAAACCTGCTAAATACAGCAAAGACAACGTTCCTTACCGCCCAAAACACCACCTTCCGGTATCAATTAACGGAGTGAAAAAAGGTGATTTTGCGATGGTAATGGGTTACCCAGGGTCTACAGACCGCTACCTATCTTCTTACGGGGTAGAGCACCAAATCGAGACATTCAACCCATTGTTTGTAGAAATGAGAGATGCTCGTCTGAAAACATGGAGAAAATTCATGGATGCCGACCCAAAAGTTCGCCTGCAGTATGCTTCTAAGTTTGCTAGCACAGCCAACTACTGGAAATACTTTATTGGTCAAACGAAAGGACTAAAAAGGCTGCACGTATACGAGCAAAAACAAAAAGAGGAAGAGGAATTTGAAAATTGGGTAGCAAAAGACGCTTCACGCCAAAAAGAATATGGAGAGGCGATGGACATGCTAGAAAAAGGCTATAAGGACAAAGAAACATTGACCAGAGGGCTTATTCTCTTCACCCAAGGTGCCAGAGCAGTAGAAGCAATGACATTGGTAAATATGTTGAGTGCTTATGCACAAGGACAAGTGCCTGCAGAAAATGTACAGGAAACGATTGAAAAGCACTTCAAGGACTACAATAAAGAAACCGATCAGGCGCTTTTCGCAACAATGCTGAAAAAGTACAAAGAAGTGTTGGATCGTCCTGAGAACAGCGTACTGCCAACGCCTTCTATTTATACCATGATCGATACGGCTTACAATGGCGATTATGAAAAATTTGCTCAGGCCGCTTATGACAGCAGCTTCCTAACTTCTAAAGAAGGAGTCGAAAGTATGATGAAGAGCATGGATCAGCAGAAAATGGGAGATGATCTATTGGTACAATCCATGAATTCCTTTACACAGGCATTTCTGCAGGTGAGAGCTTCTGGTGCGGAGTCACAAGCAATCATCGATGAAGGAAACCGCTTGTACGTAAAAGGTATTCTGGAAAGAAATACTGCACTACCAGAAAAAGAACAGCAAAAATTCTATCCAAACGCCAACTTCACCATGCGTTTGACTTATGGTACCGTAAAAGACTACTTCCCTGGAGATGCTATGTTCTATAGCTACTATACGACTGCTCAGGGACTTCTTCAAAAAGAAGATCCTAAAAATCCTGAGTTTGTTTTGCCTAAAGAGGTAAAGGAAAAAGTCGTAGCAAAAGACTATGGAAGATATGCTGACGTTAACGGACAGCTAAGAATCGGTTTCCTAACCAACAATGATATTACTGGTGGTAACTCTGGTTCTCCAGTAATCAATGCCAACGGTGAACTGATCGGATTGGCATTCGATGGCAACTGGGAAGCGATGAGTGGTGATATTGCTTTTGAGCCAAACTTACAGCGTTGTATCAACGTGGACGTTCGTTACCTATTATGGTTGATTGATAATGTATACGGCTGCAAGCACATTATCAACGAACTGGATATTGTAGAAGGCAAAAAGGCTAAAGGAAAGCCTTACGAAGCACTAATGCCTAAGAAGTACTAAGCTTCTGTTGAATCGTTGAATTTCTCCTTCGGAGAGTTGAATTGAGCTTCGCTCCATTACATGGCGTCTTGATTTGAGTTGATTCGTTGATTGATATATACTACACTCGTCCAACAATTCAACTCGAATCAACGATTCAACAAACATTCCTATTAGAGGAGTAAAGAGAAAGGATATTTACACCAATCTCTTTACTCCTTTCTTTTTGAAATACATGTTTATAACTTTCGTTTTATTTTCAGCTAAACATTAAACCGTTTAGTGTTGATCAAGTTATATTTTTATCCATAGTATTTTTCTAGTCACAAAGTATATACAAATGAATAAGACATTTACACTTAAGGTAAAGGAGGTTGTTAAAGAAACTCCTGATACCATCACGATAAAATTTAAACAGCCATTATTCAAAAAAGTCAAGTACCAACCAGGACAGTTCTTGACTCTTGTCTTTGATGTCAATGGCCATAAGGAAAGAAGGTCCTATTCGATGTCTTCTGCACCTAATCTGGATAGTACTATTGATGTAACCGTAAAACGTGTAGAGGGAGGTTTGATCTCTAACCATATTAATGACAACCTACAAGCAGGAGATAGCGTAGATGTAATGGAGCCTATGGGACTATTCACCTTAACTCCTGAAAAAGACAAAAGTAGACATGTTATTCTGTGGGGAGCTGGAAGTGGTGTAACCCCTTTAATGTCTATTCTAAAATCCGTCCTATTTTTTGAATCGAACAGCACAGTTTCTTTGATTTATGGAAGTCGTCAAAAGAGTGATATCATCTTCCATGATCAATTGGAACTACTAAAAAATAAATTTGGAGAGCGATTGAACGTTGTGCATTGCCTCACACAACCCGATGCCCAGTGGGGAGGTCTGACAGGACGTATTGATGATGTTAAAGCAGTCAATATCATGAATATGCTTCCTTCTGTTGAGGATAGTATTCATTATCTATGTGGTCCTACAGGGATGATGGAAGCCATAGAAGCCGGATTAAAGCGATTGAAAGTCAGAAAAAGCAATATCTATAAAGAGAGCTTTGTTCCTAAGCACGAGGATGCTTCTGATGATATTAAAACACAAAAAGTGAAAATTATCCTGGATGGAGAAGAAGAAGAGTTTGTGGTTAACCCTGAGCAAACCATTCTGGACGCAGGCTTAGATAGCGGCATCGACATCCCTTACTCTTGTCAGAGTGGTGTTTGTACCGCTTGTAGAGGAAAATGTGTAGAAGGTAAAGTCGAAATGTTATCTGCCGATGCACTCTCTGCCAGCGAGATTGCCGAAGGCTATGTCTTGACCTGTCAGGCACACCCTGCCTCTGAGGATGTAGTCATCGAGATAGGATAATCTTTTTAATGAAGAATGAAAAATGAGGAATTAATAATTATTCTTCATTTTTCATTCTTCACTCTTCATTTATTTGGCAACTGTTTTCACGCTTATGCGCTGGATATTCCAGTTTGTCGGTAAGGCTTTCCCATCTCCAGCCCCTCGATCACTCCCCACCACTGATCCTTTTATTAGCTCAAATAAAGGAGACATGGAAGAAGCCGCACGCATCTTTTGATGGTCCTGCATTACTTCTGGATTATCGATAGGATCTTCTGTACTAATTAACATAAAGGAATCTAATCCATAAGGAGGGGTAATCTCAAACAATCGTTCTTGTCCGAGCATTACCCGGTCTACAAACTTATTTTTCTGATACGTTAATGTTTTCGTGTTGTTCTCTACGCTACTGCCGAACAGTGGAAAGTACAACTGCAGTTCTCCTGAGTTATCGATTCCAAAGACATAGATATATCGGTGCTTTCGATTCCACTCCTTAAATAATTCGGGGTTCTTTACTAAGGCTAATCCATATACATCTCCTTCTTTTACTTCATCACCATTGTATACCTCTTTCTGGGTAGCTGCATTAACCAGTGCCAACTCATAAGGAAAAGAAGCTGTATTGGGAGGGTTAGGAAGATTAAGCCATCCACTAATACGTCCCAAGCGCATTGCTTCCTTATACAAGGATTCATACAAATCACGACTCTTTTTATTTCCATCCACGAAACTACTTCGGACAGGGTAAGGAGAATCTTCATTTCGATTGGGTTGTACCCAAGCGTAACGGATTCCTCCTTGTTCATCAGGAAAAGCTCCCAACAAATAATCCGATGTTTCATCCTGATCATATGTCACAGTACTGTTGAGTGCCCCAAAACCTTGACTTAGCAAATCACTTGTTTCCTTGGCCAAAGGGAGCGCCAAAAGCAAGTACTCTTCACTGTCCTCTCCACAGGATTCCTTCTTCAACTCTGCCAAAGCATCTGAAAGTACCTTTTCCTCTATAGAAGTGATCTTAATAGCTTTCCCACAACTATTTTTAAGCACCCATTGCTCTTTAGTAGGGAGTAAACTATAGGTTGGTAACTGCTCCATCGGTTCCTTTATCAGGGTAATATTACTCTTCTGACAAAACTGCTGTACTTTGGTATAATGATCTTGCAGTTCTTCAGTACTCATGGCCATAGGAGAAAACCATACATTTAGATTAGGTGAGTTACCAGCACTCCAAGCTTCCAATTGAAAAAGGCTCCCTATCCGTAAATCATCAACATTCCCACTCACCATTTCACAAACACTACGATTAATGTTGGTCATTTCCTTGACAATTAATTTTACCCCTGCCTCTTTTTGTCCATTCTCATTCACTTTTACCAATATAGCTCCAGGCTGTACCCCTAGCGCAAAGCCTCCATCCAACAACACCTTTCCTCCATCTTTCTGATAAACTACCAGTTTATTGTTAGCGTCCAGCTGTCCTATCTTTGTACCAAAAAGAGGACTGCCTAAACGTTTAGCATTTCCTTCAATAACCGGATCCTGTTTGGGTACATTATTATAAAGCATGATAGACTTGGCTTTCTGGAATATTTCCAAAGCCGTATTGGCAGGGGAGGAGGCTTGCATCGCTTTCAACAAGCAAAAAGTAAAAGCTCCGTACTTTGTTCCTTTCTTATCCGTATATTCTTTCGCTAACTGAAAATCCTGAGAGGCTGAAATAAACAAAGCCCCTTTTTCTTTCAAATTGACAAATGTCTTGACATGATGAGGGTCTTTCACATCGTCCTCTTCTCTTAATAAAGGCTGCACCATTCTTACCTTAGGTGCGTTGGGCTGCAACAACTCCCTGTTGGCAGAACCACTATTACAACTGTCAAAAATGATGGTGAGCAATATCCCTTTCTGTATCAGACGACTGTAAATATCGTTCAACTCTTTATCGCGAATATCTGCTACCCCCTTATAGGCATCGGAAGGTACAATAGTTTCATCCCGTTTATCGACCTCTGGAGAAAGAGAGTTTTTTACCTGAGAGCCATGTCCAGCATAATAGATAAAAACAATGTCTCCTTTTTGGGATTGGGCCACCAAATTTTCAAATGCATGCAATAACGCTGCTCGCGTAGTTTGATCACGCTTCGTGACAAACTGAATATTATTACGTTCAAAGCCGTATTTGGAAACCATCATTTCCATCATACTTTTAGCATCGTTCTGGGTACCATCAAGGTTTATCCACAGCCGTCCATTAGGGGCTACCTTTTCTCCCTTGGGAGGTTCATAGTCACTAATGCCTATAATGAGTCCTCTTTTGGTTAAGGCAATGCCTTCAGGTATCCATAGGAAAAAAATAAGGAGTAATAGAAGTATAGAAGATCGCTTTTTCATAACCTGTATAGGGTTAAGGGGAATCCATAGGAAATGACAAGGAAACTATAAATTACTTCCTTTTTCCTATCATTCGGTACAGCATTCTTTTCTCAAAATTCCAGAAAAAATGAAACTGCCCCAGCAATGTTCCCCACATCAGTAATAGAATTTGATATATCGGTAATCCTAGAACAAAAAAAGCGACTATTCTTATCCATAACTGACTATCTTTCTGTACCCCGAACCATTCATAGACCGGTGTTTTTACGTACAAAAAAGACGTTCCCGTTATCGCAAAAGTCAGCAATATGATGGCTACCTGCCACCCTGACTTCACATTCCATCGTTGCTTGAGTTTATCGATCCAATTGTTCATCCTCTTATGTGTTTATTTGTTGAACAGTATGCCTCTCCAAATGTTTTAGCTCATATTCACTATGTATATGCTCCTCCTCCAAATCTGCCAACTGCTTTAATCTAAGAAACACTCTTGCTGTCGTCACGACATCCTGATTACAATAACGCGCAATTCGTTGTAGGTTCTTCTCTTCGTAATATACACGTCCCACCTGACTCCCATCAATATCATCTTTGGGACTAGGAATATTAAAAATCTCCGCCAATAAGGCCAAAGGCGTATAATGCTTATGGTCTCCAAACTTCCAAAGCTCCAGCGTATCCAAATGAGGATGCCCCCAGGGTTTCTTTCCCGACAACTGTAAGCAAGGAGGAAGTTCTATTTGGTGTACCAGCATTCGTCTACATAGGTAAGGATAATCAAATTCTTTTCCGTTATGTGCGACAAAAGTGATATTTCCCTGATTAAACTTCTCTATCAACAACGTTTGAAACTCCTGTAATAATAGCTGTTCGTCATGGTGTGCATAGGCCTTTACTTTAAAATGCCAGACACCCTCCACCTGATAGAAAAAACCAAGACTAATACAGATCACCTTACCAAACTCTGCATATATACCAGCCCGTTCCCGGTATAGTTCTGGAATCGGTAAATCTTCATGTTGGTTTAAAGAAAGTGCCTTCCGTATCCACTGTTGTTGCATCCCTAACGAAAGGGTTTCCCAAGTGGCTTCAGCCCGGACGGTCTCTATATCTATAAAGAGAAGCTGTTTAAGAAAAAGGTCTTTTTTCAAAGAAGTGTATGTTTTGATAAATATTGGTTCAAAGATTTTTCTACCTCCTAACTCAGGATCTCCCACACACAATATTACTATCAACCCTTACATAAATAACGCATAAACAAATAGATAACCTCGTGTACCTTTTCATGGGTATTCTCTTTTTTTTATATAGAAAGGAGGTACTATTCAGTAAGGTTTTTATGTAGTTTTAGCATTAAGCTAATAAATATGTAGCATTATTTCAATCCAAAAAACATTTTACACTATGGCCTTATACTTAGGAGATATCGCTCCCAATTTCACAGCAAACACTACTGTTGGGGAAATCGACTTTCATGAATGGTTAGGATCTAGCTGGGGAGTTTTCTTTTCACACCCTGCCGACTACACACCCGTATGTACCACCGAACTAGGCAAAACCGCCAAACTCAAGGATGAGTTTGATAAAAGGGGCGTAAAGGCCATTGCTTTGAGTGTTGATGGACTAGAGGATCATCATGGTTGGATTAAAGATATTAATGAAACACAAGGGTGTGATGTGAACTTCCCTATCGTTGCTGATGAAGACAAAAAGGTCGCTAATCTATACGGTATGATGCATCCAAAATCATCTGAGACCTTTACCGTTCGCTCCGTCTTTATTATCGATCCTAATAAAAAGATCCGACTAATGATCACTTATCCGGCTTCTACAGGAAGAAACTTCGACGAAATTCTTAGAGTCATTGATTCTCTACAACTTACTGACAAGTTTAGCGTGGCGACCCCTGTGGAGTGGAAAAAAGGAGAAGATGTTGTCGTTGCCCCTGCTATTCCTACAGAGGAAGCGAAAGAGCGTTTTCCTAAAGGAGTTAAAGAAATCAAGCCTTACTTACGTATGACTCCTCAACCGGAATAAGAAGGAATCCTCTGGTCGTAGCGTCCACGCTACGACCGACCCTATGCTTTCTGATATGCCTTTCTCTATAATAAAAGTAGTTCACCTATCGCAATACTCCCCCTCTTGTTTTTTAGCTTGAATAGATCTTGTATTTTTAGAAATGAAAATTGACCAATATCTTGTTTTGGCAGACTGATTGCTGCTTAAAAGTACACTATAAAAAGCCTGTACTCGTTATATCCTTGTAAAAAGAGCAGAATTTTTATAACTATTTTTGGCATTTTCCATAAGGATGCTTCTATTTTTACTGAACAAAACAATTTACTTGTATATATATCATACTAGATAATTACAGATCCATGAAAAAAATATCTACACTATTATTCCTAACTGCTTATCTCGTATTAGGAGGTAGTTTCACCCTCAATGCCCAAGATTACAAGATCTTCTTTGATGAAGGGGAAGCAGAAAGGAAAAATAAAAACTACGCTCAGGCTATTGGAGAATTTGAAAGTGCCTTGCTACTTGCAAAGCTCCCTGAAGCAAAATCAGAGATATACTATTCTAAAGGGCTTTGCCATATCGGCTTGAAACAAGACGAAAAGGCCATTGAATCTATGAAGGAAGTGATTAAACTAACTCCTTCTAATAAAATGGCTTACAATCAACTGATTCGTATCTACCGCACCAAGCAACAGTTGCCTAAAGTAATTACAACAATGGATGCTTTGGCTAATTCAGAGGAAGATATTCAGGCAAAAGCTAAAGGAAAAGTAAGTATTGTTGAGCTATTATATCAAGAGCGTATTTATTCCAAGGCACTTACCTATGCTAAAGAAGCTTATAATTTAGATGCAAGTAATCTGGGAGCCATCTATTATGTAGCCGTATTGAGCAACAAACTTGATCAGTACACTGAAGCAGTAAACATTTTAACAACAGAAGAAAGCAAATACAGTAGCCTTAGTCAAGATGCCAATGCTCCTTACTATTATGAGCTTGGTTATGCATTATTTGCTTGTGAGAAATTTGAAGAGGCTTACACAGCTTTCCAAAAAGCTAACTTCGGACAATTCAAGCCGAAAATTGCGCAGTTCCAGCCTGATCATTTCGTGGCTGTAGCCAATACCTATATGGCTCTATATCAACTAGGCGAAGCGGAACGTCTACTGAATATGGTCTTGAAAATTGATCCAACGCACGCCAACGCTAATCTTAAAATGGCAGAAGTACAATTGGCTAAGAAAAACGATCAAAATACAATTAAGCTTTACGAACAAGCATTGACTAATGCTTCTGCTGGAGAAGCTTTTGCATCCGTTTTTCATCAGTTCTATACGGCATCTTTCGCTATCAACGAGAACGATAAAGCGCTTACATTTGCTCAAAAAGCCATTGATCTGAACATTGCAGGAATCGATGGGCTTATTGCCAAGTCTTATGCTCTTAGCAAACAAAAAAACGAGGAAGCACTTAAGTTGTTAGAAATGGCCTTAACTGCCGAGCGTATGCCTATGAGCGAAGAAGGACGTATCCGATTAGCTTTAGCCGAATACTATATCGGTGTAAACAACAATAAGGCTATGGATCACCTAAAGAATGTTCGTTTTTCAGCTTATCGTGGCACAGTATCCTATATGATGGATAAGGTAGAAAAAGCGATGGGAGAAAAAACACTTTAATCAAACCCCTAAAGGAATCTTACGATTAAGTGAGAAAGAAAAAAGGGCGGCCATAAAGGCCGCCCTTTTTTCTATAGGTCATACGGGAAATCCCTAGGATCTGCATAAATAAACGTATACGGTAAATTTTCTATCAGCTTGGAAGAGTCTATCACTTTATAAGGTGTTTGTGTTGGCTCTTGCGCAAACTTTGGCATTTGGAAATCATACTGCTCAGACTGTATTTGGCATAACTCTTTTCGAGTAGGGTGTTCCGGTGCTGATGCATTAAATATTTCACCCCAAATATCTTGTTGGATGACGGTCCATAATACATTCACAGCATCCTCCTGATGAATATAGTTTACGGGAGTTTTCCCATCATCTAATCCTTCTTTGTGTTGCAGGTATTTACACAAAATCCGTTGTCCTCCCATCAATCCTCCAAAGCGTATTATTGTTGTGGGAATGCCAGAAGACGTTAAGGCATCTTCTGCTTTCAGTAACATCCGTGCATGATCATTATCAAGCAACGGACTCTCTTCTGTTGCTAATTGATTATGGGAAGGATAAACTGCCGTAGAGCTACAGGAAAGTATATGTTTTACTCCTTTTTCCCGTGCTACAGTGATTAGCTGTTGCATCTGTTGAGCCGGGCGTTCTACATCCTTAAAAGTCCTATACCTGGGAGGAATACAAATCACCAAGGTGTCTGTATCTTCCAGAAACTCCTCCAATACCTTCTCTTCTTTATCTTCAGGGGATAAGGATATTAAGTAAGGTGAGATATTAGACTCTTTCAGTACTGATAATTTCTGTTCCGTTGTTGTAGATCCCTTTATGTTATAACCTGTTGAGGCCAATTGTTTTGCCAGTGGAAATCCTAACCACCCACATCCCAGAATGCTAATATTTTTCATATATCATTAAAAAAGTGTTTTATATAAAAGTATATGTCTCTATCGTTTTCCAAGCTTTTCCCAAGTAACTGACCACATCTGAAGCGATCATAGCCTGTACTCCAACTTCTTCCACTGCCAGATCTGCAGACAGCCCATGAATATACACTCCAAGTACAGCTGCCTCTACAGGAGCATACCCTTGTCCCAATAACCCGGTAATAATACCCGTCAGTACATCACCACTTCCTGCTGTTGCCATCCCTGGATTTCCTGTACTATTAAAAAATACAGTTCCCAATGGAGTCGTGATACAAGTATGAGCCCCTTTAAGGACCACGATAACATTATATCTTTTAGAAAAAGCCAATTGCAACTCTAATCGCTCAAACTGATTGCTATACTCTTTATCCCCTAACAAACGCTCAAATTCTTTAGGGTGAGGAGTCAGAATACTGTTTTCAGGAATCTTATCCAATAACTCCGGATCTTTCCCCATCATATTCAACGCATCAGCATCCAATACCATAGGGTTATCATATAAAGTCAAGAAATCTTTCAGTGCCTCCTGACTTTCTTTTTGAGTTCCCATGCCAGGTCCCATCCCTATACTACTAAATTTATTCAGGACCACCGGAACCTCCGTGATACAGTCAAAATCCGGATCTGTGATACACATGGCCTCCGGTACTGCTGTCTGAAAAATATTATACCCACAGTAGGGAACGTAAGAAGTTAGCAATCCTACACCTGCCCTTAAACTCGCTTTAGAGGATAATACAATGGCTCCTATTTTTCCTTTGCTTCCACCTACCAGCATAATATGTCCATAAGTCCCTTTATGCGAGTACTGCTTACGACGACGATACATAGGTGCTATATGATCGGGGGTTACATAGGTATATGTTGTATGTACCTGCTCCAAATAATTAGGATGTAAGCCTATATTCAATATACTCACCTCTCCAGTATAAGGGGCATTTTCTGCAAACATGAAAGCTACCTTTTGTGCTTGAAAACTAACAGTATAGTCCGCCCGAACAGCTATAGCTTCTTCCGGTAGGGCCTGATCTGTAAATAATCCAGAGGGCATATCCATAGCGATCACCTCCGTCGATTGACTGTCATTGATCCACTGTACGGCAGACAAGCATAAACCTGAGGCTGGGCGATTGATTCCCGTTCCCAGCAAAGCATCAATTACAATACCCTGTGATGGAATCTCAGGAAAATCCTCTTCCTCTGTGATGGTTATGAGTGGTTTTAGCTTTGATAATCGTTCTTCGTTCACCTTAAAATCTTCTGATTTTTTCGGTGTAAAAAGTACTGCATAAGTAAATACCTGATACCCTCTTTCCAATAGCAATCTACTGACCACCAAACCGTCTCCTCCATTATTTCCTGGGCCACAAATAATATAAATTGGTCTTTGTTGATCTGGATAAAAGCGTAACGTAAACCAATCAACAAAGCAGCTTGCAGCTCTTTCCATTAAATCAACCGAAGCAATCGGCTCCTGCGCAATCGTATAAGCATCCCATGCTCGGATTTGTTCAGCACTAAGAAGAAGCATCATAAGAAGTAAAAGGTAATAAGTAAAAGGTAAGGACGCCCCTTGTGGTCATCCGAACGAAAGGGTATAATTATAACGTAAATGAAGACCACTATAAATCGTCACCCTTCCTAAAATATAAAGTAAGAGGTAAAGGGTAAAAATAAAAGGTATGTGGTTAAAACAAACCACACACCTTTTAAGGCGAACCAAGTCGTCACCCCTACTTTTACTTCTTACCTTTTACTTTATACCTTTCTTAGTTTTATATCCTTCTACAGCAAAGAAGAATAAATAGGCATAACAGAATAGTGGCAATAAGAAGCTCCATTTAAATCCAATAGATTCTTCCAACATACCTTGAAATAGCGGGATAAAAGCTCCTCCAGCTACCATCGCTACCATAACACCCGATCCTAAACTCGTCAATTTCCCCAATCCTTTGATTCCTAGCGGGAAGATTGATGGCCACATGACAGAGTTAAATAATCCACACAATACCAGGAACAATCCTGCATATGGAATATGTACATCCTCAAAATGTAAGGACACACCTTCTGAGTAATCAAAAATCATTACCAGTACATCTACCCAATTATTCATCGCAAAGCCCGTAAAACTCAAGGCTACCATCAAAAGGGCTCCCGCTGTTACTACACGAAGTAATATTTCAGGACTAATTTTCTGTGTGATCGCACTTCCAATGAATCGTCCAATCATCGCGCTACCCCAGTAATACGCCAATAGGGAAGAAGCGTGTTTCTCTTCGATACCTCCCATTTCAGTAGTTGCTAAGTAAAGAATCAATAGAGAACCAATCGCTACCTCTACGCCTACATAGAAAAAGATAGCTCCTGCTCCAAAGATAAGGTTACGGTGATTAGTCAATTTGTCGTTGACTTCTTCCCCTTCTGCTACTTCAGAGTCAATCTTCGGAAGTTTGATAAAGTAAAGAACGGCTCCAATCGCAATCGTAATCAATGCCAAGATCAAATAAGGCCCCTGTACAGCATCTGCTTTAGCCTGAACTAAGGCTTGCACTGTCTCAAAATCTTCTGCCTTAAATTCTTTTAGAATAAATGCACCTCCTAGAATAGGCCCCAGGAATGTAGCGGTAGAGTTCAATGCCCCTCCAAGGTTCAAACGAGATGCTCCTGTTTCTGCTGGTCCCAATGCAATAATATAAGGATTGATTGCTACCTGAAGTAATGCCAACCCACTACCGATGATAAATAATGCCGTAAGGAACAACCAATACTGTACAAACATCGATGCAGGAATAAATAATAATAATCCTACCCCAATAATGCCTAACGCCAAAGCTAATCCTTTTTTATAGCCAATAGCATTGATAATTTTTCCTGAAGGAATGGACATTACCCCATAAGCACTAAAAAAACAGAACTGAATCAGCATAGCCTGCCAAGTATTCAAGGTAAATACCCCCTTAAGACTCGGAATCAGGACATCATTCAATACTGTGATAAAACCAATCATAAAGAACAGGGTGCTCATAAGAGCCAAAGGAACCATATAGTTCTTCTTTTCTCCTGGCTCAGAAGTAGTCGTTTTGCCTACCTCAACATTTGTTGCGACTTGTGCCATTGTTAAAATGTATGTTTTGTATAAGTGTTAGTTATCTTTTGTTGCCAGTGTATAGAATGATGAAAAAATAAAGACGGTGTTATCGATTCAAAATTGTACTCTGAGCGGTTACAAAATAAGATTTTTGAGAATGTAATTCAAACGCTATCATCACTTCTCTTGTAAAATATACACTTCCTACAATGCTTTTTCATACCTTCAGTAGACGGTTGATAACCGTTGAACCCTTAATTGCTGCTGTTGGTCTAAAAAAAATATTTTTCGCATTACACCATGTTTTTCCCTCCATCTTATATAAAATAGGAAGTCCATATCCTTTTTCATGTCGCCCTTTCCTTTCTTAAACCAAGTCAGACTACTATAAATCAGCTGGTTAAATAATAGGCATTAAGCTTGATTATTTTGTGTTTTCTCAATATTTCAAGTACCTTTGCGGTGCATTTAAATATCGACTAAACTATGGAATTACTTTCAATATTACTTTTCGGATTGCCAGGAGGCCCTGAATGGTTGATCATCATTTTGGTAATTGTCCTGCTATTTGGCGCAAAGCGTATTCCTGAATTGGCTAGAGGTCTAGGAAAAGGTATCAGAGAATTTAACGATGCCAAAAAACAGATTACTGACGAGCTAGAGGAAGGATCGAAAGGCGATAGCAAGGAAAATAAGGCATAAGGAAATTTTAGATGCTCTACCTTGACAGCAAAATATTCCTATCAGAGTAAATTTGTTGTGTAGAAGGGAAGAGACAAATTTCATTTAATAAAGGAGAAGTTTATCTTTGTTTTTGAACATTGGATAGACTTCTTTTTTCCGTTAAATGAGAAGACCAAATATTCTTAGTTTTTGAGGAGCAGAACGATATATTTTTTATGAACAGTGCTTCTGCTTCAATGGTATCATTTTTAATCTTGATTTGAGCTGTGTATTCATCTTACAAAGATATTTCGGCAGCCATTGCTAATGGCGAAACTAGCTGCAAACAACTGGTAGATCACTATCTGAAACAAATTGAAGCCAATAAACACCTGAACGCCTTCCTGGAGGTATATGCTGAAGAAGCACAGCAACGAGCAGAGGAAATCGATGCCAAAATTGCCGCAGGAACAGCAGGCAAGCTTGCTGGAATGGTCGTAGGAATCAAGGACGTTATTGCGCACAAAGACCATGGATTACAGGCTTCCAGTAAAATTCTGGATGGGTTTGTATCACAATTCTCAGCAACCGCTATTGAGCGTCTATTAGCAGAAGATGCTATTATCATCGGACGTCAAAGCTGTGATGAGTTTGCTATGGGATCTTCCAATGAGAACTCTGCCTTTGGCCCTGTTTTAAACAACATAGACAATAGTCGTGTACCGGGAGGTTCTTCTGGAGCTTCTGCAGTAGCAGTATCCGCTGATATGTGTTTGGTGTCTCTGGGATCTGATACTGGTGGATCCGTTAGACAACCTGCAGCATTTACAGGTGTCGTAGGACTTAAGCCTACTTACTCTCGTATCTCAAGATGGGGATTGATTGCTTATGCCTCTTCTTTCGATACCATCGGAGTACTTTCTAAAAATGTTGACGATGCAGCCCTAACACTAGAGGTGATTGCAGGAGCTGATGACAACGATGCCACGGTATCTAAAACACCTGTACCTGCTTACTCTGAAGCGTTAGAATTCGATACAGATAAAAAACTGAAAATCGGATATATCAAGGAAACTGTAGAAAGTGAGCACCTTCGTCCAGAGATTAAAGAGCAAACGTTTGCAAAAATCGAAGCCCTAAAAGCGGCAGGACATGAGGTAGAAGCAATCGAGTTTCCTCTATTGGACTACTTGTTGCCAACCTACTATATCTTGACAACTGCCGAGGCTAGTACTAACCTTTCTCGTTACGACGGAGTTCGTTACGGTATGAGAAGCGAGAATGCTACGGATCTGGAGTCTATGTATAAGCTGACACGTTCCGAAGGATTTGGAGACGAAGTAAAGCGTCGTATCCTATTGGGTACCTTCGTACTGAGTGCAAGCTACTATGACGCATACTTTACAAAGGCTCAAAAAGTAAGAAGGTTGATTAAGGAAGCTTCTGAGAAAATGCTCAGCAACCATGATTTCCTAATCATGCCTACAACAGCCAATACAGCTTTTGAGATCGGAAAGTACAATGAGAACAACATCCTGGAGATGTATCTTGGTGACTTATATACGGTACACGCTAACTTGGCTGGTTTACCAGCGATCTCTGTTCCAAATGGAGTAGATAGCGAAGGACTACCAATTGGTTTGCAAGTAATGGCCAATCGTTTTGAAGAAGAAAAAATGCTTGCCTTTACAAAATACCTTCAGTCTTTGTAATCAGGTAGGCGTATCCGTTCTCTGGAACGTTTAATGGAGGAATATACTCCTTAAAAACGGTCTATTTCTAGCTACGTTAAGCAGCCCGGAAGTAGACTGTTTTTGTATGGCTTGCATCCTACATTGAGTCTGTTGACAGTTATTGATTCAATGAATGTAAAGGTCGCGAATGATCTATCATTGTTTGGAGTTACAAGACTGTGCAAATAGTGCAACTATTAACTAAAATAATCCAGCAGATAATATAAGATTTTGTGCATTTTCTGCCTTATGGAGCAGAATCATTAGCACTTTTGGTACGTGTCTTGTTTTAAGTAACGTGCAAAACCACTATAGAAGAAGAAACTTGTTAATCAAAGAAATTCGATCAAAAGGACATAGCCTATTGCTTTTCCCTTTCAATCAATTTCAAACAAAAAATATATGCGCTCAATAAAAAAATGGCTTGGACTGTGTGTTGGAAGTATACTTGTCACTTCTGCACCTACGATGGCTCAGGAGGAAGAGTTTACTTGGATGGACAGTATTTATACCGTACCACCACCGGTAGGATATGTGATGCCTTTTGATACCATGGATATCATAGAAGCGGCCTCTTCTTCATTCTCTCCCTGGACAGAAGACGCCTTGGACGAATTTGATACGACGGGCGTTTTATCCTCTGAAATGTTGGAGGAAGTATTAATCAACT
This sequence comes from Algivirga pacifica, assembly GCF_039543525.1. NCBI lineage: Bacteria > Pseudomonadati > Bacteroidota > Cytophagia > Cytophagales > Flammeovirgaceae > Algivirga > Algivirga pacifica. Next base: position 55,359 of record NZ_BAABJX010000024.1, read on the forward strand.
ACGACTATATCCCTGCGGTATCGGATGAGGTGATCAAAGATCGACTTATTGCCTTGGAACAAGACGTTCCATTGAACTACCATGAAAGAGTCAGACGATTCATTGATTTTTTCTCGGTAAAAAGAAGAGCTTATACCTTAACGATTCTACAGCGAAAGAATATTTACTTTCCAATGTTTGATCGCATCTTCAAGGAAGAAGGTGTACCTACAGAGTTGAAATACTTGGCCATTGTAGAATCTGCCTTCAAACCTAGAGCCGTTTCCAGAGTAGGGGCTAGAGGCCTTTGGCAGTTTATGCCTCGTACTGGTCGAGCTTATGGACTAAAACAGGATTCTCATATTGATGAGCGCATGGATCCTGAGCAAGCCACCAGAGCAGCAGCGAAATATCTAAAGTTTTTATATAAATATCATGGTGACTGGGAACTAGCGATTGCAGCCTATAACTGTGGTCCAGGTAACATTCGTAAAGCACAACGTAGAAGTGGAAAATATCATTTCTGGGATATCTACCACAAGCTACCAAGAGAGACACGTTCTTACCTACCACAATTTGTAGCCATGATGTATGTCCTTAATTATGCCGATGAACACAACTTACATCAGGCTGCCCCGGACTATGACATTCCTGCAGCAGAGATTTTTGTCAGCCAATCGGTAGACCTGAAAAAATTAGGAGACCAAATTGGTGTATGTGAGGAAGATCTTCTATTGATGAATCCTAAACTACGTTGGGGGTATGTACCGGGTGGTGTGAAGAACTTTGGGGTAAAGATTCCTGAGTCTCGATATAAAATGTTTGAATCCAACCGAGACAGTATTCTTGCCAAGATAAAGTATACCGGACAAGGAGGGAACTATAAAGATGGTTTCTACTACCATGTTGTTCGACGTGGAGAGTCCTTAGGGCTTATTGCCAGCAGAAACAGGGTAAAACTATGGGAGCTGAAATCATGGAATAACCTGAGAAGCAATACGATTTACCCAGGGCAGAAACTAAAGATTTATGGACAAGGCTATAAAGCTCCTGCTCCAAAATCAACGGCAAGCTCTTCTTCTAGTAGATCATCGGTCACTTCCAGTAAGTATCATACCGTGAGAAGAGGAGATACTGTGGGAGGAATTGCAAGACGCTATGGTATTTCAGCTAGCAATTTGAGAAAATGGAATGGTCTCAATGGTAACTTGATCAAGGCAGGGGAACGCTTAGCTGTCGCTCCTCCTACAAGCAAGTCGTCTACCACAAGTAACGTAACCAAGAAAAGTACTTCAGGTGCTACCAAGTACCATATCGTTAGAAAGGGAGATTCTCTCTGGGAGATTGCCAAGAAAAATGGTGTCACCGTCAGTGAACTGAAAAAGTGGAATAACTTGAAAAGTAACAGCTTGAGACCTGGACAAAAATTAAAGGTTAAGTCTTAAGCACTCTGACAGTCGATCATTCTATTCACAAAAAGGTCACTTTCTCTCTTATGAAAGTGACCTTTTTTATCAATGAAATATTTTGGCAAGAGGCTTACAATTATTCAATTATTGAATTACTCAATTAGTGATTTAATCCTTATCTTGCCTTTTTTAGTACAGAAAAATAACCTTAGAATACAAATGTCTGAGATAAATAAGAACTTGGTGGAAGAATTGAAGTGGAGAGGTATGATCCACGATATGATGCCGGGTACGGAAGAGCAATTTAATAAAGAGATGACTACGGCTTATGTAGGTTTTGACCCTACTGCTGACTCTCTACACGTAGGACACTTAGTGTCTGTTATGATTTTGAGACACCTTCAAAAGGCAGGACACCGTCCATTGGCCGTGATTGGAGGAGCAACAGGAATGATCGGAGACCCATCATTCAAGTCAGACGAACGTGTACTATTGGACGAAAACTCTATTGCAAAGAATATTGCAGGGGTAAAGGTTCAAATGGAAAAGTTCTTGGACTTTGACTGTGGAGACAACTCTGCTAAGATCCTGAATAACTACGATTGGTTAAAGGAATTTAGCTTTATAGATTTCGCTAGAGAAGCTGGAAAGCATATCTCTGTGAACTATATGATGGCCAAAGACTCTGTAAAGAAACGCTTGGAAACAGGACTTTCTTTCACAGAATTTACTTACCAGTTGCTACAAGGATGGGATTTCTACCATTTGTATACTAATGAAAACTGTAAAGTACAGATGGGTGGATCTGATCAGTGGGGTAACATCGTTACCGGTACTGAGCTAGTGCGTCGTAAGGCTAGAGGAGAGGCATTTGCTGTAACTTGTCCATTGATCACTAAATCTGATGGAACCAAGTTCGGTAAAACAGAAAGTGGTGCTGTATGGCTAGACCCAGAAAAAACTTCTCCATACAAGTTCTACCAGTTCTGGTTGAACGTATCTGATGAGGATGCAGAGAAGTATATCAAGATCTTTACCTTCAAAAGCCGTGAAGAGATTGAAGCACTGATCACAGAGCACAAAGAAGCGCCACACTTAAGAGTACTTCAAAAAGCCTTGGCTGAGGATATCACCGAGCGTGTACACAGCAAAGAGGACTTGGATATGGCGATCAAAGCTTCTTCTATCTTGTTTGGCAAGAAAGTAACGGAAGAGCTGAAAGCAATCGACGAGCGTACACTATTGCAAGTGTTTGAAGGAGTACCTCAAGTAGAAATTGCTAAGGATGCTTTAGCTGAGATGGATGCCATTGAACTGCTTTCTTCTGCTACAGAAGGAATGGTATTCCCTTCAAAAGGAGAGGCAAGAAAAATGATCAAAGGTGGCGGAGTAAGTGTCAACAAAGAGAAAATTGCTGACGACGCTATGGCCAAGGACTTTGAGCTTCTGCAAGGAAAATACATCTTGGCTCAGAAAGGGAAGAAAAACTACTTCCTGATTAAGGCCATTTAATTTTTAGGGTAGAATAATTAAGGTTAAATATTTATCCGTCATACTACTAACTGGCTTTGTTGAATCGTTGAATCGTTGAATTTCACCTTTGGTGAGTTGATTCGAGTTGAACTGTTGATTGAGATCTTACTAAAATAGTCAAACAACAATTCAACTCGAATCAACGATTCAACGAGTGAAGTTCAATTCAACGATTCAACAGAGCTAATTAGTAGTATGACGGTTATTTATTCAACCTTAATAACTTTACACTACCTTCTAACCTCAGCAGGTTGCTCAGCCACTTTTAGTGACTTATCTTTTTTAGATCGACTCACCATAAATATACCTATAATCACTACCAATGCCCCTAGTAGTTGAATAATACTTAAACGTTCTCCCAAAAAGATTGCCGATAAAGTAATAGTCGATACAGGACCTATACCTGCAATAATGGACATATTAGAAGCCCCCAAACGCTGTATTGCTTCTGAGATAATATAAGATGGAATTACTGTACAGAAAATACCCATTAATACCCCATATAAGTATACAGGTAACGGTAGATCAAATAAATGTTTGACATCCGCAACAAAGGCATTATGGATAATGACACAGATACAAGCCACAATCATGGCATAGGTCGTGAATGATATACTGCCAATTCGCTTAATCAACTCACCACTTCCCACCAAGTAAGAAGCATAAGTAAATGCGCTCAGAAAAATAAGTCCTGTTCCAAACCAGAAATTCTGGTTTTGGGTAAGGTCCAAATGCTCACTGAAGATAATAAACATCCCTAAGTAGGTAATGACAATCGCCATGGCCTGATAAGGATGAATACGCTGCTTAAGAAAGAGCGCAGAAAGGATCACTACAATGGTTGGATAGACAAACAAGATCAGGCGCTCCAAACTGGCAGAAATATATTTCAACCCCATGAAATCCAGATAAGAAGCCAGATAATACCCTATACAACCCAACAAAACAAGATGAAGATAGTCCACTGGACGAATAGACGTATTAGAGATAGAGTGCTTTTTTCTCTGTTGATACAAGCCTACAAGCGCATAGAGCGGTAATGCGGAAAGCATTCGGATAAGGAGCAAACTGATAGAAGAAACCTCATATTGGTAAGCCAACTTGATAAAGACCGCTTTGGCTGAAAAAAGAATTGCACCACTTAAGGCAAGGAAAATACCACTCGTACGTAACTTGGACAGTTTTTGGTTCATTTGTTTGTTATTAAAATAGAAGGGAATTATATAAATAAAAAAACCTCCTGAGCAGTATTATTAAACTACTCAGGAGGTCTTTTTATCCGGTAAATACCGATAGAAATTTATTGCATACCTCTCCTGAGTACTGTAGTACGTGACCATAGCAGTGATTTCAGGATAAGGACAATATTTCTGATCCTTGTATTCATAAAAGGAAGGTAGATATAATAATTTAATGACAATGAATTAGTTCAGTATTTTTTACTATAAAATCCTACTTATTTACGACTTCTAATAGTATTGGTATTTTCTTCTTTTCCCTCGTTTATACTCATACCATTGCCCTATAGGCTCATCATGATCATAATGCCCTTCGTACTGTAACTGTCCCTTAGGAGTATAGAATCTCCATAATCCTTGTCTTTTCCCTTCAAAAAACTTTCCCTCTTGTTCGGGTGTACCTTTTTCAGTCGCGAAGTACCAAGAACCGTGTGGCACACCATGTTGGTAGTGCCCTTTTTTTTCTATACTTCCATTAGCATAATAAAATATCCATTCTCCTTCATAGACTCCCTGTACATAGCGCCCTTTTTTGTGTAAACGACCATTGGAATGGTAGTAAATAGCTTCTCCATGCAATAGGTCATTTTGCCAGTATTCTATACTCTTAAGCTGTTGATTGGGATAATAGTAACGAACTTCTCCATGCAATTGATCATTCTTATAGGGCAGTTGTGCATTAATTTCTCCACTCGGGTAAAAATATTGCCATGTACCAATTTGCTTAGTCTCTACCAGAAGTCCTTTGGCTTTCAGCTCTCCCGCTTCATAATAAATATAGGTACTGTCCTGTGCCGATAGCCCCAATGAACTTAATAGAAAGAAAAATAGAACAATGATAGATGTTGAGAAGATCTGCATAGAAGGCGGTTATCGGTTATCGGTTATCGGTTATCGGTTATCGGTTATCGGTTATCGGTTATCGGTTATCGGTTATCGGTTATCGGTTATCGGTTATCGGTTATCGGTTATCGGTTATCGGTTATCGGTTAAGAAAGTTATTTACCCCTAAATGACCTACAATACCCTAAGGGCATTTTTTCAATATTTTTTTAAACGATAAGCAATAACCGATAAACCAACAAGACTACTCATAGTCCTCATCAGAGTCTTCAATAATATCTATATCAGAAATCAGTACTTTTTTAGCGATAGCTTGTCCTGTAAGCGTTGCCGCTAATCCGCCCATTGCGGTTTCTTTATAACGATCTTCCATACTGGCACCTACCTCAGCCATAGCATCTACGCATTCATCTACTGGAATAACGCCTCCTACACCTGCCAAAGCAATCTGTGCAGAAGAGTTGGCAATGGCTGCCGCACTAGCATTACGCACAACGCAAGGTACCTCTACCAAGCCTGCAACAGGATCACAAACCAAGCCAAGCATACATTGAATAGTAATGGCTACTGCATTAAATATCTGTTCAATACTTCCCCCTAAACAATAAACAATAGCCGCAGAGGACATGGCTGCAGCCGTACCGGTCTCCGCCTGACATCCACCAACAGCACCAGCTATTCCTGATTTCTTTTCCATGATCAAAGCCACTCCCGCAGCAACCAACATACTCTCTGTCATCGTACGGTCATCAATTCCATGAAGTTCTTGTAAAGTGACCAATACTCCCGGCATAATTCCTGAAGCTCCTGCCGTAGGTGCTGCCACCACCCTGCCCATACAAGAATTTACCTCCTTAGCTGCCAATGCACGGCTAATCAATTTCTGGAACTCAGGAGACAGTACGGTTATATTACTATTGTATACTTTCTTTCCGCCATTATTGATCATCCCTGAACGAGAGCTCATATCTTGTGTCAATCCGGTTTGAACGGCTTCTTTCATGATCTCATAAGCATGCAACAGTTGATGAAAAATTTCATCCTCCGTACGGTTGCGCTCACTCATTTCATAAGTGACAACAGGTTGGAAAATAGGAATCTGCTGCTGTTCACAGCATTGTACCCACTCCTGAAACGATTCAAATAAGATGTTACTCATACTGGTTAGTAGTTCAAGTTTCCCTAGCGATGTGTTGGCACAGGGAAAACCTATCAATTTTTGATTAGTCTATTTGTGTTTACCTACCATAAGACGACTGTCGCTATGGTTGTTATATGTGTTTTGTACTTGAATGGCAATATAGATAATTCTTTTAATCCAATTTACATTCTAGTCAAAAGCTTATTGGCCAATTGATTATCTTAACAATAGCTGTAAACTCAACTGTAGGCGATCACGTGGGAAGCTTCAGACGAAGGGCGACCACATGGGTTCGCCCCTACCTTTTACCTTTTACCTTTTACCTTTTACCTTTTTTTATCCTTATCTTTGGGTAATGCTATTTTTTGAGAAGATAAACCAATTAATAGCCTTTGTAGTTGGTACTTAGATTAATAAGAATATATACCTTATGCTAACAGACTTCGCATTTTTATTATTGTTCCTTTTAGGTGGAGCAGGGTTTGTACTGATGACCTTTACGGTATCCAGACTACTGCGCCCGGATCGTCCCAATGAAGAAAAAGTCACAACCTACGAAAGTGGAGAAGACCCTATCGGCAGTGCTTGGGGACGTTTCAATATTCGTTTTTATGTGATTGCCTTGGTATTTCTACTCTTTGAAGTAGAGATCGCTTTTCTTTTCCCATGGGCTACTGTTTTTGGACAAGAAAAATTAATCGAGGAGACAAATGGTCTTTGGGGCTGGTTTGCCTTGGCTGAGGTTTTCATCTTTGTCCTAATTCTAATTTTAGGACTCGCCTATGTATGGAAGAAAGGCTTTTTGGACTGGGTCAAGCCAGAACAGAAGCAATCGGACTATCAATCCAAAATTCCTGCTTCGGCTTATAAGAAGTTTATGGAATAGTCATTGGACGATCATAAAAGGCTTCTACGTGACTTAAAATAGTGGATGACCACAAGAATCATCCCTACCTTAATTTTAAATGACGGACGACCACAAGGGGCGTCCCTACCTTATACCTCCACCATGCTTCGTTCATTTTTTATTCTATTGTCTGTCATCGTCCTAAGCTGGGCTTGTACTCCTCAAAACGAACTGGTTTCGGGGGATGAAGACTTGCGTTTGAGCTTTTCTCAGGACACCGTTTTTTTTGACACCCTCTTTACCTCTTTACCGAGTACTACCCAACGTTTTAGGATCATCAACCCTAATGAAGGGGCCGTCAATATTGACCGTATCAGTCTTTCTGAAAACTCAGGAGTGTTCTCTATGATCATACACGGAAAAGAGGGGAATACTTTGGAGGATATTTATCTTAGAGGAGGAGATAGTCTTATGGTATTAGTAGAAGCCCGCATTTCTGCTTCCGAGGAAACCTTACCTTTTGTGATAGAGGAACAAGTCGTGGTGGAAGCCAATGGGCACAACAATACCTTATGGTTGCAAGCATGGGGACAAAATGCTTATTTCCACCGTATGGGTGAACGAATTTCATCAGCCGAAATATGGGCAGCAGACCGCCCACATGTAGTGATGGACTCCTTATTTATTGAAGAGACCGGAGCGTTGACTATAGAAAAAGGAAGCAAGATCTACTTCAACAATGATGCTTATATGCTCATTAGAGGCTCCTTAAATGTGGAGGGTACACCACAAGACACGGTGACGTTTCAGCACATCAGAAGAGAAGAAGATTATGATACGATTGCTGGACAATGGCTAGGACTTTACTTTACACCTTCCAGTAAGAATAATCGTATCAGTGGAGCCTACATCAAAAATGCTTACGATGGGGTCTATGTATGGTCCGATGAAATCCCTGAGACTCCTGCTATGATTATTGAGAATACCACCATAGAGAATATGGCCTCCTCAGGAGTGTTTTTAGCAGGCACTTATGCTAAGATTCATAATAGCATTATCAACAACTGTATCGGTTATGTACTAGCTTGTGCCTCTGGAGGGAAATATGAACTGATTCACAATACTATCGCCAACTATAATCACAGCTTTAGAATTGAGCAGCCTACCGTAGGATTTTCTAGTGCTTTTGTTCCCGGACGACAAGAAGATCCTTCTGTACGCTTAGATGATCTCTCCGTAAAGATGGAGAATAATATTATATGGGGTGATTTTGAAGAGATGATTATCCTAATTGAGGCTACCGATTACGGCTTCGATTTTGACGTCAATAACAATATCCTGCGTACTTCTGCAGACAATATTTTTGGAACAGAAAACTTTTATGAGTCTGACCCCGGATTTTATTACCTCCCCTTTGAACAGCAATTCTTCCTGGCGGAAGATGCTTTTGCTAGAGATAAGGGACTTCCTACTGAATTAACAACAGACCGCAGCGGAGAAGTAAGGGATAAAAAGCCTGATTTAGGTGCTTTGGAGTGGCGAATGCTGGAGGAGTAAATTGCTTTGTTCATGATGTTTAGTTGAGGTGGTGTAATATATATCCAAAACAACTAAACATTATGAACGAGCGAAGCTCAATTAAACATTATGAACAAAAGCTATTTTGTTTGCTCATTGATCGCAATAATCAAAGAAGCGATGGCCTTACTTCTTTCGGGTTCACCCAATTGAATCAAACGTTTACTTTCTGCTTTTAAGAACACTTGCTCTGCCAACTCTACAGCAAAAAGATTCTGTTGTTGCCTAACGATTCTAGTTGCTTGTTCTTGATATACTTTCAACATATCAGAAGCAATCTCTGGGGCATAGGAGAGATGTTTCAAGCGAGCATCTGTAATAATAACTCCATGGGCTGCTAGCTTGTCTCCCAATTGCTTTTGCAAAATATTAGCCAGGGCTTGTGTATTGCCTTTCATACTAATCTCTTGTTGATTCCCCATATTGTCAAAAACATAGGTTTCAGCCAATACTCTAAGAATGATATTAGTACTGCTTTCTACTTGTTGGGAAAGATCTTCTACCTCAAAAACAGCTTTAGCGGTATCTCCTATTTTCCAGGTTACGGAAGCCGACACATCTATCGGTAATCCTTTTTTATCATATACCCTAAGGATATCCCCATGAAAAACGCGCTCTTTCATAGAAATACTCTTACGTTGCATAAAAGGATTTGTCCAGTAAAAGCCTTCTTGAAGCACCGTTCCTTTATACTCGCCTAAGAACAATAATAAACGAGCCTCTCCGGGTTGTACTACCATATATCCACGGAAGTATACAAAAAAAGCCAAAAGCAATAACACGCCTGTTCCATCAAAAAAACCAGGGAGTGTTTGCCAGTCTCCTGCCAGAAAAAAAAAGCTTACCACAAGAATACCTGCCTGTAGCATAGCCGCAATCAGCCCTGCTTTTGGGTTCTCTACTTTTTCAATGATCATAGTATTTGCTAAAGTAACAAGGAAAATCGACCAACTGGTATTGAGTCTAAACACTAAGTTTTCTGATAAATATAAAGGTACTACTTCCAAATGGATAAAGGAGGAAGGATAAAGGAATAGAAGCTTTTACAAAATGATTATTTATCCTTCCTTCTTCCTTAAAAGTAGTCCTGACTTATAAGTTTACTTAGTAATCAATCCTCCAGTGTATTCCTCTTATTTGTTGAATTGATTCATGGTATGGGCAATTCCTATCGTACAGAAGGATAAGACCATATCCGCTGATTTATCAATATGTGTGCCTAAATCAATTTGTTCATCCGCCGTAAAAGCCCCCAATACATAATCTACTTGTCTTCCCGTAGGATAATCATTTCCAATTCCGAAGCGCAAACGAGGATATTTATTGGACCCCAGAACTTTCTCAATATCTTTTAGTCCATTATGCCCTGCACTAGATCCTTTTGGACGCATACGTAACGTTCCATAAGGCAAGGCCAAATCATCGACAATCACCAACATATTTTCTGGCTTTATCTTTAGCTCTCTTAACCAATGCCCTGCAGCCTTACCACTAAGGTTCATATAAGTGGTCGGCTTAATGAGATGAATCGTACGGCCTTTATGCTTTATCTCTGTAGAAAAAGCCAAGCGATCTGTTTTCCATGTTGCTCCAAACTTCTCCGCCAATGCGTCCAATACCATAAACCCAATGTTATGACGTGTATCCGCATATTCAGGGCCTATATTACCCAACCCTACAATCAAGTACTTCATAAAATTTGACTTCTCTTATAACAATAGAAGGTGAAAATATATTTAAATATATCGAAACTTCGTTCATCTTAAAAGACAAAAATACATATGAATATCCAAAAATTTATCCCTTTGCTGTCGATCATTTTCACATTCTTCTTTTCGACCTGTTCAGGAGCCGTAGGCAGCTATCCAACATCCACTCCTGTAGATCACTCTTCCTGGAGCAGACTCCTTCAAAAACATGTCCAGGAAAATGGTCGTATCAACTATGAAGGATTTAAAGAAGATGAGCAAGCCTTTCAGGAGTATCTAGACCTTCTCCGAGAAAACCATCCTAATCCTGAAACATGGAATGAAGCAGAACAGCTTGCCTATTGGCTTAATGCCTACAATGCTTTCACCATTGAACTCATCCTCAAAAACTACCCCTTGAAAAGCATCAAGGATATTAACACAGTCAATATTCCTTTCGTACATTCTCCCTGGACTATCAAGTTTATTGAGATTCAAGGAAAAAAATATAGTTTAGACAATATTGAACATGATTTCTTACGTAAAGAATTCGAGGAACCACGCATACATTTTGCCATTGTCTGTGCTTCTATTTCCTGCCCAAATCTGAGGCGTGAGGCTTATACTGCGCAGCAAATCAATCAGCAACTTCAGGAGGAAGCCATTGCATTTATTAATGATCCTTCTAAAAATAAAATTGGTAAAAACGAAGTACAGCTCTCCAAAGTATTTAGTTGGTTCAAAGGAGATTTTACTAAAAATGGGAGCTTGATCAACTTTATTAACCAATACAGTAAAATAAAAATCGAAGAGGGGGCAGAAATCGATTATCTGGATTATAATTGGGCCTTAAATGAATAAATGACCTAGGTTTTATACATTTCAAAGAATCCCCTTTATTTGATCAAGATTTCATTCTGAAACACGGAATGCCTTTCCACAAAGAGCGTCTTGGCACAATATTTAAGGTAAAGTATACTAAAAACCTCACCCTTTCAGTTAATTACCATAAGGGTAAGTCCCTTGATTTACTTACCCTTAAGGCTTTAAGAACCGCGAACTTTTATATATTTTTGCTGCTCAGCCGACAATGGAAATTGTTGCCAAACAAGATAAAGCTTTATGAAACATATCAATTATATTCTTTTTTCACTGACATTTGGCCTATTGTCTTCTACCTTATCCTTGGGTCAAGAAGTCTCGTCTTCTTCTTATGAAGAGGAGACTAACCAACATAGCATTAACCCGATTGAGAACTATCAGGTAATGTCTACCGTATCTCTTTGGATACGTATGAACCTGAGAGCTCCCGGTAATGAAGGCTTTTTCACCGAAGATTATGAGTTATCAAAAGTGATCATTGATGCAGTAAAAAACGATCGTATTTTACCTTATAAGGATGACTCCTTTAAAGAACGTATGAGTAAAGAGGAATTCTTCGCTAAACTACGTATACCTCAGACAGAGTTGGAAAACGATATTGCCAATCAAGCCTCTAATGACATTTTCAATAATGGAACTGCTCTTGCTTTAGAAGAAGAAGATAGCCTTTATGGCCCTCGCAATGTCTATTTAGTGGATGTGAAAATTGAAAGAAAGTTTGATCGTCAAAGAAGCTCCATGTACAATGATATCTTAGGGATGACTTTGATTATTCCTGCTACTGAAACAGGAGAAAGACAAGTAAATATTCCTGTGGGAGCTTTCTCTTACCGAGAGCTATACGAACAAGTTTTCCATCAAAAAAGAAATGGGGCACTTCAGGACAATCCTGAGGCAATCTGGTTCAACAACCGAAACCCTGCTCAAAATCAAAATCTGGGAGATGCCTTCGCTCTAAATTTCTATCAAGGAAGATTATTGAAGTACAGAAGTCCACGTACTGGAGAAATGGTCGATATAGAGGCTGGTGCTAAAGGATACTCTAAAGGTGAGCAAATCAAAGCATGGTTAATTGATCAAGAAAATTTCTTATGGGAATGGTAATCCATAAATTCCCAATTATTAAAATATATCCGTAAATCCTGAGAAGCATCCGCTTTTCAGGATTTTTTTATGGAACATATTTTTTAATTTCCCGTGATCAATTATAAAGAATATGTGTTCTTCCATTAGGTCGAGAATCATATAACGCTTTAGGCTCGTCGTCTTGTCTTATGTTTGCTTATCGCTTATCGTTTATCGTTTAATTATTATTGAGTACTAAACAATAAGCGACGACAAGACTTATTTGAATGCCTATATATGATCACCTACTCTGCTTTCAACGTTTTTAAACTATAAATCACTGTATCATGATACATAAACATCCTCCACTACTCCTGGCTACTCTATGCTGCTTTATACTCCCCTTACATAGCTTCTCCCAATCTTTTTTTATTCAAAGTAATGCACCCTATGTACACTTGGAGGATAGTCTGGTACTAAACCATTTGCAACAGGATAGTTTGTATGCCGTAACGTTCCATAACCGATTCCTCCCTGCCTTACCACCAATGACGACTAGAAGTGCCTCTCAAAATGAGTTTCTGGGAATCGATACCGTTTACAAGATTCCATCCAATGAATGGGTTTATATGTCGAGAGAGGGATTAGTTTTTTTTCAAGAAGATACTGCTGGCATTACAGGAAAAGGAATTATGGTCGTCTCTCCAGACTTTCCTAAATATCGACAGTATGAGGACTTAATCAAGCCTCTACGTTACCTTTCTACCAATAAGGAATGGAATACGCTAGAAATCTCAGGAAGTCCTAAAACAGCCTTCGAGCAGTTTTGGTTGAAAGTGGGACAAACCCCAGACAATGCCAGCGAGCTTATCCGCAGTTTCTACCGAAGAGTAACCTATGCCAACGAAACCTTTAGTACTTACAAAGAAGGATGGAAGACAGATATGGGAATGATTTATATTGTCTTCGGAAAACCAGATCGTATTGAAGACAACGGTACAGAAATCACGTGGCATTATACCAATTCTCCTTACCGAGAAAAAGTGGATTTTTTATTTATAAAAAGGAATAACATTTTCACTGAACATCACTATCAGCTACAAAGAAATAAAGATTACATAAAGCCCTGGAATGAAGCAATCAGGCAATGGCGTATTGGCAATCCACCTTTAGAATAAATATCGTCACCTGTCTCAGATAAAATGTGAAAGTACAAGCAGAAGTCCGTACCTTTGCAAAAAATATGACTACTCATGGAATACAAAAATAAAAAGAGACGATTCAACCAGCCCCCAAGAAAAAAATACTCTTCCAACGAAATGATCTACGGTATTCAACCGGTGTTGGAAGCGCTGGATGCAGGCAAGGAATTTGATAAAATTCTGGTGCTTAGAGAAACGTCCAACGAGCAGTTGGCCGAAATTACTAAGATTGCCAACACACTCAATGTACCTATCTCAAGGGTACCTGAAGAAAAATTAAATCGCATTACAGGAAAAAACCATCAAGGTGTCATTGGATTTATTTCTGCAATACAGTTTGCCTCTTTGGATAATATCATTTCTGAAACGTATCAGGAAGGAAAAATCCCATTTATTCTAGTACTGGATAGAGTAACCGATGTTCGTAACTTCGGAGCGATTGCCCGTACAGCAGAATGTGCCGGAATGCAAGCTGTTGTGATCCCTGCCAAAGGAGCTGCACAAATTGGTAGTGATGCCATGCGTTCTTCTGCAGGAGCATTAAACCATATTTCTGTATGCCGTACAGAAAGCCTGAATCAAACCATCACCTACCTACAGGAGTCTGGACTACAAGTGGTCGGATGTTCCGAAAAAGGAGGCGACACCATTTATGATGTGGACTATACCGTACCAACGGCCATCGTGATGGGTTCGGAGGAAGATGGTATTTCTGACGATATTATCAAACAAGCTGATACTCTGGCCAAGATTCCAATGGGAGGAAAAGTAAGCTCTCTTAACGTATCTGTAGCTGCCGGTATTATTATTTTTGAAGCATTACGACAAAAAAATAGCTGATACAATCGCTGTTTATGAAAAAAATTCTCATTCTAAGGTTCTCTTCCATAGGAGATATCGTACTGACTACTCCTGTGGTAAGAGCCTTGAAAACACAATTGGAAGCCGAAGTCCACTATGTTACTAAAGCCAGTTACAAAGGACTTCTGGAACATAACCCTTATATAGACAAAGTACACTGCCTGGAGGGAAGCCTTAACACATTGGTTAAAGCACTCAAGGAGGAACACTTTGACTATATCATTGATCTACACCACAACCTTCGTACTCGGATCATCAAATGGCGATTGGATGTGCGCTCCTTTTCTTTTGATAAAATCAATCTGGAAAAATGGCTTTATGTCAACCTTAAAGTTGACCGTATGCCCAACGTGCATATTGTAGACCGCTATATGGATACAGCGGCTCCCTTAGGGATAAAAGCCGATAATCTAGGTCTAGATTATTTTATTCCAGAAAAAGATGAAGTAGAAATGGAATGGCTCCCCGAAGCATTTCGGGAAAAATTTGTCGTTTATGGTATTGGGGGACAACATAACACTAAGAAATTGCCTCTCGATAAGATGATTGAACTTTGCGATAAAATCCATCATCCTATCGTGTTATTAGGAGGTCCTGAGGATAAAGAAACAGGAGACGAGCTTATGGATTTTTTCAGTCCAGAAAAGGGAGACCCTTCTTTCAATGAGGGACTTGAGAAGTTGAAAAAAAATAAGTTGATCTTTAACGGATGTGGTAAGTTTAACCTTAATCAGTCTGCCTCTTTGATCAAGCAGTCTTATGCTGTCTTTACCCACGATACCGGGGTAATGCATATCGCGGCAGCTTTTAAGAAACGTATTTTTTCTATTTGGGGAAATACTACTCCTAAGCTGGGTATGTATCCTTATCGTACACAGTTCACGATCTTTGAACGCAATGATCTATCTTGTAGACCTTGCTCTAAAATTGGGTATGACAAATGCCCTAAGGGACACTTTAAGTGTATGAAAGAGCAGGAGTTTGACTTTTACCTGCCTTAATTGTCGTTGAATCGTTGAATTTCACCTTCGGTAAGTTGAATTGAGCTTCGCTCGTTGATTCGAGTTGATATGTTGTATGAGTATAAATATATCCATCAACAGTTCAGCTCAAATCAACGAGTGAAGCTTGCTGCTGAAATTCGAGACGCCGTGTAACGGATTCAACAAATATTGCTATACAAAATTGACGAATATCCAGTACGTCAAGATACTTAAGATAATGACAAAGGACAGACGCATAATGATAGAGCTTCTGTCTTGTGAACGACTTCTGTTTGACGAGAAGCGAATACGCTCACGAATCCCCTCCATCAGCTCCTCACTCTTTTCTCCTTTTAATAAAGCCTCATATTCTTTTTTCTTCTGCTCCCTGCGCTCCTTTGCTTCATCATAGTACATGGGCTCATAGTCAAAGTGCCTATTATCAGGCAGTCTGAACATAAATTTAAATTTTCTCATGGGTGTATATCTTTATATCACTATTCACAAAGATAACAAATTATCATGAATTGGTTACACCGTGCCTTGATGCTAAATAGCCCTCACCTCTTTTTACTTTTATTTAGATATGTTGCTTAATTTTTTTTAAGTTTAATAACAAGCCTAAAATTGACTCCAAGACCTCATTACCTCTGTAACAAGAAGCCCCTTGTGCAGTTAGGTAATTAGTATAACCTATTTTTATCTGTACATTTCATAATTGATACGATACACCCATGACCCTTGGTAGATATCCCGTATACCTGATCCTTATTGCCTGTATAGGCATTTCTTCTCGTATAGCAGCACAGGAATCCTCCTCTGCATGGGTTGATACTACCCTTGCGAATATGTCTTTGGAAGAAAAAATCGCACAATTACTTATCGTACCTATTCAGACAGGGCAAGACGCTCAAACTTTTCGTGTTGAACGACTTATCGAAAAGTATGGTGTTGGGGGGGTCGTATTTCAGGATATAGAAAATGTTCATACCGATAGTATTCACCTTCTTCAAAATAAATCCACTATACCACTATTTATAGGACTAGATCCTATCAAAGGAATTCTTAACCGGAAGCATAAACCTTTTAATTACCCCAAATCCATTACGCTAGGAGCCATAGGAAGCAACCAAGCGATCTACCAATTAGGAGAAGCGATTGCAGAAGAGCACCAAGAATTACTTATTAATTTTAGTACTATTAATCTGGATAATAATATTCACAAAGATAATCCACATACTACTTGGGGAGATATCAAGGAGCTTATTGTTTCCAAAGGGAGTGCTTTTATTAGAGGTATACAACGTCGAAATGTTGCCGGTTGCTTAAAATACTTTCCCAAGTCAACTTCCAATCCCTTCTCTGCCGAACATCAAGATAAACTCTTTATCTATCGCAACTTGATTGCCGATAGTATCTCCTTACTGATGAGTGAGTACACCATAAAAGACCTACAAAGCAAGCAAGGGCAAACCACTATTCCACTAGTTGCGGGACATCATAATCCATTACAATTCTTAAGGGACTCTGCCAACTATGAAGGACTCTTTATGGCTAACCTGACGTCTCTCAATCCCTTAGTACAGTATCAATATGCCGGAAGTTCTGCCATACAAACCTTGAAAGATGGATTTAATATGGTGATCACTCCTTATGACATTCCAAGAGTTATTTTTGATATCAAACAAGCCATCAATGTAGGACAACTCTCTGAGTCGGTGATTGATCAAAGCGTACGAAAAATTTTATTGGTCAAAGAAAAAAAGATTATCGCACTTCCGGAGCGATCTCCTATTTATTATACAGAAAACCAAAAAGAAGCACTCGTACAACAAATTTATGAACAGAGTACGACTGTTATTCACGCTCAGGATAGCATCCTTCCATTCCTAAAAGTCAATCAACAAAAGGTTGCTGTTATCTCATTAGGGAATGATGATCCTAAAAACCCATTCTATCAGTATACCCAACATTATATTGAAGCAGAACATTTTCCACTATCTACTCAAAATATTTCCACGGCAGCAGTCAATGATTTGTATAATAAAACCAAAACATTCAACGCCGTTATCGTTGGTATATTTACCGACAGTAACAGTCCTATTGACCGTTACGGAGTAAGTTATGCCTCAGTCCAATTACTCAAAAAGCTCAGGGCAAGCAATACCAGGGTGATCACCGTGCTATTTGGTTCTCCTATGGGACTACAATATCTGGACTTTTGTGATAATCTTATTTGTGCCTATGAAACCTCTCCTATTGCACAACGCGTAGTGCCTCAAATTATATTTGGGGCCGTTGAGAGTACTGGACGATTACCAATCAACATCAGTACTACTATAAAAGGAGGGGTAGGAATACAAACCAATTCCCTACAGCGTATCAGCTATGGATTGCCAGAGATGAGCGGTATGGATAGCGAATACCTAAAAAAAGTAGATAGTCTCATAGAGCAATCTATCATACAAGAAGCTTTCCCAGGATGTCAGATTGTCGCTATACATCATGGACGGATGGTTTTCAATAAAGCTTATGGGCATCTCACCTATAGTAAGAATAAAGCAATCACGACAGAGACCCTTTATGATATCGCTTCTGTCACCAAGGTAGCCGCGACGGTCCAAGGGCTCATGTACTTGACCTCAAAAAATAAGTTTAATATCTATAATAACCTCGGGTATTATCTTCCTTCTCTTAGAGGAACGGATAAGTCATCCTTGAGAATCAAAAATATACTAACACACTGTTCGGCACTTAAAGGTGGGTACTTTTTCTGGGGACATGTGATGGATATCAACACGCGTTTATTCAATGATAATTATCTTGTCGATAAAGCGAAAGAGGGATATAATGTACAGGTCTCCCCCAATCTTTTTGCCAATGACAGCATTAAAGACTATATGTGGGATTGGCTAAAAGAAAGTAGTCTATCCAGAAGAAGACGATACCGAGGAGGACGTTATTCCTATCGCTACAGTGACCTGGGTTATTACTTCTTTCAACGTATTATCGAAAAGCAAACTGGTCAGCCATTAGATCAATTTCTGGAAGATAGTATCTATGCCCCCATGGGCTTACGTTCCTTAGGATACTTACCTTATCTCCGAAAAAAAGGCAGAGATATTGCGCCTACAGAATTAGACTTCCGCTACCGACAGGAACTCGTTACGGATGGCTTTGTTCATGATCCTTCTGCAGCCCTAATGGGAGGAGTGGCCGGACATGCAGGACTATTTAGTACAGCCCATGATTTAGGTATTCTGATGCAAATGAACTTGCAAAATGGTCGTTATGGAGGTAAAGAGTTTTTTACAGAAAAAACCCTTAATACCTTCAATAATCGTCCCTATAAAATGTACCGTAATCGACGAGGCTATGGTTGGGACAAACCTAACCCCTGGAAAAAAAGCGAAAGCCCTACTTCTCCAAAAGCCTCCACCTATACCTTTGGACATACAGGCTACACGGGTACTTGCGCCTGGGCTGATCCTAAAAATGAATTGGTCTATGTGTTCTTATGCAATAGGGTCTACCCTTATGCCAATAACCGGACGTTGATTGATCTAGATTTGAGGTCGGAGATACAAGGTATCTTTTATGAAGCTATTGAGGAGGTTGAATCGTTGAATCGTTGAATTTCACCTTTGGTGAGTTGATTCGAGTTGATTTGTTTACAGAACTCTCTCACAGTGTTAAATTGAACTTTGCTTGTTCATGCTGTTTAGTTGAAAAAATAACATATACTCCTCACCATTCGGTGAGTATTGGGAGTTGATTAGTTCAGACAGCTTGCACTGTCTATTGACACATAACTGATAACCTTTTTTTAATCATGAAAAATAAGTCCTTAAAATCAAGCTTGCAGACAGCCCTTAAAAATAGTATTAGTACACCTGATAATAATCGCACAACATTACCTTTGGGGTTTAGCCTTTCGAAAGCCCAGCTGCATCAGCTCAAAAAACTGGCAGATAAACAACAAAGAAGCCTGAACGAGGTCATCGATGAGGCTATTGGATTTTATCTCGAATTTCAAGTAGAGCTAGAAGATGAAGCGTTTATTGATAATGTTTAGCTGTTTTATTTTTTCAACTAAACACCATGAACGAGCGAAGCTCAATTAAACATTATGAACTCCATGAACAAACAACTTCTTATACTATCCTTCTTCTGTTGGCTTCCTGTACTAGGGTGGGGGCAAGCCAATACCTACGCCCTTATCCCTTCTCAACAAATTACCGTTACCCAAAAAGAGGATACCCAATTATCTCAAGCTTGGGCAGGAGGACTTAATGCTGTATACTTTCAAAGTATGGATCTTAATGAAGATGGGATGGAAGACCTTGTAGGTTTTGATAAGTCAGCCGGTCGATTATCCATTTTTATAAAAAAAGAAAATACTTTTCAATATAGCCCTGAGTATACGACTCTATTTCCGGAGTTTCTTTACTGGTTTGCCTTGGTCGATTACAACTGTGACGGACACAAAGACTTATTTACCGGAGACAATAATACTGTATATCTTTATCCCAATACTTCAAGTGAAAATCTGAGCCTTTTTGGTGAACGCATCAAACTGGAAACCACAAACTCTTTGGGGAATCCTACTTCCCTAAGAATACCTATTACGGACATTCCTTCCTTTACCGATATCGATGGAGATGGCGATATTGACGTTTTTACTTATGACAGCAATGGGAATATTCAATGGCATAAGAATTTTAGTATGGAAGAAAATAATGACTGTCAGCAAATACTATTGGCATTGGAAGACCGACAATGGGGAAACATACGGGAATGTGGAGATTGTGCTACCTTTTTATTTTCAGAGGAAGAAACCTGTGAGGGAAATAGTAATCTGCGCCCTGCCCATGCCGGAGGTAGTCTTTTGTTGGCAGATCTCAATCAAAATGGTGTTCGGGACCTGGTTAGTAGCGAAGTGGAATGTACAACCCTATTTCCTTTCTTAAACGAAGGGACTACGGAGATGCCTCAATTCTCAATGCTTAATGAAGAAGTATTCTCTGAAAATAGCAATAAGGTAGACTTGGTATTTCCTTCCTTATCGGCTATTAAACTGGATAACAAAATAACGCTTCTAGGAAGCAGTAACCTTTTTGTCGATGATCTTTATGCTATTGACTTCTCCCATTCTAGCTATCAATACGAATTATCAGAGAACAATACCTATACCTTGAAGTCGACTTCTTTTCTTCAAGAAGAAATGATTGATATAGGTGCTTTTTCTACGCTCAGTACGGCTGATATAGATAAAGACGGAGATACTGATCTATTAATAGGGCAACGTGGACAGAGTGAACGAGCAGCACAACTTTTTCTCTTTGAGAATATAGGAACAGACATCGCTCCTGAGTTCACTTTACAATCAGAGAACTACCTGAATCTATCTTCCCTTGAGCTGTACGACTTAACACCTCAATGGGCCGACCTCGATCAGGATGGACTTCTAGATTTACTCTTTTTGGGTAGGGATACACCATTTTCCTCCCAAACACAAGTCTATTACCTTCCTCAAACCTCTGAAGGTTGGAACCTTGACAACCTACAAACACTGGATATCCGCCTCTTTCCCCAGAGTACTTTAAACTTACAGGATATTAATGGAGATCAGCTACTGGATATTCTCTCTGGTGATTTCAATGGCACCCTCCATACCTATATTAACCAAGGAAACCTGAGTTTTGAAAAGCAATCCACTCCTTTTTTGGGGATTAATGATTTTCAGAATCGTTACCCTTCCATCTTATTGCTAGATTTTAATGAAGATGGGAAAGAGGATTTACTTTTGGGAGGAAACGATGGGAAACTAAAAATAGCTTACGACTATAAAAACCAAGAGACCCCAATTTTTCAGGAAGAACTCATGTATAATCCTCAAAGTGCACAGCTATATCCCTCTAGACTAGGCAGGCATTTAAGTCTTGCTCCTTTAGGGAATTTTATACTATCAGGAAGTGCTGCTGGAGGTATATTATTGTTTGAGAAAGGACTATTTGAGGTAACTGCTACGATAGAAGAAAAACAACCGACTACTCCGATTACCCTATACCCTAATCCAGCACAGGAATACCTCAAAATTGCTAATCAAGCCACGACTCCTGCTACTATTCGCATGATACAGGCAGATGGTCGACATAAAGCGACATGGCAAGTACCCGCCAATCAAACTAAAACGTTTGATATTTCCTCTTGGGGTAAAGGGGGTTACTTTTGTATGGTGGAAGTAGGAGGGGAGGTTTACAGGCAAAAAATTATTATAAAGTAGGTATTTATATGTATTGAATACAAACAGCGATACATAAAATGAAAATTTCTAGTGTCCTCTTTTAAAATAGAGTTGTCCTCTTGAAAAGAGGATTTATAAATACCATACGAATGAGGAAACTATTAACTTTTTGCAGCTTTATTTTTTTAATTACTTCCTGTGCTGACACTCCTTCTTCCATTATAAAGAAAGTAGAAGGAAAGTGGACTTTAGTCTCCGTAGAAGAGACAGATAATAACAATGGCATTCTCCTTAAAGGAGGTGAGTTTGACTTCTCTCAGCCTTGTGAAATAGAAAAGGATACCTTCACACAGTGCTCAGGGGAGATCATCACTTCTACAGGAAATAGAATAAGCTTTATCTATAATATAGCCATGGGTAGTGGGAAGAATAAGGATGTGATCAACTTTTATACGGAGGAATTCAGCGATGATAAACAGTTTACTTTAGCCCTGCACGGAAGTGGAGAAATCGAACACCTAGATGAAGAAGAGTTTACCTTTTACTCCCATGCGTATACCGCTATTCATGATTCTACCATTTTGAGCACAAATACATTTCCAGTAAAAATTACATTACAGAGACAGTAATTATTAGCCCGCTAGCTCAATCATACTTTTTTTATACAAACAAAATCAACCATGAAACTGACAAATATTCTTTTCGTAACTGCGTTAATAAGCTTTTTAATATCAGGCTGCAATCAAAATGAGCAACAAGTAATGGCCGATAAGACCCAGGGAAAGTGGGTTGTCGATAAAATAGAAGGAAGTACTTCCAACACTGGTTTGGAAGGTACACATTTTATATTTGAACCTTGTGATACAGATCCTTCCAGTACTACCGATTGTGATGGACTGTTTGTGGATAAGGATGAACAGGAGTATCCGTTTATATTTAGTGTTGTACCAATTGGTAATGCTTCGATTAATATGGAATTATATTACGGAGAAGCAAGTATATCAGACGGGACAGGAAATTCCCTCACTGGAGCCGGAGATGTCTTACTCCTTGAAGAGGATGACTTTGTATTTCAGACATATCACAATACTGGATTGATAACGATTTACTTAAAGCGTATTAATTAATTGGTTAAGCGTTTAAGAGCTTACCATATCATCAGTATCTCTATCGGAAAACCTGAAAAGAACCTTCCCGTTATCTTTATTCCATTGAAAAAGTATATTTTTGCCCCTATATATTTGATCAAAATCAGGGGCAAAATACACTATGGACATTAAAGACTTTATAGAAGCACACCTACAAGACGATCCTACACAGTTAATGCTACAAGCCAGCCGCTACCCCGATATTCCAATGGCTTACGTAGTCACACAAATACAAGGAAGACAGAAAGCCAAGGAAAAACTCCCTTCCTGGTACGACAATACGGCCTTAGAATACCCTGTAAAACTCTCTATGGAGCAATGTTCTTCAGAAGCCACTGGACTCTATAAAGCTTCCTTAATAAAAGGAAAACAGGGTATTGACTTAACCGGAGGCTTTGGGGTAGATACCTATTTCTTCTCTCAAAAATTTGAGTCTTTTGCTTATGTGGAACGACAAGAGGAGCTAGCTGAACTGGTCAAAAAAAACATGGAGGTCCTTGATGTAGGAAATGTCAACATACATGCACAGGATGGGGTTACTTATTTAAAAAATATTTCTGAGAGAGTTGACTTTATCTACTTAGACCCTGCCCGTAGAGATGAGTTCAATGAAAAAGTAGTAAGGATCGAAGAATGTGAGCCTAATATCAAGGAACTACAAGACTCACTCGTGGAAAAAGGGAAAGAGGTGATGATCAAACTCTCTCCTATGTTGGATATCAAGCAAACCATTCAAACGATTCCTTATATCCGGGAAGTACAAGTAGTCAGTGTCCAGAATGAATGTAAGGAGATCTTGTTATTACTCTCTAAAGAACTCCCTGAGGAACCCGCTATTGTCAGTATTAATATCTCAAAAGATGGTCGTAACCTCCAACGCTTTTCTTTCTTGTACTCGGAAGAGGAATATGCTGCCTCTACCTATGCTGAAAAAGCGGAAACTTATATCTATGAACCTAACGTGGCTATTCTAAAAGCAGGAGGGTATAAAACAATCGGGAATCAATACGGCTTAAAAAAACTTCACCCTAACAGTCATCTATATACCTCTGAAACTTTAATAGAAGATTTTCCGGGAAGAATATTCGAATGTGTCCAGCAATTTGGATTTGGTAAGAAAGAGATTAAAAAACATCTCAGTATGAAGAAGGCAAATATTACCGTGCGTAATTTTCCGTTAACGGTAGCGCAGATCCGAAAGAAAACTGGATTGCAGGATGGGGGAGAGGTCTACCTTTTTGCAACTACGGATATCAAGAATCAGAAAACCATACTTAAGTGTATTAAAAGTAAAAGGTAAAAAGTAATAGGTAAAAGGTAAAACCTCAAAACACCTATTACCTTTTACCTATTACCTATTACTTTTTCAACTGAATTGCTAGTTCCTTCAATTGCTCATCACCAGCTGGAGATGGCGCATCGATCATTACATCTCTACCAGAGGTGTTTTTAGGGAAAGCAATAAAGTCACGGATAGAGTCTACACCACCGAATAGTGCGCAAAGACGATCAAATCCGAAAGCGATACCACCGTGAGGAGGTGCTCCGTATTCGAACGCATCCAATAGGAAGCCGAATTGTGCCTTCGCCTCTTCTGGAGTGAATCCTAGTGCATCGAACATCTGAGACTGCTCTGTCTTATCGTGGATACGGATAGAACCACCACCAACTTCCACACCGTTGATCACCATATCATAAGCGTTTGCTCTTGCCTCCTGAGGGGCTGAAACCAGTTTCTCGCTGTCTTCTGGCAACGCTGAGGTGAATGGGTGGTGCATTGCGTGATAATGCCCTGTTTCCTCGTCTTTCTCCAATAGCGGGAAGTTTACAACCCATAGCGTAGAGAAAGTATTACGATCTCTCAAGCCTAGACGCTCTCCCATTTCCAAACGAAGCTCACACATCGCTTTACGTGTGTGATCCAAATCACCTGACAATACCAACAACAAGTCACCTGCTTTTGCTCCGGCTTTGTCAGCCCATGCTTTCAGGTCTTCTTGTGAGTAGAACTTATCAACAGAAGACTTAAAGCTACCGTCTGCGTTACATTTCACATATACCAAGCCTTTAGCGCCAATCTGAGGGCGTTTTACCCAGTCTGTCAATTGGTCTAGTTGCTTACGGGTGTAGTCTGCACAACCTGCTGCATTGATCGCCAATACTACTTCTGCGCTATCAAATACCTTGAAGCCTTTGTTCTGAGCGACATCATTCAGCTCCACAAACTTCATTTCAAAACGCGTATCAGGCTTATCAGAACCATAGTATTTCATGGCATCTGCATAGTCCAGATGAGGGAATTCTGTTAGGTCTACCCCTTTTACTGTTTTGAACAGGTGCTTGATCAACCCTTCAAACATCGCTAGGATATCGTCACGCTCAACGAAAGCCATCTCACAGTCAATCTGTGTAAACTCAGGCTGGCGGTCTGCACGAAGGTCCTCATCACGGAAACACTTTACAATTTGGAAGTAACGGTCCATACCGGCTACCATCAACAATTGCTTAAATGTCTGTGGCGACTGTGGCAATGCATAGAACTGCCCTGGGTTCATACGAGAAGGTACCAAGAAGTCACGAGCTCCTTCTGGCGTAGACTTGATCAATACTGGTGTTTCTACCTCTACAAATTGCTCATCACTCAAGTAGTTTCTGATCTCTCTAGCTACCTTGGCTCTTAGCTCCAGCTTTTCCCTTACAGGGTTACGACGGATATCCAGGTAACGATATTTCATACGAAGGTCTTCTCCTCCGTCTGTTTCGTCCTCAATCTTGAATGGAGGTACCTTAGACGCATTCAAAATCGTCAAGTCCGATAGTTTCACCTCAATTTCTCCTGTTGGGATATTCGGGTTTTTAGCAGTACGCTCTACTACAGTACCTGTAGCCTTGATGACATACTCCCTTCCTAGCTCACGCGCTTTTTCTGCTGTATCCGCATCGTTTTCGATCAAAAGCTGCGTAATACCAAAACGATCTCGAACATCAATCCAGATCAAACCACCTTTATCTCTTACGGTTTGTACCCAGCCACTCAAGGTTACTGTTTCTCCAATATGCTGGCTACGTAGTTCACCACACGTATGAGTTCTATGCATAATTTTCCTGTTACTTGTTGTTAGTGATTAGTGATGGTGATTAGTGTAAGTGATCAGTGCAAGTTAGACTCTTTACACCTGACGCTTATACCAACCCCTAAACACAGTAAATATAAGAACATGCAATTCGTAATTCGCAATCGCAAGCCAAAAAAAAAGTCCTGACTGTTGATACAATCAGGACTGATACTTAGTGCGGGTGGAGGGACTCGAACCCCCACGCCTCACGGCGCTAGAACCTAAATCTAGTGCGTCTACCAATTTCGCCACACCCGCGGTTCTGAATAATAAATGTCAAGCGGAAATAGAGCCAACGATGAGATTTGAACTCACGACCTCTTCCTTACCAAGGAAACGCTCTACCCCTGAGCTACGTCGGCCTTACTAAGTGCGGATGGAGGGACTCGAACCCCCACGCCTCACGGCGCTAGAACCTAAATCTAGTGCGTCTACCAATTTCGCCACATCCGCTTCATTCTTGACGTTTATCGTTCAGAAGCGAGTGCAAAGGTATGCACTTTCAGGAAACCTGCAATAGTATTTTCATTTTTTTTCAAAGAAAAATGATAACCCCTTGAAAAACAAATAGAAAGTTTTTAGCCATTTTTTGTCCGCTTGAGCCATTCCTGCCAAATATCAGAAGAAAAGAAAACGGGATAGTCTTCCGGAGGGCATAAAACTTCCGGTTCCACCGATAATTTTTCCGCTAGCACTAATAAGTTTTCTAGAAAAAATTTATGCTTTCCTCTCAAATAGTAACAGTCAAGCAATAATAATTCAGCTTCTGTCATCTCATTCTTCTCCTCTATAATCACTTTACAAAGCTTCTCTGCTTTTTTCAAGTCTCCTTTCGTAGCATAGCATTCTGCCTTCTTATACATCAAAAAAGCATCTCCCCCTATATATTCTTCCAGTATTTCCAATTCTTTAATGGCAGCATCCATCAGTCCTCTTGCTTTATAGACATCTGTCATCACCAAATGTACCCCTGGACTTTGAGGATATTTATCTTGGTACCTTTGTAATAAAGGTATTTCCTTATCGACTTCAATAGCCGACAACGCAATGATTGCCGACAATAAATAAGATTCCTTATCCTTATAGTACCTTGGCAGCGTCTGATACACTCTCCAACTCTCTTTAAAAGCTGTCATCTGATTATAATAGAATATACTATCTGCCAATGCATGATATTGTTGCACGTATCCACTTCTTACGGGATAAATATCTTCTGTTAAGTAGGACGTTCCAATACGGTCAGATAGATAGCTTCCAGATTCATAACTATAGATATCCTTAATCAGTAGCTTATCGCCTATCGTATGCAAGAGATATTCCTGATAATTAAGCCAACCATCAGAGTAAACCTGCCTGAACAACAAACTCTTTTCTCCATTAGCCTTATCCAACACCTTTACAAACTCATAGCGTCCATCATCCTCAACTAAAACGCCCAATATATCTTCCATGGAAATTTGCTCCCGAAGTTCCTCTTCAAAAGCCAAAGCCTCCTCTTCGGATACTTTAAAATAATGCAATGCCTTTCGGCTAAACACATTATAATCTAATAAGGGAGAAAGTGAGTGGTAGTCATGTTCATAGATACTACTATCCATATGAACTCCTAATGCAATGTATGGATCTAGCTTCTGAGATTGCCCCAAGGACGTATGAGTGACCATTAGGCTTCCCAGTATAAAAAATGCTATTCGCTGTATATGTATCATATCTTATGGTCAAGGTGTTTCGGGCAATATACCCTAAATTGATCATAACGTATAAGACGTCTATACATACAACGAACAAAAAGAGTGCTAATCTCAGTGTTTGTTGACAATGTTTAATTGAGCTTCGCTCGTTCATAATGTTTAGTTGAATCGTTGAGACAGCTTACGCTGCTTGTTGAATCGTTGATTTGAGTTGAACTGTTGGTTGATGTATATCAACAATTCAACTAAACATTATGAACGAGCGAAGCTCAATTAAACATTATGAACAAAGCGTGTAGCAATACGGTAAGTTTGAAAAACTACAGAACGACAGGCCCTTTCTGATTTACTCTTGATACGAATAGGTCTGATTCTATGCCATACTTGGCAAACATTTCTTTCTTAGCCAGACCTACAGCCGTGGCACTCTTTTCTCCTTTACATAAAGAAAATACAGAAGGTCCTGATCCTGATATACCGGCACCTAATGCTCCTTGCTCCAAGGCTACTCTTTTAACATCCTGATAGCCTGGGATAAGGATAGAGCGTACCGGTTCTATGATCACATCTTCTATGGATCTACCGATCAAATCATAGTCTTCCTGATAGAGTCCTGCGATCAGTCCTGCGAGATTTCCCCACTGCTGAATCGCTTGTTGCATGGGTACATTGGCCCTGAGAATGGAACGGGCATCTTTGGTAGGTACTTCCACTTTTGGATGTACAATCGCTGCAAAAAGGTCGTTAGGAGTATTCAATCGAATCACATCCAAAGGCTCATAACTTCTGATCAATACAAACCCTCCGTACAAAGCAGGTGCTACGTTATCAGCATGTGCTGCTCCACAAGCAATGCGTTCTCCTTCTATAGCAAAGGGTAATAACTCTTCTTGACGTAATGGTTTTCCAAGCAACTCATTCACGGCAAATACTCCCGCCACTGTACTGGCTGCACTGGAACCTAGCCCACTACCGAAAGGCATTTTCTTATGCAAGATAATATCAATACCCAAATCAGGTTGTCCTATATGTTCCAGATATTTCAACACAGAAACGCCCACCGTATTTTTGGCGGGGTCTTTCGATAAACGCCCATCGTCTCCTGTGATCTCAACGATTCGCACACCCTTGCCGTCGTTTTTCTCCATGATTACCTCATCTCCAGGCTCATCTACGGCAAAACCTAACACATCAAACCCACAAGCCACGTTGGCCACTGTTGCTGGAGCAAACACTCTTACACCCATCTCTATAACCAAATAAAAAAATAAATATATAAAGGAGTTAGATATTAGGGGTTAGGGGTTAGCAATATTTATTCAACTAATCTCTAACACCTAACCCCTAATATCTGCTCTCAAAAACTATTGTGCATGAGTCAGATAATTTCCGATAGTAATAATCTCAGCAAATACTCCTGCCGCTGTCACTTCTGCTCCAGCACCAGGTCCTTTGACGACCAACGGCTCACTGCAATAACGTCTTGTGGTAAATACCACCATATTATCACTTCCTGAAAGGTGATAGAATGGGTGATCTTCTGCCACAGCCTTCAATCCCACTTTTGCCTTTCCATCTTCCAATGAAGCTACAAAGCGCAGTACTTTTCCATCTTCTGCCGCTGCTACCATACGCTCCTCAAAAACGTGTTCATTATTAGTTAATGCCGTAAGGAACTCTTCTACGGTAGGGGCATCTACACACTCCTGAGGTAAAATATTTTCTACTTCAATCTCTTCCGGCTCGATGTCAAATCCGGCTTCCCTTGCCAAGATCAAGATCTTACGGGCTACGTCCGTTCCACTCAAGTCATCCCTTGGATCTGGCTCTGTAAAGCCTTTTTCCTTGGCATCTTTCACAATTTGAGCAAAAGAAGTACCCAGCTTGTAAGAGTTAAAGATATACGATAAGGTTCCTGAAAGAATTCCCTCAATCTTAAGAATGCGGTCACCACTATTCTTCAAGTCATTCAGAGGAGAAATAACTGGTAAACCAGCCCCCACATTGGTCTCGTACATAAATTTCACCTTGCGGTATGCCGCCACCTGCTGCAACTCTTTATACACTCTTAACGGACCTGAGTTGGCCAGTTTATTCGGTGTACAAATAGAGATACTTTCTGAAAGAATATCTTTGTAACGCTCTACGGCATCTTTACCAGCCGTACAATCTACAAAAACACTATTCGGTAAGTTAAGTGCTTTTACTCTTTCTATAAACTTCAAAGTATCTGACGACTCTCCTGCCGCAAGTACTTCTTCCTTGCTTAAAGAAAGGTCAATACCATTTTCATCAAAGTACATTTTAGAGGTGTTGGCCACCCCTACCACGTTAATCTTCAATCCTTGTTCTTCCTGAAGATACTGTGCCTGCTCTTTGATTTGCTTTAAAAGCGTAGAACCAATTAGTCCCCACCCTAACATAAATACATTCAGGGTCATTTTATTGGATAGGAAGAACGCTTCATGTAAAGCATTAACGGCTTTAGCTACATCACGTTGTGGAATTACCGCTGAAATATTAAGCTCCGAAGAACCCTGTGCGATCGCACGAACGTTGATTCCATTTTTCCCTAATGCGGAGAACTTAGCTGCTGCAATGCCCGGAGTGGCTTTCATATTCTCTCCGATGATTGCGATGACAGAAAGATCTCTTTCTGCTTCGATAGCATCAATCTTCCCTGCAGAAATTTCTCCTATAAACTCCTGATTTACGATTGTCTGTGCCTTTGATGCAAACTCCGGAGCTACTGCAAATGTAATTGAGTGCTCAGAAGAAGCCTGTGTTATCAATACCACAGATATATCCTCCTTAGCTAAGGCACCAAAAAGGCGAGAAGAAACCCCTGACACCCCTACCATACCACTACCTTTCAACGTCAGTAGTGCAATGTCTTTGATAGATGAAATTCCCTTAACGGGTAGATCATTATGTCCTGTCTCTACCGAAATCCTTGTTCCAATAAAAGATGGATTAAATGTATTTTTAATATATAAAGGAATCTTCTTTTGGAATGCAGGCTGCAGGGTAGGAGGATAAATCACCTTAGCACCAAAGTGAGACATCTCCATTGCCTCCTCATAAGAGATCTGACTTAAGGTAAAGGCATCTTTCACGACTCTTGGGTCTGCTGTCATCACTCCATCTACGTCTGTCCAGATTTCAATGCTTTCCGCATCCAACGCCGCTCCAAAAATAGCAGCAGAGTAGTCAGATCCACCCCTACCTAGTGTAGTGGTTTCCCCTTCCTCTGTAGACCCTATAAAGCCTGTAATGACTGGATATTCTTTAGTATCCTCAAAATAGCGTACAATATTAGCGTTGGTTTTCAAGAAATCTACCTTAGCATACCCAAAGCTTCTATTGGTCTTTACCACAGTGCGTGCATCCAACTGTATAGCTGGTACTCCTTCTTGAGTCAAGTACTGCGCAATGATGGCAGATGACATACGCTCGCCAAAACTTTGTACTGTATCCAAGCTACGTAAAGACAATTCTCTCAACATAGAGATTCCTCTCAACAAGTCTTCCAACTCATTGAGCAAACGTTTGACCTGTGCCAGCATAGGACTCTGTGCCGAAACCAAAAGGAGCTCACGAATCGCTGAAAAATGCAGCTCTTCCACTTCTTTTAATAACGTCAAGTAATGCTCGTCTCCCACAGAAGCCTTTTGACCCATGGCAATAAGCTTGTTGGTGACGCCACTCATGGCCGAAACCACGATTCCACAACGTTTCCCTTCCTCTTTATATGATTTGAGAATTTTGCATACTTCTCTGATGCTTTCCGCAGAACCTACTGAGGTTCCTCCAAACTTAAGTAATAACATAGGCTTTTGACTCTGGGTTACGACCAAAAAATGTACAGAGCTATTTTTAAGAATCTTACTATTTATAAACGATTTTTTACAATTTTCAGAATAATTATATAAAAACAAAGTCGATTTAATAATTATACCCACTTACAGTGATATATCCTCAAAATATCCGTTAGTGTAGAATAAGATTCTATTACCGATAATTCTCTTATATTTGCATTCTATTTGACTTTAATAGATTGATTATGAGTCTATAATAGGCTAAAAAATGGTCAATACAGATGACAATGCAAAACAAACAAACATTCAAAATAAAAGAGGTACCACAGGTAAAACCTATGAGTAAACCGTGGTTTATCAGCACGTTAAAGGCATTATTGGGCGCCAGTATTATTGCTTTCGGTTATGTCGCATTTTTCATTCCTCACAAAATTATCCCTGGAGGATTGTTTGGATTCAGTACCATTGTTGGTGACCTTACGGGTTGGCCTATCGGTATGATTTCTCTTGCCATTAACATTCCACTTTTGGTTTGGGCAATACTTTCTTTGGGGAATAGCTTTGGTGTGAAAACTATTCTTGCCATGCTATGGGCTTCTCTAGCCGTCGATGGTTTTGCCTGGTTATTGAGTGGTTATGTCTTTGCCGAAGACAAATTGTTATCGGCCATCTTTGGTGGGGTATTAATAGGTACGGGAGTAGCTTTTACCTTAAGAGAAGAGGCTACAACAGGAGGAACAGATACATTGGCTAAGATCTTATCTCATTACTTCAAGACTCCTGTCAGTAAGTTTGTATTATTGATT
Source organism: Algivirga pacifica (assembly GCF_039543525.1). NCBI lineage: Bacteria > Pseudomonadati > Bacteroidota > Cytophagia > Cytophagales > Flammeovirgaceae > Algivirga > Algivirga pacifica. The sequence goes on from NZ_BAABJX010000024.1 coordinate 87,434, forward strand.
GATGGCAGTATTGTGGTTATGGGATTGGTGGTCTTTCAAGACTTCACGCTAGCCCCTTATGCCATATTATCGGTATTTACAATCTCCAAGACCATTGACTCTGTATTGGGTGGCTTCAACAGCAAAAATGTCGTCATGATTATTTCGCAAAAACATGAAGAAGTACGAGAATATATTCTTAATGATTTGGATAGAGGAGGAACTTACTTAAATGGACAAGGGCTTTTCTACAATCAGCAAGAACGTAACGTGATTCTTACTGCCATCAGCCGTAAGGAAATGGTAAGATTGGAGAACTATCTAAAAGTATTGGACCCTCAAGCCTTTTTGATGGTACTTCCAGCACATGAAGTGAAGGGTAGTGGTTTTCAGCCATTGCTTCAATAAATAAAAGCATAGCTTAGGCTATGCTTTTATTTTTATCCTATCTAAAATCCCTTTCAATTAGTAAGAGTATAAGTCATCATTTTGCTCCAGCAACTGATACTCATATTCGATAGCCTTTTTCAATTTATATCTTGGCATTTCTCCTCCTTTCACTTTTTCTGCCTCAATTACAGAGCGCTGCACTTCATCTTCTACCATTTGAGAGATCAAAGCATCATCATAATTATTAAACTTGATCAATTTTCCAGAGAAAATCATCAGTTCAAAAGCATCCATTATACTTCTATCCTCCGCCCTGTTATTGATATTTACCCAATAAGCTTTTTGTTCTGGAGATAAGTCCCTGTTGATATCCTTAAAAAGATACTTGAAGTCCTTATAATTGAAAGCAGCCAACGGGCGTTTTGTGCTGGACCCTGAGTCTCCATCATTCTTCTCATATAACAACGTAATACTCTTTATATCTCTGATCCATACACTCCTAGTCTTATCGTAGATCAAATCTACCTCTGCTTGTAGATAATGGAACATATCATCTCTGAAGCCCTCTACAAAATCTGTTTCTTCCTCCATCATAGAATAGTCATCAATGATGCCTATACCACCTCCAATAGGTGCCCCCAACATTTGGGCATCATCTGTACTGATTGCCTTCTCATAAAGCTCATTAAAATTATCTAGTTTTTTCAAAGGCTCTTCAGGATCATAAGGCACTAATACCGGAATCATGGCTCTCTTAATAATAGCCTCTGCCAAATAAAACTCCGTATTGTGAAAAGGTCGGTTAATTCTTTGCTCAAGGTCAATCTCATACCATACGGTTCTCTTGTTCATGACCTCGTACTTCTTAGGGTATTCATAAATAGAGTGTACAGGTTCTTCTTCCTCTCCGGGAGCATAGTTTTGTGCTAGGGATGGCGTCCATACTGCCAATAGAAGCAGTATGATCATTAGTTTGTTTTTCATGGGTTATATGGGGTTAGAATTGCTATTGTTAACACTTATTAAAAAACACAATTATTTTATTTTGAGCAATGTGTTTATTAAAAGTTAATCCAATTCTGTACCATAATGAGACGAAATGCATCATAAAAAAAAGGACTTGCCTGTAAATACTACATGCAAGTCCTTTTATAACAGGATTGATTTCTCACTTTTTAGTAAGAGTACAAATCATCATTTTCTTCCAGCAATCCATATTCATAGTCAATTGCCTTCTTCAATTTATAACGAGGAGCTTCTCCTGCTCTTACTTTATTTCTTTCAATCTCAGATCTTTCTAACTCGTCTTCCAGAATCTGAGAAATCAAAGCATCATCGTGATTGTTATACTTAATCATCTTACCAGAGAACAACATCAACTCAAAAGCATCCATAATACTACGGTCTTCTGCTCTGTTATTGATATTTACCCAATACGCCTTTTGCTCTGCAGAATTGTCTCTGTTGATATCTTTGAACAAATACTTAAAGTCTTTGTAATTAAAGGTAGCCAAAGGTCGCTTGGTTTTACCTGCATCATCCCCATCACTTTTCTCATAAAGAACCGTAATACGTTTGATATCTCTAATCCAAATACTTCTCGTTTTATCATAAATCAAGTCCACCTCTGCTTGCAGGTAATGGAACATATCATCTCTAAAGTCATCTCCTGCACCTTCAGTAGCTTCCGCCATTCCGCTACCTTCAGACATCAAGTCCGGTCCCCAGAACATTCCGCCACCAACTTCTGGTAACTGTTCATCAACTGCCGTTGCTTTTTCATACACCTCACGGAAGTTATCCATTTTACGGGTAGGATCTTCTGGATCATAAGGCATCAATACAGAAATCAAGGCACGTCGGATGATCGCATCAGCAATATAAAACTCTGTATTATGGAATGGACGGTTAATGCGTTGTTCCAAGTCCACTTCGTACCAAACGGTACGCTTAGACATTACTTCGTATTTCTTTGGGTACTCATAAACCGAATGTACGGGCTCTTCTTCTTCGCCCGGAGCGTAGTTCTGTGCTATAGCTGGGATAAGAGCCCAACTACAGATCAGTGTTAAAAATATTTTTTTCATAATTGCAGTAAGTGTCAAAACTGTAGCTGTAATGAAACAAAAATGAGATAAGCAGGACTCAACAACGGTCGCCTGTTTCGATTAAAGTAAACAATATCCAAGCCAAAAAACCGAAAGTTTGTTTGTACACTTATAACTCCCACTTAAAAAACGTAACGTACAATAAATTATTATTAGGATGCTAAAAAGGTACAAAAAAATAATGGTATAAAAATAGCCGCAGCAAAAGTTTCCTTTCACTGCGGACTATGAATATATCATCAATGATGAATCCTCAGAAATTAGTTACGTGACAAGTTAATGTTGAACGTAGCGTTCTTGATCACTACCTCATCTTGTTTTCTAAAGTTTCTACGGATACCTTCTTGGATCTCTACCAATACACGTGTTGCAGCTTTAAGATCTCTATTGTTAAACTTAACAACACCGTTTCTAGCTCTTTCAGACTTAAACACTGTGTTGTCAGAGTTTACCAAAGATACTTTTGCTGACTTGATACCATAGTTCAAGTCACGCTTCAAAGACTTAATGTCTTTTACTGAAGCATCTGGTACCAATTGCAGTGTAAATGCTCTTGCCTTGTTCTTCGCTAGTGTAGTTACCTCAAGTTGAGAGTCCTTCACAACAGCTTCTCTTCCTGCATAAATATTCACCTTTGGAGCTGGCAAACGTTTTACTCTAAACTTCTTAGAGTCGATTTTCATATCGCCACTATACACAGTCAATGTACCTCCTTTAGGAGAAGTAGGAAGAATTGTTGCTACCTTACCATTAGCAGACACACTACCTCCTGATACTCTAAACTTAGGAGAATACTGGCTACCCAATGAAGGAACGTCAATCTTCAACGTGTTTCCACAGTTTAGGTATAGGTCTGGAAGGCCACCATCACCTTCACTGATTACTACATCAGGACGAATAACATAGTATTTTCTTTCGATTGGCAACTGCTTCCATCCAGATCCAGTAGGGTATTCAATTACCCCTCTCCAGATTTTCTCAGCCTTACCATATTGATCGAACTCACTATCTTTTGCCATCGCTTTGAAGCTCAAGTGTCCAACACCGTTCTCAACATTAACAGCGGCACCATTTGCTTTCATTCTTGGCTGTAGAGAAGAACTTGAAGCACCTACCATCAACTCAGCTTCATAATTCGTTCCTTTAGGCACATAAATCGCCTGAGGGATTACGATTTCTTTATACTGGTCAATTTCTGGCTCTGCTTTCACTCTCTTCATCAAAACATCCATCACGCTAGCCTCTGCTTTTAGCACTTCTGCTTCTAGCTGAGTCAATACAGCAATTGCTGCAGCGTTTGGAGTTCCTTGAAACTGAAGGATAGCGAAATCCTTGTTCAACTGCTCTTTATTGAAAGTTCCTTGTGGATAGTCTTTTGCATCTTTTGCAATTACATCAATATCCGAAAAAGGAATTCTCTGCTTTGTAACTTCAAAGTTAGACTGAACATTCGCCTTAGCGATCTCATTCAAATCTTTCACGTAAGCATCTAGTTGCTTCTTTAGTTTGTAAGCTTCTCCAGACTTTGCATCGCCTGGACCTAACGTCAACTGCATCATTTTCTCAGATCCACTTTTATCCTGGATCTGACCAGTTTCATCTTTTCCTGCAATGGTTTTGATCCCTTGACGAATAGATTCAATCTGTTTTAAAACAGCATCTGTTTTTTGTTTTACTTCTTTTGCAGATTCTCTCACCTGCTTTGCCACCTCATTGGGTTGGTCTTCTTCCATTTTGGCCACCTCCTTGTCTACTGCCGCATAAATACTTTGCGTTTTTTGTTCAACAGTATTATTGGAGATCGTTAAAGCCTGATTAATGAAAATGAACTTATCTAGTACTGTATCACTAACTTGCAAAGCAAGCATGGCTAGCAATACCAAGTACATCAGATTGATCATCTTCTGTCTCGGGGTTTCTTTAGCTCCTCCTGCCATTATATTTTAGAGTTTTACTTTCAAGACTCGATTCTAAAAAAATTAAATACAAGAAAGGAATTATCCTTTCATTGCATTAAGCATTTTACCATAAATGCCGTTAAGTTGTGTCAGGTTACCTGTCAACTTAGAGATCTCTGTCTTAAAGTTTTCTGACTCTTTGCTAGCATCTGACATGTTCTGCATTGCAACGCTTAAGTTACCGTAGAACTTGTTCATCGCTTTCAGGTGGCTATTTGCATCCTTCAACTCCATTTCATACACAGCATTCAATGCACCAAGGTTCTTGCTTACTGCTTGAATTTGCTCGTGATAGTTTTTAGCATCTTTGCTAGCATCCGCCAATACAGTAACTGCTGTAGAAGCTGTTCCGAATGACTTTCCTAACTCAGTCGCTGACTTTGCTGCCACTTGCAAGCTGTTTGTGTACTCTTTAGAAGCTGCTGCTGTGCTAGAAATATCAGTCATGTGCTTCACAGAAGTTGTCAACTGCTTGATCCCTGCGTCAAAAGCTTTAGCAGTTGCCTCGTCTACTCCTAAGCTAGGCATAGAAGTATTTCCCGCTGCTTGAGGTACTTTCGCCATTTCAGCATTGGCATCCAGGATCGCAGGTCCATAAACCTTTTCCCAGTGGTAATGCTTCTCTGGAGGAGGTACTGGAGCAAAAAAGCCCAATAAGAATAGCAATGCCTCAGTACTCAAACCTGCTACCAACATATATGTTGCTCCAGGCCAGTGCTCTAGTTTGAACATCGCTCCGACAATAACAACCGCTGCTCCTACTGCTGTAACTTTAGGGACCCACACGCGGTTAAACTTCTCATTAAAAGTTTCCTTGTGATAACTCATCTTTGATCTATTGCTTTAAGTGTTATTAAAAAACTCTGTTATAATAAAAAAAAATCTTAATTCAATCCAGAATAACCACCCAAACTTACCATTACACATCTAAATCCAATGTAAGCTCTAGCGCGATCTTCAAACTCATAAGTTCTCGTTCCTGTCTCTGTATAGAATGAAATATCTTTCCATGATCCTCCTCTAACTACTTTCTTACGCTCACTAGGATTCAAGAAAATAGGGTTCAAATCCCATACAATAGGATATGCTGCAGGGTTGAAGGCATCTAAGCACCACTCTGAAACATTACCAGCCATATCGTACAAGCCATATCCATTTGGATAAAATTCACCTACCGGTGAGGTGTAAGAATATCCATCATCATAATAATTTCCTCTACCAGGTTTGAAGTTAGCCAAAGCACATCCTTTCCCGTTACGGATATAAGGCATTCCCCAAGGATACTTCGCACCTCTCAGACCTCCTCTTGCTGCGTATTCCCATTGTGCTTCTGAAGGAAGCGCAAACTTAGGCATCTCAGCATCACCGTTTTGCATACGGTAACTATTCATATGGTAAGTTCTCCACTTACAAAACTCTAGAGCTGCATTACGGCTAACTCCAACAACCGGATAACTACCAAAAGAAGGGTGACTAAAATAGTGTTCCTGCATAGGATCCCCCATATGGTTGGCAAAATCTTTTGTCCATACCGTGGAATCAGGGCGAAGCTCTTCCTGTGACATAAAATCTGGAATCGCTAATTCTTTATTTCCATCAACACCAATCACATACTTGTCATCTCCAGTAGGAGGGTTTGCACCTCTTTGTTGGTTCAATTCTCCCACAGCCAACCAGAACTGACGGTATTCATTATTGGTGATTTCAGTATCATCCATATAGAATGAACTGATGGTTACTTGTCGGTTCATGTTAATCTTGGAGTAGGTAGGGTCCTCGTCGGCCTGTCCTAAATGGAAAGTACCACTAGGAACTTCCACCATACCGTAAGGGATCACATTAGTCTCCCAGCTAGCTTCAGGAGCTCTACCGGTCAATTCTCCCTTGTCATCATTTCCTCCGTACGATTTACATCCTTGAAATGGCAGGTACAATGCCAACATTGACCACACAAGGTTCCTCAAAAGTGAAGAGTTATTCATAGTCTATAACAATATTTTCAAATTTGCTGAAAAGATACTTTTGGCAAAGAGTGTTTACTTTTTGTTCCAATACTGAATCAAAAGATTCTTCTTGCTAATGAGCAAAAATGAATCCAAAAGCGGTATTTATCAAGAAAGTGAAAAACTTTACCTTGAAATTCAAAACGCTCTTGTACAATCCTTTGATTAAAACTCTTAGAATAGCAACGAACAAATACAATAAAAAGTACAGCAAGCCTTAAAAAAGCCTCAGTTTATTTTTTGGTTTCATTATTCGCAGCTTGAGTCGGGTTTGAGGTCCTTCAACATATACCTCTATAACAGGAGGTAATCCGAAAAAATAAACCTATCTGCCACCATCTCCATTATAAGTATATTTCAAAACAATCAGTCAAGCCAAACTTAGTTAAAATGGTTTAAAGCTTAAAAGAATTTTAAAAAACTTTCCTGTAATAATCTTAAAATTAGCGTTAAAGCAATGAAATATACATAAAGGATCTCAATAGAATCTATTTTTTTGATCAAAAAAAATAGATTCTGTTTAAAAAAGAGCCTTAACGCTACCTAAATGCCTACATTTTAACGACTATACTCAATGTTAAAATCTAAACCTAGGTGTTCTCACTGTATTAGGTGGTGTCTTATCCGACATCCCAAAACGATATGATAACATCAACTCATGAGAGGTTGCTGACTTAGCACTTTTATTTTGCAACGTTAGATCGAAAGCATATCCCAACGTCAAGTTTTTACTTTTGGTTAAATTAGCTCCTGCTAAAATTGTCAAAGCTTCCACTTCTCTCATATTTACCCCTCCGTAAAAACTATTATTAATAATCGCCAACACACTTCCTTCAAAAGAATAGGCATTGAAGTCAGACTTCATAATTACTGAAGGTTGTATCGTCACTCCTTCTACTAAATCAATATTTGTACCTCCCATTACCGTAAGATGTCTTCTTAAAGTCATAATATTTCCATCACCTGAAGAAAACGTCGATTGCTGAAGGTGATTCATGGAAGCACTTAAGAATAAAGAAGGGCTGTCGAAATAAATTCCTGCTGCAAAATCAGGTACCAACTCGCTCACAGATCCATTCTCTCGGTTAATTACATCATTATCATCTACAAACGTCAACTTTTTATAATCTAGATAATAATGAAACAACCCTCCTCTGGCCCCCAAAGAAAGCGTAGAGTTACCAAATGAAATGTGATAAGCAAAAGAAAGCTGTATTTCCTGATTATTCACTGCTCCTAGATTATCATTTAAAAAGGATAACCCGATACCTCCGTTCATTTTAGCCAATGGAAGTCCTACGGTAAGCAACTGAGAAGTTGGCGCTCCTCCACTGCTGAAGTCAGCATCATAACCAAGCCATTGTGTTCGGTACAAGGCCCTTGCATCAATTGAACGGCTATCTAACCCTACTGCTGCTGGGTTATAAAAAGCCTGATTAAACATGTAATGGCTAAACTGAGGATCCTGTTGAGCAAACAACAACAGATTGAAAAACAGCAATATGGAAGTACTCAGAAGCTTTTTCATATGTGGTTATTAGTTTTAGCGAGAGGTTAATATTATAAAATAATATACAAAAAAAAGTAACAAAAAAAGGCTGTACAATATGAATATGTACAGCCTCCTTAATCAAAACTCTTCGCTTACCTTAATTGTTTTCCTTCATATACAATTCGATAGCTCCCGTCATCGATGGTGCATTAGGAAGAGGTGCTTCTACATCTAAATGCAATCCATGATCTCTAACAGCTTGAGCTGTTGTAGGACCAAAAGCCGCAATACGCGTATTGTTCTGCTTAAAGTCTGGGAAGTTATGGAATAAAGACTTAATCCCTGAAGGACTAAAGAAGGCGATCATATCATAATAAATATCTTTCAGATCAGATAAGTCACTCGCTACTGTTCTGTAGATAATAGCCTCTGTAAAGTTCAACTTGTTCTCTTCCATAAAACTAGGGATATCATCTTTTCGGATATCCGAGCAAGGGAACAAGAAAGATTCCTTTTTATGCTTCTTGATAATCTCTAATAGGTCCTTAGCCGTTTTTAGCCCCGTAAATACCTTACGCTTACGTACAACAATATACTTTTGTAGATAATTGGCTGTCTGGTCTGAAATACAAAAGTATTTCATATCGGCCGGCACATCCACTTTCATTTCCTTACAGATCCTAAAAAAATGATCGATCGCATTTCTGCTTGTAAAAATAACAGCGGTATGCTTTAGGACATCTACTTTTTGTCGTCTAAAATCCTTTACATCCACTGCCTGTACCTCAATGAAAGGGCGAAAATCTACCTTTATGTCATACTTCTTAGCGAGCATGTGGTAGGGAGAGTTCTGGTTTGCGGGTTCTGGTTGTGATACTAGTATGGATTTTACTGCTCTCTTCTCAACCGTTACATCCTCTGATTGTGTATTGTTTGCCATGCTAATTGATAATTTCGGTTCAGATATGACCTTTATAAAAGTATCTTCATTACCAACAAAGTTGGCAACAGTTCTGTGGCGCAAAAATAAGAAAATAAATATTTATTTCTAAATGATATTTGTCTGGAGGTCACAATAAACACCAAAATTGTCTTCAGCAAGAGGAAAAAGAAGAGAATTCCCGTAAACACTTTCACTGTAATTAACGTAGACTTGAAAACCCAAATACCTGCTATTAACAGAACTACAACCAGAAAAACCTGAGAAATATCGATAAACGCTTGAATGTGAATAGAAGTAACTTGTTTTAAGTTGTACGTTTTTCCAAGAATAGCAATTAACAGGAGCCATGCGGTCATCAAAATAACTGCCATAGAAAAATAGGAGAGATAAGCTTTTCCAAAAGTATACAAATCAACCTCTGTTAACACCTCTTCATTACCAAGAAGCAAGTAAAGAATCATCCCTCCAACCAATCCAAAGGATAATAAAAAACCACCTACTTGCAAAGTCGTTAACTTGTCAACATCTCCTCTTCCTCTAAAAACAACATTTGAAATCTTCATCAGGTTGGCACTTCCCAAGGATGCTCCAGAACCCCTCGAAATTAAAGCCAACAAAAGCAATATGAGTACATCAACCAATAATATATGATGTCCCAACATACCTTCTCTTCTTTGATTAGCCTCAAAGTAAGAAGCCTCAAACTGTTCCACCAAGGGTTTATCCAAAGCCCTTTTCACAATGGCAGCTCTAGGGTGTTCCTTAGTTGACTTTTCATTGTAAAATGTTAGAAGTAATGTTCCTTTCCCTTCTGCCTCCAATAATGAATCTAGTCCCAAAAGCAATACTTCTGAGTTTTTGACAGGAGACTTATAAAAAAGCTTATTATTCACAAATACACTGCTTTCTCCTGCAAATCGAAGGCGCAGCTTATATTTTCGATAAGGTGAAGCATCAAAGAAAAGATAGTGATTCATCACTCCTTCATGTATCTCTTCTATAAAAGGCACAAAACCCTCTGAAGAGTTATCATACACCAACCAATCATCATTCAGAGAGTGAATAATATTCTGTTTTTGTTCCTGTCCCATGGTTTGCCCAAAAGCCAACAACATTCCCAGAAAACTCAAAAAAAATACGATGTGTTGCCTGATCGATGCACTTATAAATACCATTGACTCTAATTATTATTATTCTAAAAAACACTCGTATACCTAATATGTAATTTGGCATTCCTCCATTCTAGAGACTCTCCCTGCCTTACTCCCATAGCATATACCAAATCCAGCTTTCCAGACTTGACACGGAGACTAAGCCCCCCTCCAATACTATAAGGCCATTGTCTAGATATTTCCCCTTGGAACTGTTCTTGTATCCATCCCATTTCTGTAAACAGAAAAAGATAAGAATACTTATCCATGAGAAATCGTAACTCATTTCCCAATATACCATAGGCTGAAGTATAGAAGGCCTGCTCTTCAAATCCTCTGAAAGTATTTATCCCTCCCAAAGGTCTCAATTCATTTTTGTACAGGGTTGGTGCATGCAAATAATATGCTCTACTAGAAATATTCCAAACAAAATGACGTCCTATAGGAGAATAAAATGCAAAATCACTATCCCACTCTAATTGTCCTACTCCTTCCTGCTCGGTTTGAAGTGTATTATCTATCCCTCGTTGTCCTACCGATAATAGTAATTGATACTCCAATCCACTGCGAGGAAACAATAAATCATCTAAACGTCTTTTCGCCCAACCAACACCTAAAAGAACTGACTGAATATTCGCTAATTCTTCCTCATGAGTAGCGAACGTCATACTTGACCTCCAATCCATTGCTAATGTCCACTTCCCTCCATAATCCGTTCCCTTTGACAAGGACAATCCTCTTCTGAGATTCAGAAAAGTGGAATCTTCTTTTTGCATCAAAAAAGAAAGTCCCACATCTAGCTTTGTCCCTAAAATAGCAGGATGACTATAACTAAAGTTAAGTTGTTGTCGATTGCCAGGTATACCTTTCCAGAATAAATCAACTTGTTTACCACTACCAAACAAGTTATTCATTACAATGTCTAACTGTCCATTAAAGCGAAAATCTCCTCCCTCATTATCTAGCCCGATGATCCCTTCAAAGGTATTATTTCGTCGTTTTTTTAATGGTAGTTGCATAACTACCCTACCTTGATCTGTATATATACCTGCTTCCCCTGTAAATGCAAGATAAGGCTGAGAACGCAAGCGATCTACAATATACTGCTCCTGCTTGGGTGTATAAATTGTTCCTGATTCAAATTGAATGAGACGGTGAAAAAAGTCTTTACGAACACCTATTTTCCCTTGACTCAAAACCTCCAGGGAATCCCAATAAAAAACAGTTCCTTCTTCTAAAGACAGCTTTCCTTTTAAAAAATTGTTATCTACACCAAGATACTGTAAGGTCACTTTTGGCTCTAAATACCCTTCTTCTGACAACTGCTTGATAATAGAGCTTTCTGACTCTTCCCAGCTTTGCAGAGATCGTTTTCCTTCTTTTACTCCCAAAGTATAAAGACGCTCTCTATGTTCCTCCTGAAAAGACAGATCTATTCCATCAAACTTAGGCCCTCGATATATAAAGGCACACAAAGTATCCTCTTCCCAATAAATACTATCTACCGCTCCAAGATAATATCCTTGAAAATGTAACTGCTGCACAATATCCTCAACCTTTTGTGTGAGTTGTGATTTTTCTGAAAAATTTTCGTTATCCCGAAAAACCCTCGGTTCACCTTCCTCTATATTGAGTTTCAAATGGTATTGCTCCTGTGCTTGCAAAGGTTTCAGCACCCCTCCCAATAGCAGTATTATTATATACCATCTTCCCATAATCCTGCCTCATAATCAATTACTATTCTAACAATAGGCTTTATATACTAAAAACCCTTTGCAAAATACCATATTAATTCCGCATAATAAACCTATGAGGAAAAAGGATGAAGGATAAAGGACTAGGAACCTATGGATAATAATCCTTCATCCTTCTTCCTTAAACTCCTTAAAAGTAGCACTTAACTATAAGTTTACTTGGCGTTCAGTCCACTAGCGATTCACTACTACGGTTCCAGTCCCGTGATAAGAATGATAACTTCCATCATACATGGCATCCGCACTTACAGGCCCTAAACTGAAGGTCCCGGAAGAGACCGCCCTTACCATATAATAAAAAGTCTTTTGTTTAGCCGTAGCTGTCGTAAAGAAATGTACTCTATCATCTCTAAAGTCCGTATGTTCTGCTGTATTTCCTTTAGCCCAAGAGATACCTGGCAACTCTCCAATACGAGGGTTTTCTACCTCAAAACCTGCAGGAAGCATATCTGTCACCACCACATTCTCTACCGAACGTCCATCAGATTCCAGCGTAATCTTCACGACTACCAAGTCATTCTGCTGCACCTTATTATTTTCAATCTCTCTTCCATAACGATCTAGAAAAGTCCTTCTCACCTTTAGATGCTTGTCTTCTTCCTCCACTTCTCCTGTTGCACTCAACCCATCCAATTCCCAGAAATAATAAAGATCTCCACTTCCCTCAGCTTCAATACTTACCTTTTCAGAAATAATTTCCTTGGTTAGGGTCACAATACCTTCCTCATAGGTACTTACCTTTTTGCCATCCACCAAGATCTCACCCTTCACTGGCATAGCATTAGTTTTTTTAGAAAGTTTTCCTAAAGCAAGGAAAGAGAACGCTTGCTCTTGTGTTGATAAGTGCCTTTCCTCCTTCACTGCTTTACTCAAGCTTTCTGCCAATACACCTACTTGCATATGCTCCGGATTAGTCTCCATCAATACATTAAGCGCAATTGCCTGATCTCGAACATGAGAAGCAAAACTTCCTCCGAATTCTTTACGAGACTTTTCCGACCCAAAACTTGGAGGTAATAATTGTCGGAATGAAGCTTGATCTCCAATTAATTGATAGGTACAAGCCAGCATATACTGTGCATCAGTTGTTAGTAAGTCAGGGTGCTCTTTGTAATAGTTCATCGTTGAAATTGATTTTTTCCCTGCCTGCGCCAATACGTACAAAGAATAAAACACTTCCCTTCTTGCGATTTCTCTACTCTTCAACTCTCCTGAAACATTATAGTAGTAATGATCTGCAGTCATACGCTGCCCTAATCGCTGGTTCAAATAGCTATACAATTTATCCATAAAAACCTTATCTACCGTAAATCCAGCCTTATCAGCTTCCTGCATAAAATGAGCTGCATACACACTTCCCCACCAACTCTCATAACTACCTCCTTGCCAGTATGACAAACCTCCATTATACATCTGCATCGTGTAGAGTTTCTTAATCGCTTCTCTCACATTAAATGCTGCTTCCTGGCTATTGGTCTCTTGATTTAGAGCATTCGATAAATCCGAAAAGTACAACTGAGGAAATACTGCTGAAACCGTTTGCTCCACACACCCATGCGGATAGCGTAACAGTTCGTCCAAGTGTTCTGCAAAGGTTATAACAGGAGATTTACTTACTAACAGTCTTCCTCTAGGTTTTAAATAATCCTTTTTCAAATCCAGCTCAACCTTATTGCCTGCTACCAACTTACCATGACCACTTTCCTTTACCAAAGAAGTAATAGGTCTTACGGTAAGGTCTGTTTCACTCTTAAAAACTTCACCTCCAGCTTCTGCAGTTACTGTCACCTTAGAAGCCCCAATCATCTTTTTGGCTCCCAACTCAAACAGTACTTGTTTCTCACTATTAGATGGAATACGAATACGATTACTCGAAAGCCCCTCGCTGTGTAGCACACCATCTGTTTTCAGCTTCAAGCTCACTTCCATCTCTTCGTCCGTTGTATTGGTCAAGGTAATTGGTGCCTTCAATTGATCTTCAGGACTCATAAACCTTGGTAAGGCTGTACTCACGACTAATGGATCTGCCACTTTTATATTCTTGCTGCTACTACCAAATGCATCTGCCTTGGTCGCCACGGCCATCACTCTCAAGCTTCCAGAAAACTCAGGAATATCGACCGTATACCTTACTTCTCCATCACTATCCGTTTTTAAGGTACCACTCCAATAAGATAATAGCCTTACGCGCTGATTGGTCAGTGGGTTCACCCTTCGCTCCATATCAAAAGCCCCAGCACCAAAACGATTGGCTTGTGGTTTCATATTTGGCAGAAGTCTTGGATATAGATCATAAGAGTCTACTTGTAGGGATTGCTTCTGGAAGAAGAACTCAAATGGATCGGGTGTCTGATAATTCTTAATTTGCAATATACCTTCATCTACTACCGCTACAGTTACTTCTATATCCTCTTCCTCTAGTTCAGAAGTAATTATAATCTCCTGTTTCGTATTCGATCGACTTCTTTCAGGAACATCAATATCCAATGCAATACGATTGGATGCTTTCACTACAGACAAAGAAGCTACACCATGTGCTACGGTCAATGGAATACGATCATCTTCCAATGGCTTAATCAAAGTAGCCGTCACATAAGCATTAGGCATATACTCTTCTTTCATTGGTATTTCTATCATAGCAGACTTCTCATCCGCCTCTACAAAGAAGTAATCCAGTAATTCATCCTTTTCTATAGTCACTAACATCTTTCCCGCAAAAGGAGCGTTCAGGAGTACTTTTGCCGTTTCTCCGACCTCATATTGCTCTTTATCTGATTTCACCAAAACATCTCCATCCTTATCCACCTCAAAAGAAGCGTTGGCCGAAGCACCCCAAGCATATGCATAGAACCATCTTCTCGTATAAGATTTTGCTCCCGGAAGGTATACCCTTACTTCATATTCTCCTGACTGCTCAGGAATAAATGAATACGTGGTAGATTTTCCATTCAAGGTGATTTCAGCACTCTCCAGTACCTGTTCTCTTTTTCTGGAAACATAACGATACCTTCCATAATCATTTTTTTCCAATACCGACTGCCAGTTCAGTTTAACAAGCTCAACCTTTGCATTAACTCCTTTCAATAACTTTCCTTCATGACTTACGGCTGCTAATGGCAATTGTACTGCACTTTTGGACTTAATATAGTGCTCCATCTCATGCACCCCTATAAATGCCTCTTGAGTAAGAATATCTACCTTACTCAATCGATGCACAGGACGTCCATTCTCATCAAACACGGTAGTATAAACCCTTCCTTCCAAAAGTCCTCGGTGATGATATGCTTCTGGAATAAAATAGCTTTCTTGAAATTGTCCTTCCTCTCCGGTAGTTCCCTCCACAATCACTTCCTCAAAAGAAATATTATCCATTCCATACAGAGAAAAATCATATTCATCCAACCCTTTAGGCTGAACTCCTTTTTTAACAATTTGGAAAGTAGTCTCATACTTACGTCCTGGTGCTGGAGGGCCAAACATATTCAACGCTTGTGCGCTTAACACCACCTCATCCCCTGCATTCACGGTTTCTTTATCCAATTGGACATTTACCTTAATACGATCAGGCATAAACTCCTCTACACTCACCTGATAGTTCCCCAATAAAATATTGTTGGTAGTATATAGCTCCACATTATAACTTCCTGTCAAGGCTGCCGCAGGAAGCGTAAAAGAGGTCTCAAAGGTTCCTTCTTCATTCAACGAAGTTTGTTCTGCAATCAAGCGGCTTCCTTCTGGGGTATATACTTTTAGTTTTACTGGAAAGCTCTTGGCGGCTGTCCAATCTTTATTTCTTACGATCCCTTTCAAGTAAACCTTTTCTCCCGGACGATATAGGTTTCTATCTCCGTATAAAAAGGCCATCATTCCTGTAGCATTATAACTTATGCCACCAATATCCTCACGACTATGATTAACCACTGTTTGTGAAAAGTGAAGATAATTGAAGTCATCCCCTTTAGAGGCTACTAGCATCTCCACTGTAAATCCAGGGGCTTTTTGTCTTACATTATCAAATACTGCTACCCCTTTATTATCCGTTTTTACAGTATAAACTTCCTGATTGTTACTACTTACTAGCGTAATTTCTACATCGGATAGCGTCTCTCCTTTTAGAATGGAGTTCGTAAAAACAGTAATATTATCTTTCCCCTTCTTGGTAATTAATCCAATATCAGACATAGAGATCACCTTCTGATCTTTGACATAACGCTGATCTGTACTTCTTACCGTAAGGACATAAATTCCATCAAACAACGTTTGGTCGGAGATTCCCAAATCAATCAAATAAGAGCCATTTGACTGCTCCAAAGAAGTTGTCGAAAGGGTATTCTCAAAAACCATATCTCCGTACTTGGAAAAATCTGCATACCCATAGTAATAATAGTCATCACCTCCTCTATCATATAACAGTCCATTATCCTTTAAATAAGCCAGGATATTGTTTCTGTATATTTTATGCAATGTCACCTCCACCTCAGGAACATTGACAATTTTGATCCCAACCTTCTTTGTTCCGGCTTTTGAGAGGTATTGGGCTTTCTTTTCATTGAACCTTATCGCCGGATCTACTCTTCCGAACAGAATATTCTGCGTGAACTCAAAGTCAAGCTCCTCATTGAATACTCCTTTCAAAGCCTTCTCAATTGTCAAATAATACTGTTGTCCTGTCTGAAAAGCACCTTTAAGAATAAATCCAAAATCTGTTTTTTCTACTTCTATATCAATCGTGGGAGATAGGTTAATATATCGCTCTATCTGCTGTGTACTTACCCCCTGATTGGTATATATATAAATGGAAGGCTTTCCTGCGTGAATACTAGTCTCAGCTCGTACAATTTTAAATTTCTCTCTGGAAGGGACTTTGGTATCATAGGATAGTTCTTTTGCTTTCATCTTTGTATTCGCAATAGACAATCCTTCTTGTACCTGTATCTTTAAGGCTGATTTTTGAGTAAGATCACTCCCTTTCAGCGCCAGTTGTATTTGCTTTGCTGGCACCGTCGTACTCATGGCAAATGATGTCTCTTTTCCTTCTGAAGTCACTTTCAGTTTAGAGGCTATTTCGGTAGGAACTACTTCATAATTGAAGTTTAACGTCAGACGAATTTCTGGCTCTCCTTGTTGCCCTACTTGCCAAAATGTATCGGTACGCTCTAATTGTAGGGAAGGGGTATGAAAAGTAAATTTTTCCTCTGTAATCTTGGGCTGATCCAGAAGCATTTCATAGAAGTCCTCTGTAAAGTTCATCGTGTAAGAGGTACTAGGAGCAAAGCCATTTTCTGGAGAAAACTCTAAGGTTTTCGTAGACTTCCACCTAAATTTCCCTGCCACTTTAGGAGTAATTTCCAACACTGGTTGTTCATACCAATGATTTACCTGAACAGGGTTGACCATATCCCGGTCAAATACCATGGTGATGTTTTGCTTCAGCTCAATTTCTTCCTGAAAGTTTTTGTAGGTAATATTTACATTACTCTTATTGGAGGAGCAAGCCTGAATAAGAAGTGATAAGCATAAAACAAAAAAAAGGGTTGAGCGTTTTTGTGTTAGCATTGTTTGTGTAGGTTTTAGTAGATTGAAATAGCACAGACAATAGTTTGTCACAGCCTTAACCAAAAGGTCCCTTGGAAAAATGTGATATCCCTTATGTTTTTGGCAAAAAATGGCTATTATCTTTTATTTATTACTCCCATTACAAATAAGCAATTATTTGAAGATTATTTAGGAGATTTTCAATAAATATTTACCCAAATCATCAACCTCCTACTTGATGCGTATCTATATCAAAGCGAACTTCTTACCCTTGCTCTTAATCATCTACTTGTTCCCTGCTATCACTAGAGCACAAGACGCACCATTAAGCAAGGAAGTACAAGAAGCATTAGAAGCAAAAAACTATACTCAGGCACTAGAGCTATTAGAAAAAAGCCTGACACAGGATGAAAGCAGTTTCCTTCTCCAATATTACTATGCAGAAACCCTGCTAGGGCAAGCACAAAGCACATTAAAAGAAAGTCTTCCTCAACGCTATTACCTTGATATACACCCAATATTATCACTATTATATCAGGCTCAAAAACACAGTGAGTTATCCATAAAATATTTTCAAGAGGCCACCCCTGACAGCAGAAGTAAAACCTTAGAAAAAACAGGTATATCAGATCGCAGTATCTTATACCAACTTCCTTATATCATCGAAAAAGAAGCCTTTGAAACGCTACATCAGGTTCCTTATCGCTTCAATACAAAGACACTAGGTAAAACAGGCTATTATAACCTCACTCAAGATGCCGATACGTTGGCTACCTTACGAGAAAGCTTTATCAAAGCTTGTCGACTATTTCAAAATAACTTTTCCTCTTCCCCTTATAAGCTAAAAATGAAACAAATGGCTCAGGAAATGTTAGGGGAGTATACACAGTTACGTTCTATTCGTCAATATGGAGATAGAAGTGGAAAAATGTATGAACGATATTGTGAGGAAGTACTTTACTTTTTTGAGGAAAAAGATCTAAAAAACTTATTTAAGGATTACTATAGTCAAGCGTTTTACTTCGACTCCCCAAGAAAAGACCTTACCTACCAAAAGCTACAAGAGCTAGGTAACAAATATGGACTTTCAGTTCTAGAGCTTCTCTGTCAACTCAATATTCACGACAGAGGGTGTTACAATGAAAATCTATCCTTATATGAAGAATTTATTACCACAATGGCTCCATCCGATATGGCATTTGTCGCACTTCGAAAGCTTGCGGCTCATCATATTGCTAAAGCAGATTACACTAAGGCTATTGAGATCTATAATAATTATAAAGAGTTATTTCCTACACAAAGAACACTCTTCGACCAAACAATTACTTTACTAGGAAGCACCTCCACCAAAAGAGAGTTAATTAATATAGGTACAAAGGTGAATAGTCCTTTGAAAGACTTTGAGCCAATTGCCTCCATGGATGGTAAATCTCTCTATTTTGCTCGTTTGTCACCTGACACAGGAGAGGATGTTTTCTACTCAGAAAAAAATAGTAAAGGGCAGTGGACTGTTGCAAAAAAACTCTCTGACAGAGTCAATACTGCCTCCCATGAAATTCCTACAGGAATAAGTGCAGATAACAGAAAGCTTTTTCTGTATGGCAATTACAATCAATCATCCCGATTCCAATATATTCGTCAAAGTGGCGTACCACTTGGTAAAGGAGACTTTTACTATACAGAGGTAGACTCTAGTGGACAATGGGGAAAAGTATACCCTTTTCCGTACCCTGTAAACACTCCGCATTATGAAGCAGGACTGTTCATGACAGCCGATAAGCAAGCTGTATTATTCTGTTCTGATCGCCCCGAAGACAACCCTTCTTATAATCCTAATTATGCACAGTCACTGTATTTTCATGGAGCTGGAGAATTTAACACCGACCTGTATGTATCCGTCAAAAATGAGGAGGGTGATTGGGAAACGCCTATTAATCTAGGGGAAATCATCAATACGCCTTTTGCAGAAAAAAAACCTTACCTACATCCGGACATGAAAACCCTATACTTCTGTTCCGATGGTCACTATGGCCTAGGTGGGTATGATATTTATATGTCCAAACGTCTGGATATGGATTCCTGGACCTCCTGGAGCGAGCCTGTCAACTTAGGCTTAAGTATTAACACGATTGGTGATGATGCTATCTACTTTACCATGGATGGCCAACAAGCATTTGTCGTTTCTGACCGTAAGGAAGATGGCTGGGGATCTGAAGATATTTATCAAATCAACATTCCTAAAGAAGTACGTCCTGAGCCTGTTGTTCTGGTACAAGGAAGAGTAGTTACTCATGACGGCAGTGGCCTACAAACCACTTTACGATTCGATCATGATCAAGATAGCTTAGAAAAACACATCATTTATACCGATTCAGATGGTTCATTTTCTATTCCATTGGAGCCCAAGCAGCGTTATACCTACTATGCAGAAGATAAGGACTTCTTTGGAAGTAGTGTAAAGATTTATACAGACACCAAGGATAACCCTATTACAGTAAATAAAATGGAACTTACGTCCTTAAAAAAAGAGGATGCTCCTCCTTTGGTCTTAAAGACTCTTCATTTCCATAGTAATAGTGATATTATTGAACGATCTTCCTATGAAGACCTTAATCGTCTCCTAACCTACCTAATCAAATATCCCAATATAAAACTTCGAATTGAAGGACATACAGACAATATTGATACGGCTAAATTTAATATGGATCTATCACAAAGAAGAGCTATAGCGGTCAAACGATACCTTAGCAAAAGAGGTTGTGATCCAAGTCGACTTGAAGTAGCAGGTTTTGGTGAAAGCAGACCTATTGCGAGCAATGAGGATGCAGCAGGGAGGGCCTTGAATAGAAGAGTCGCCTTTGTGGTCACTTCTACTATGCCATAAAAAAAGCTCCTATTGGAGCTATTTCTTTAAACAAGAAACGATGTAGTAAAAAAATAGTATCTCAAAGATTACTTCTAAAAATCACATCACACTTCATATCTTGTTCTTGAACAAATTTACATTCATTTACATAACAAATCCAAATAAATCTTCAATTTTTTATGTATCAAATACAAGAGATTACTCATTCATTTAAATAATACAATATGAGACCTCAAGTAAAACATGCATTGTTCATAAGAAAAAAGCCGATATTGCTATCGGCTTTCCAAGTTTATTTATGCAATGGCCTCACCCATTACTTCTTCTAAAGGTTTGTATGCCAAGTTGAAAGCATCTGCTACCGCTTTGTATACCACATCACCTTTGATGATATTCAAACCTTTCTTCAATTCTTCGTTCTCAGCGCAAGCTTTTTCCCATCCTTTATCTGCCAACTGAATCGCATAAGGAAGTGTTGCATTCGTCAACGCTAGAGTTGATGTATAAGGTACTGCACCTGGCATGTTAGCCACGCAATAATGCAATACGCCATCAATCTCATACGTAGGCTCTGCGTGTGTCGTTGCTTTTGTTGTTTCGAAACATCCACCTTGGTCTACCGCAACGTCTACCATTACCGTACCTGGTCTCATGTCTTTCAACATATCCTTAGTGATCAAGTGAGGTGCTTTTGCTCCTGGGATCAATACTGCTCCAATAATCAAGTCAACATCTTTGATTTCATTCTTGATGTTGTACTCTGAAGACATCATCGTTTTCACGTTGGCAGGCATGATATCATCCAGTTGTCTCAAACGAGGCAAGCTGATATCCATCATCGTTACATCTGCTCCTAGTCCTGCGGCCATCTTAGCAGCCTGTGTTCCTACGATACCACCACCAAGTACTAATACTTTCGCTGGCTTAACGCCTGGTACACCTCCCATTAGAATACCTCTTCCACCAAATGGTTTCTCTAGGTATTTCGCACCTTCCTGCGAAGCCATTCTACCTGCTACTTCAGACATAGGAATCAACAATGGAAGACTTCTGTCTACTTTCTCCACTGTTTCATATGCCAAACATACTGGCTTCTGCTCAATCATTGCGTTTGTCAAAGGCTCGTAAGAAGCAAAGTGGAAGTAAGTGAACAGCAATTGATCTTCCTTGATCAACTTGTACTCCGGCTCAATTGGTTCTTTCACCTTCATGATCATTTCAGCGATCGCGTAAGTCTCCTCAATCGTTGGAAGAATCTTAGCACCTGCTGCAATATACTCCTCATCAGAGAATCCACTCCCTTCACCAGCAGTAGCTTGTACATACACTTCGTGTCCTCTTTTTACCAACGTTTCAGCACCGCCTGGCGTCAACGCTACACGGTTTTCGTTGTTCTTGATTTCCTTAGGTACACCGATAATCATGGCAATAATAACTTTAAGTTTGTGACATATAATACCTAGTCTCCCTTTGTACTTTGGCCGCAGGGATTACATCTTTATAATAATGGACGCAAAGCTAAGAATTTGAATGACATTTAATAGGTTTTCAAGATAAAATTGTACTTCCTACGTTTATTCTCATTCTCAATGAATCCTATGACAATAAGACTTTTAGCTCCATAAATTGTACTCTTATTTAGGAAAAGATTTTTTCAAAAAAATTGCACTAATATTTACACTAAAAACATTATTCCGATTATTTATTAAAAACAATAAAAATATTAGGTTATTTTTTAAAAAATCAATAATTGAGGTTTTTGAAAAATGAGTAGAGAAACAAGGAGTTCAGCGTATTTCACGCCCGAAAAAAAAATTACTTTTTTTGTAAGAAAGTAATGGAAGAGCATAAAAAAAGGGATACACCTTAATGGTGTATCCCTCTTCACATTTCATCTCTATTTTTATTCTGAATATCCCAGTGATTGCGTTTCTCTAGAAGCTCTTTCCAAAAGAATAGCATACTGTTCAGGTGAAATATCTTTCGTAAAATATTTGATTGGATTAACCGCTCTCTTTTTGTAGCGCACTTCATAATGCAAGTGAGGAGCTGTAGAGCTACCTGTATTTCCAATTTCACCAATTTTTTGACCTCTTTTTACGACCTCACCGACCTTTACATCAAACTTGGACATATGAGCATAAAGTGTTTGATAACCGTATTTATGATCAATTGTAATATGCCATCCGTAACCTCTGTTGGATTTACGTGCTTTTACAACCTTTCCATTTCCTGTCGCATAAATCGGTGTCCCTTTCTTAGCAGAGAAATCAATCCCTCTATGCATTTTCTTTACCTTATATATAGGGTGGATACGCATACCATACCCAGAAGCTAATCGCTTCATCTTCTTGTTTTCAACTGGCTGAATCGCTGGCATAGATGCTAACATGTCTTCTTTTTCCAAGGCACGTTTAGCTACTTCATCATACGATTGAGTTTGTATAAACATCTGTCGCTTCAGGTTTTTAAGCTTCTGCTCCACCGTAACAATAGACTCTTCCTGAACTGCTCCATTCTCAAGCATTTCAAAAAGATTTTTACTACCTCCCGTTCCGGCACGTCTTACCTCCATAGCAATAGGCTCCGCACCTAATACCACACGGTAGATGTCATTGTCTCTTTCTTGAAGCACAGTCATCATCTCGTCGATAGAGGACATTTCCCCTTCTAACTTATCCAGTGCTTCCTGATAGACTTTTACCTGATTCGCTAAACGTTGTTCTTCTGCTGAAGGAAAGTATCGGTCATAGATTAATGAAAACCCAAATCCGAAGATAGAGCATAAAAAAAGTATACCTACAGCATTAAGAAAAATATCGAAGTTTGAAGTCTTTACTCTTTCATAACGACACGTTTCCGTATCGTAATAGTACTTGATTTTAGCCATACTAAATCTAAGTTCGTTATTCAATCCAACCCCTCCATCCTAATATTCACAATTTTGAAAGGCCCTAATGTACGAAATTGAAAACCTAAAAACCAAATATTGAGAATAAGGCTTTGAATAAGTATTCATTAATTCATTACCTATGTAAGGTAATACACTCACTGTAAAGCCTCTACAAGGCCCTTCTCCTTATGATAATATTATTTTGAAAGGTGGATTAACCGGTCAAAAACAGAAAAAAAGAAAAATTTTGGGAATCCCTCCTCATACTACACTAACGGATTTTTTCCAAACTTATTCCACAACCGCTAATTTCTTATAACTTTGCGGAGATAATTATATTAGCATAAGAAGAAATACAAATTTCCTACCATATTTTGTAAACAATGGATGCGAAAACAATAAGAAATACATTCCTCAATTTTTTTAAGGAAAAACAACACGAGATCGTACCCTCGGCTCCTATGGTTGTCAAGAACGATCCTACCCTGATGTTTACGAATGCAGGGATGAATCAATTCAAGGATTACTTTTTAGGCAATAAAATCGCTGAAAACACTAGAGTAACGGATACACAAAAATGTCTCCGTGTTTCTGGAAAGCACAATGATCTGGAGGAAGTAGGTATCGACACCTATCACCACACCATGTTTGAGATGCTAGGAAACTGGTCTTTTGGTGATTACTTCAAGAAAGAAGCCATTGCCTGGGCTTGGGAACTATTAACGGAACGTTATAATCTTCCTAAAGACAGAATGTATGTTACCGTCTTTGAAGGCGACAAAGATGATAACCTTGAAGTTGACGCAGAAGCTGCTGAATATTGGAAAGAATTTATCGAGGAAGATCGTATTCTACTGGCATCCAAAAAAGATAACTTCTGGGAAATGGGTGACCAAGGACCTTGTGGCCCTTGTTCTGAAATTCATATTGACCTGAGATCTGATGAAGATATTGCTAAAATACCAGGTAAAGAGTTGGTCAATGCAGATCACCCATTAGTTGTAGAAATCTGGAACCTTGTATTTATACAGTTTAATAGAAAAGCTGACGGTAGTCTTGTTTCCCTTCCTGCTAAGCACGTAGATACAGGTATGGGCTTTGAGCGTCTGGCAATGGCTATTCAAGGAAAACAGTCTAACTATGATACTGACGTATTCCAACCATTGATTCAGCATCTAGCAAAGAAAGCGGGAGTAACTTACGGAAATGACGAAAAACTGGATATTGCGATCCGAGTGATTGCTGACCATATCCGTGCCATCACTTTTGCTATTGCTGATGGTCAGTTACCGTCTAACAATAAAGCGGGGTATGTCATCCGCCGTATATTGAGAAGAGCCGTACGTTATGGCTATACCTTCCTACAATTTGATGCACCATTCATGTACGAATTGGTTGATATTTTGGCAGGACAATTCAATGAGGTATTCCCTGAGGTAGAAGCGCAGAAAGACCTTATCCAGAAAGTTGTAAAGCAAGAGGAAGTCGCTTTCCTTAGAACTCTGGAGAAAGGATTAAAAATCCTTAACGATCTGATGGATACACATAAAAGTGAAAAAGTAATCCCAGGTCGTGAGGCATTCGCCCTTTACGATACTTATGGATTTCCATTTGACCTAACCTCTCTTATTGCCAGAGAAAATGACTTTGGAGTAGATGAGAAAGGGTTTAATGAAGCCATGCAAGAGCAAAAGAATCGTTCCAGAGAAGATGCCGCTTCTGAAAGAGGTGACTGGATGGTTGTACATGAGGACGACGCTGTAGAATTTGTGGGGTATGATGCCACAAATTGCCATGCAAGAATCCTTCGTTACAGAGAAGTAACCGAAAAGAAAAAGACTATTTATCAACTTGTACTTGATCAAACCCCATTCTATGCAGAAGGTGGTGGACAAGTAGGGGATAAGGGTACATTAACCTCCGGAGAAGAGAAAATTGCCATTTTCGATACTAAAAAAGAGAATGACTTGATTATCCACTTTGCCAATAAGCTTCCATCTAACCTGGAGCAAGAAGTATATTGTGAAGTAGATACTGCAAGAAGAAAGCTGACTGAAAACAACCACTCAGCAACTCACCTAATGCACGCTGCCTTACAAGAAGTATTAGGAGAGCATGTCGCACAGAAAGGTTCTTTGGTAAACGATCAACTTCTTCGCTTTGACTTCTCTCATTTCCAAAAAGTAACGGACGAGGAAATCGCTCAGATTGAAAAACTGGTTAATGAAAAAATCAGAGAGAACATTCAACTGAATGAGCAACGTAGTATTCCTATTGAGGAAGCGAAAGCGATGGGAGCTACAGCGCTATTTGGTGAGAAATACGGAGATTTTGTTCGTGTGATTGCTTTTGACAAAGACTACTCTATTGAGCTTTGTGGTGGTACACACGTTGATGCTACCGGACAAATTGGTTTATTCAAAATCACTTCTGAAAGTTCTGTAGCTGCAGGTGTAAGACGTATCGAAGCGGTAACCGCTGAAGCTGCTGAAGCTTATATCAACGAACAGTTGGCATTGCTTAATGAGGTTAGAGAGTTATTGAAAAATCCTAAAGACCTTACAAAGTCGTTGACAGACCTTACAGAAGAGAAGGCTACTTTGACGAAAGAGGTAGAAGCGCTTCGTAACAAAGAACTACAAGCGATGAAAGCTGCCATTGTACAGGAGGCTGTTCAAAAAGAACAATACAACTTTATCGCTAAAAAAGTCAGCTTGCCTAATGCTCAAGCATTAAAACAACTGGCTTATGATATCAAAGCTGTAGTCGACAACGTATTTCTGGTATTAGCTGCCGATATCAATGGTAAACCACAAGTAGCCGTAATGATTGACGAGGAAGTTGTAAAAACAGCCTCTTTACATGCTGGACAACTTGTAAAAGAGCTTGCCAAAGAGATCAAAGGTGGGGGAGGAGGACAACCTTTCTTCGCTACCGCAGGAGGTAAGGACATCAATGGTCTTGATGCCGTGATTGAGAAAGCCAATGGCTTAGCTTAAACAGACTTTATAAAGAAGGCACACGATTTATCGTGTGCCTTTTCTCTTTATGTTGTATCTTGTTAGATATTCATCAAAATTGTTTTGACCGAAAGCTTATGTTTACAGGAATTATTGAAGCACTTGGAAAGCTGATCAGCATTGAAAAGGATCAAGAGAACTACATTCTAACCGTAGAGTCTTCTATCTCAAATGAACTGAAAATTGACCAAAGCCTTGCACACAATGGTGTTTGCTTGACTGTGACCAAGGTAGAGGACAATACCCATCAAGTAGTAGCTATATATGAAACACTACAAAAAACCAACATTGGTACACTCAAATCAGGTGATCTTTTGAACCTAGAAAGATGTACCCCAGCCAATGGTCGATTTGATGGGCATATCGTACAAGGGCACGTAGACCAAGTCGCCACTTGTATTGATAAGAAAGACGAACAAGGTAGTTGGAGATTCACCTTTGAATATGACCCAACCAAAGGCAATTTTACAGTAGAAAAAGGGTCCATTACTATCAATGGTACCAGCCTTACTGTTGTGGATGATAAAGAGGGACAGTTCAGTGTAGCTATTATCCCTTATACTTATGAGCATACAAGTTTTAAAAACATTGAAATCGGCTCCAAGGTCAATCTTGAGTTTGATATCGTAGGAAAGTATATTCAAAAGATGATGGCCAAGCAATCATCTTAAATCATAAACTGTAGGAATTATAATAATTCCTACACCTTTTATCCTTATTTACTTTATCGCTTACTATTGTAACATGAACTGTATTATCGTAGACGACGAAGAGGTATCAAGAATGATCATTAAAGACTTCGTACAAAGAACCCCTTCTCTCCAACTTATTGCAGAATGCGAAAATGCAATAGAGGCCTTTAATATCCTCAAAGAACAATCTATTGATGTTGTCTTTCTTGATATTGAAATGCCCGGAATGAGCGGCATTGAACTCGTACAGTCTCTAGACAGTTTACCTCAAATAGTTCTTATTACTGGACGAAAAGATTTCGGGGCTGAAGCCTTTGAATACAGCCTTACCGACTACCTTATCAAACCTATTTCTTACCCCCGCTTTCTCAAAGCGGTAAAAAAAGCAGAAGATAACCTAAAACAGGATATTCTGGATACTCAAGGAAGTGAAGAAACGATCTATATCAAATCTGACAATAAGATTGTTCGTATCCTACTGACTGATATCTACTTTGTAGAAGCCCTTTCTGATTATGTCATCCTAAACATGGAAAGCAAAAAGTATGTCATTCACTCTACTATGAAAGGGCTAATGGAGAAGCTTCCCCAAAACACCTTCTCTCGTGTACATCGCTCCTATATTGTCAACTTATCTAAAATCGACAGTATTGAGGATATGATGATTATTATGCCTCAAAAGGAAATTCCAATCGGAAACTCTTATAAGTCAAAATTCTTATCAAAACTGAATATCCTTTAATATAAATCAACGTTTTTGATTGATATAATAGATCAAATCAAAATATTATTCCGATTTCATTTAAAAATTACTAATACACAGCCCATATCTGTGTATTTTTTTATGCTTTTCATAAAAAAATACTTTGTTATTTGTTATTATGAAAACATTTAATCTTTTTATTTAGAATATTTGCAAAACAAACGATCCTTTATTTACTTTGTATCAACAAGAAAGGGAAATGATTAGAAGAATCGCAAACCCTACTACACTGTAAGGTGATGAAACTGGCAGACATGCCCTCCTGTCTCGAGGGTGGAGAGTCCAGAATAAAGACCTAAGGATTTGACAGTCCACTGCCAAATCTTTATTTCCTAACTGCTCCGTGGAGGTTCGAATCCTCCTCTTACAGCTCTATCGAAAACGATAGCTCTAAAAATACACCACACTGTAAGGTGATGAAACTGGCAGACATGCCCTCCTGTCTCGAGGGTGGAGAGTCCAGAATAAAGACCTAAGGATTTGACAGTCCGCTGCCAAATCTTTATTTCCTAACTGCTCCGTGGAGGTTCGAATCCTCCTCTTACAGCTCTATCGAAAACGATAGCTTTAAAAATACACTACACTGTAAGGTGATGAAACTGGCAGACATGCCCTCCTGTCTCGAGGGTGGAGAGTCCAGAATAAAGACCTAAGGATTTGACAGTCCGCTGCCAAATCTTTATTTCCTAACTGCTCCGTGGAGGTTCGAATCCTCCTCTTACAGCAAATACTTGTTTGGTTAATAACCCAAATACTATTTTATCTCTATACTGTGAGGTGATGAAACTGGCAGACATGCCCTCCTGTCTCGAGGGTGGAGAGTTTCGGGATAAAGACTTAAGGATTTGACGGCTCGCTGCCAAATCTTTATTTTCTAACCGCTCCGTGGAGGTTCGAATCCTCCCCTTACAGCAATATTTTACTCCCTGTAACTGAGAAATCCCTTGATATTATTTATGATATCAAGGGATTTTCTTTTTTAGTTCTTCTTTTACTTGACAAGAGATACCGCTTGCATCTGTTGATCCAGATAAGCCGCTAAATCCAACAAATACCTAGCAACCTCCTTATAAAATACCTTATCTATTTTCTCATACGTATCTGTGGTCTCATGATAATCTTTATGGTCTTCCACTCCAAAGTAAAGAAATGGGATATCCCTTTGATAAAAAGTCCCATGATCAGAAGCATTTAACCAATTGTCTTTTCCCTTATCCCTGGGAGTATCATGTCCAAACACCAATGTAAAAAGGGAAGGCGTAGGTCCCTCCTCTATGAGATTTTTCAAGGCTGGATATTGATATGTTCCCACTGCAAATAGTGTTGGACTTTCTGTTGCTCTACTTAACATGTCCATATTAATGTTGAGTAAAGTTTGCTTCATTAACCGTCCATGATCCTTTGCAAATGCTTTAATTCCCAATAATCCTTGCTCTTCGGCATCTGTTGCAATGAAAATTAAATGATGAACAGGAGGGTGAGTCTTAAAGTATGTCATTAAGGCCAATAGTACAGCTACCCCGGAAGCATTATCATCCGCACCATTATATATCTCAAAGCCCGCTTTCCCCAAGTGATCATAGTGGGCTGTAAATATGATATATTCCTCTTTTCCTGAAGTTCCTGGAATAAAACTTACGATATTCTTCCCTAGTATCTTTTTGCCTCTCCTTAAAACATAAGGAAAATGATGAAAGTAATCTTCATTCTTATAAGGTGATACTCCTATCCTCTTCATTCTTTGAATTATATAATCGGCGGCCATATCAGCACCAGCCGTTCCAGACTTTCTTCCTTCCATAGAATCACTGGAAAGAACTTCAACGTCACGAAAGAGTAATTCCTCATCTAAAGATTGAGCATTTAAATCAAGCGTAAAAAAAACAGCAACTGTTAATAGGTAGCGTTGTAGTAATGTCATAAGAGAAAAAGTTCAGGTTTTATCCCAATAAAATACTACTAATCCTCTCACAAATCAAATCGAAGATAGGGTTTAAGTTTCTCTAAAGCGGATTTTCTCACAGCCTTTACTTGTAATAATACCTTAAAGCTTGGGTAAGCTCCTTGTTTTTTTCTGTGTCGTATAATGCTTCCAGCTTCTTTGGCTGTAAGATAAGGGTGCTTTTTAAGCTGTTGATAAGAGCAATTATTAATAGAGATAGTATGTATATTTTTGACGGAAATCTGTGTTGCTTCTCTTAGCAGTATCAGGTGCTGCTCCTTTATTCCCCATACCTCTTTCAGTTGCTCTTGGGAATAATAGCTTCCACCCAATAAACGTCTATACTTTACAACTCTTTGAGCCAAGTACACTGGCAGCCCTATTTTCTGTAATTCATCAGCAGTAACCTGATTCAATAATACCTTTGTTTTACGTACTGGTATACTCATCCAAGGCTCCAGTAAGCGATATATAGAATCTGTCATACCATAAACACCCATCAATTGCTGTTTATAATTAAAGCTCCCTCCTTTTAATCTATAATCTACCAAACGATAGGCTAGTTTAGAGGGCACTCCTACCTGCTTCCAATCCCACACATCCATCGTATCAGGCAGAAAGTATTTCTTCTGTCTTTGATGAGATGACTTCGATGAATGTACTCTAGGCTCCTGCAATACTTGTTTCAGGCTATCTAGTTGGTTCTCTTCTAATGTTCCTAAAGAAACAGGCTGCGAAAAAAGAAAATGTATTCCTGTAGAAAGGATGACAAAAAGTATCGTCAACCCAACAATACCATTGATTTCCCTATGGGTCCAACCAAAAATCTTTTTAAACCAATACTGCATATGATACTTCTTTCACTTATAAATAGGATAGAGTATCAATAATTGTAAAAATATTCCTTTGGTCATCCTCTAAACCATAGGAAAAACATAACTTTGTAAGATTATCATGCAATTTCAGCTTAGTCAACAGAAATAATGAAACCATACATAATTGTAGGACTTGCCGGTGGAACTGGCTGTGGTAAAACCACCATTGCACAACGGTTGTTGGATATCGGAGAAGATGTCGTGCTCTTGGAACAAGATGCTTATTACAAAGACTTAAGTGACCTACCGATGTCTCAAAGAATTAATAATAACTTTGACCATCCTGAATCTTTAGACTTTGACCTTCTTATTGAACATGTTAAAACGTTGAAAGAAGGAAATGCTGTCGATTGCCCCACATATGACTTCTCTACACACTCCCGTCAAGCTGAGACAAAAGCACTCGCTCCTTCTAAGATCATTCTCGTAGAAGGGATTCTCATTTTTGCTATTAAGGAGCTACGTGACCTGATGGATATGAAGATATTTGTCGATACGGATGATGACGAACGTTTATTACGTAGAATTGAGAGAGATATCCAAGAAAGGGGACGAACATTTGAGTCTGTTCGAGACCAATATTTAAGTACGGTAAAACCCATGCACCTGGAATTTGTTGAGCCTACCAAAAGATATGCGGATATCATTATCCCTAGGGGAGGAGAGAATAGAGTGGCAATTAATATGGTCGTAGCCAAACTTAAACGAATCCTTAAAAAAGGACATATGGACTAGTTCAGTTTATCGCTTATCGCTTATAAACAATAAGCGATAAGCGATAAGCGATAAGCGATAAACTAAGTTTAATTTTCTAAAGCCCTAATACGCTTCATTCCTATCTTATCATACTGCATAAGATTATTTTCTTCTATCAATTTGATAATCCTTCGATGATACTCCCTATTCGTAGCATACCCTGCCTTTTTTAATCCTATAGCCCACCCTTTATAATCTGTAATCTTTAACTCAAACAAGGCCGCATAACGCCTGTTGTTCTTCAAAAAAAGGGCGTGATCCATATAGGAGTCCAATACCGAGTCATATTTTCTGAAACGATCATCCGGGCGATCATCCGAATGAATTACGTAAGGACCTGTCCACCCTCCATATGTCTTGATTCCAAAGTGATTGTTGGCTGTTTTAGCCAGCTTACTATTTCCATCTCCTGACTCAAAGATTCCTTGTGCCAACGTAATACTGGCCGGAACCTTATGCTTCACCATATTCTCGATCGCATAATCCTTAAAGTACTGAATATATTCCGCCCTGCTAAGCTTTCTATCTGGAGGGGAAATCACTCCTTGTCCTGAAGTGGATTCTTCTATTTTCTCTACAACTGTTTTTGAATCGTTCTGAACAGAAGTCGTTGACTCTGTCTCCGGTGAGGGTGTTAATACTTTTGCCTTGGCCATATCCGCAATACGGCGATCCTGCATCGCATGACGCTCTTCATAAGTCAAATGCATGAATTGCTTACAGGATGAAAACAGAGACAATGTCAACAAAAAATATAAGGTCCTTTTCATGTTGGCAATAGTTTTTAGTTAGTGTGTTCTCTCACAAGAATAGTACCCTAATCCTGTAGAACAAGCCTAAATAATTGGCTATTAGTAGTAAAGTCCAACTACCGTATTCCCAAAATTATATATTAAGCAGTATAAAAAATGTATTTGATGTTATTGCTATAATGATAGCACGATATACTACCCTACATTTTCCAAAATATTATTCAGTAATAATGAAAAAAGGGAAAAGGAATACTGTCTATCAACAAGACCTCAATTCCTTCTCCCCTTATCGCCTTTTATTTACTGTTTTATGATACTATAAAACAACAAGACTTATTTCAGTTCTTTCAAGAGATGTCTCAAAGAAACTTTCTCCCCGATAAAAGCGTGTAATTCGCTGATTGGCATACGGAACTGCTCCATAGTATCACGCTCACGTACTGTCACTGTATTGTCCTCCAAGGTCTGGTGGTCAACTGTAATACAGTAAGGAGTACCTACCAAGTCCTGTCTGGTGTAACGCTTACCTATCGCATCCTTCTCCTCGTACGTAATATTGAAGTCATACTGTAGCTCTTGCATCACTTCTGATGCCTTAGCTGGCAAGCCATCTTTTTTCGTCAATGGGAATATCGCAGCTTTCACTGGAGCCAACGCAGGGTGGAACTTCAAGTAAGTTCTTTCTTTTGTCTTTTCTCCATCCTGAACAGTCTCTTCCGTATAAGCACCTGCCAATACAGACAAGAACATACGATCCAATCCTACTGAAGTTTCGATCACGTAAGGAACCACATTCTGGTTCATATCATTATCAAAATACTGTAGCTTTCTACCTGACAACTCTTGGTGAGCACCCAAGTCAAAGTCTGTACGAGAGTGAATACCTTCCAACTCTTTTGTACCAAATGGGAACTTAAACTCAATATCTACAGCTGCATTCGCATAGTGTGCTGTTTTCAAGTGGTCATGGAAGATATAGTTATCTTTATTCCCCACTAGATGATGCCACTTCATACGCAGGTCTTTCCAGTACTCGTACCACTCCATCTCTGTACCTGGCTTCACGAAGAATTGCATTTCCATCTGCTCAAACTCACGCATACGGAAAATAAACTGACGTGCTACGATCTCGTTACGGAATGCCTTACCGATTTGAGCGATACCAAACGGAGGGCGCAAACGAGAAGTGTTCATCACGTTCAGGAAGTTCACAAAAATACCTTGAGCCGTTTCTGGACGAAGATAGATTTTTGCAGCGTCTCCTGATACCGCCCCTAGCTCTGTAGAGAACATTAGGTTGAATTGTCTAACGTCTGTCCAGTTTTTAGTTCCACTAATAGGACAAGCAATTTCACAGTCCTCGATCAATTGCTTCAATGCTGCCATATCCTCGTTCTCAAGGGCTTCTTTCATTCTGCCCTCAATCTCCTCGATTTTCTTTTTGTTACGAAGAACGTTAGGGTTCGTTTCCAGGAACTGCGCTTCATCAAAGTCGTCCCCAAAACGCTTTCTACCTTTAGTTACTTCCTTATCAATTTTCGCCTGATATTTAGCGATATGATCCTCCAGCAATACATCTGCTCTGTAACGCTTTTTAGAATCTTTATTGTCAACCAATGGATCATTAAAGGCATCCACGTGTCCTGAGGCTTTCCATACCTGAGAGTCCATGAAAATCGATGAATCGATTCCCACAATATTAGGATGCATCTGCACCATCGCTGCCCACCAGTAATCCTTAATGTTTTTCTTTAGGGCTGCTCCATTGGGACCATAATCATATACTGCCTGTAAACCACCATATATTTCACTGGAAGGAAATACGAAACCATACTCTTTAGAGTGTGCTACTATTTTCTGAAATACGTTTTCCTGATTCTTGTCTTTTGCCATTTTGGATCACTTAGTGATAATAAAATAATTATAGAACATGCAGTAATACATACACTACTTCCGAATCGTTTAAACAAGGTATTTTCCTAATGATATACCATTCCTCTCCTCTATCTCCCTTCTGCTATTCCCTGCCTGATCTCCTCCAAAAACCTGTTATGAATTGTTGTCGAAAGCACAAAAAAAGTGATTCATTACTACAAATTGCATTTACCTTAGCAAAGATATAAAAATACAGAAATAAACAGTAATTCAATACATTTTCCCCAATACAACATCAGTGTAATAGTCCCTTAAAGCAGCATTCGAAAAAAAGGAATAAAAAAATATTAGATAACAAAAAGCATCCCTTTTTTTGAAAAAAATTATAATATTCAAATAAATCTACCCGAAGAAGATACTATGAAACAACACACCACCACCAACGTCAGTAGAGAAAACATCAAACTTATTATTCTTGATGTAATAATGCTATGCGTTCTGGGTTGTAATTTATTATTTATCTTCTTCCATGATCTTTTCCGAAGCCAATGGGTACGGGAATTTGTTTATGATCTGTCTCCTGCCTTTCATGACTTTTATGCCAAAACACTTTATGAGAATTTTGACTTGATTGATGGCGTTTTCGTCTTAATATACCTTAGTGAATTCTTTTTTAGTTGGTATCAGGCTGTACGCAGCAAACGTTACAGCAAATGGTTCTTTTATCCTTTCCTTCATTTTTATGACTTACTAGGAAGTTTACCTTTCGAAAGTTTGCGCTGGATGCGACTATTTAGGGTCGCTGCCATTATCTATCGCTTACATATCGCCAAAGTTATTGACTTACAAAAAAGTGAACTATTTCGTACCGCCTATTATTACTATGAGGTAATCATGGAGGAAATCTCTGACCGGGTAGTAATCAATGTACTTAAGGGCGTAAAAACAGAAGTGCGTAGAGGCAATCAACTTTTTGATGAAGTGATCACCAAGGTTGTCTACCCCAACAAAAGTGAATTGATTAGCTACGGAGCTCAAAAAATTAGTCGTGCCGTACACACCACTTATCAAATCTACAAAGAGGATACTTCCGACTATGTAGAAGGGTTAGTCAAAGATGTAGTACAGCATAATGATGAAGTCAAAAGCCTGAAACTCGTTCCTATTGCGGGAAACTACGTAGCACACCGTATCGAAATTGCTGCCCATGAAATTGTTATGACAGTTATTGAAGAAATCCTAAATGACCTCTCTTCCCCAGAAAAAGTCAAAAAAGTGGAAGAAGTAGCCGATCAGGCTATTGAGACTTTCTTGAGAGACAAGGGCGGCCCTTCTTTGGACCTTGAAGTTACGGATATTGTTTGTCAGGTCATTGACTTACTCATCAAGCAAGTAAATGTCAAGCAATGGAAGCTAAGAGACCCTGATCTTCCTGACAGTGCTGAAGAAGTTTAATCAATCTTCTGTTTCTTTTTCTTTACGCTGACGTTGATCAATCATTAGCATATATACTGATGCAATCAATAAAGAAGAAGTATAAGCCAAAGCCATAGGGGAAGGATCTCCTATCCAATACAAGTACACAGCAATGACTAGGGCGATGAGTAACAGTGGCCATCCCACACTACTAAAATTAATTAAAGGTCTTTTTTGAGACTCCCGAACGACTCTCTCTAGTTCTTCTTCATCAATTTTCCGAATAGCAGCACTAATTTCTTCATCTGTATAGCCTTCATGGACCATAGATCGACGAATTTCAGGGTATGTTGAGCCTGAAGCTCTCAGGTTTTTAAAATGATGGAGGTCAAGTGGTGGTCTGGTGTTCATGGGTTAGTAATTTAGTGATCGATAGGTTAGTTATTAGTCAAGGCAAGACAACCACAAGGGTAGCCCTTCCTTTCTCCTTTTAAAATAGAGATCACATCAAACAATCAAAACCTGAACTCCTTTTCATCCAAGATGTTCTTTCTTGTATCCCTTATTTTTTCAGAATAATCACCATAATTGGGGGTGGACTATTAAATATTATTTAATCACCTTGTAAATCATACTTAGGACTTTTTTGTAAACAATAAACTATTCAACTTATGGCTAACTATACATCCATATTTTCTTTGATTAAGGGAAAATACATTTTACATGAAAATGTATCTATTGTGATGAAAATACAAGGGATTACAATCCATCCGAATGGCTCTAGCATGAGTCTGGAATGTATTGATGAAGATCAGAACATTCACCTAGTAGAATTTAATAGTAAATCTGTGATGGGATACCACTTATTCAATAGAAGTTTACAATTCTTCGACAACCTGGAAGAAGCTCAATTATTTGCTTCAGAGCAATTGGCATTTGAAAACTAAAACTGACCATTTAACTCCCATACAACACTGCAAAACCCCTAAATCATTAACCCAACACTTACACTTGTCTCATGAATCTCTTAAAGGGAAAGATCCATCGATGGCTTGCTATAATATTCATTATGGCATTCTATACCACACCACTACAAGCTCAAAAAAATCCTGAGTTTCAAAATGAACAAGGAGAGGTTACGCATAAGGACTCTCTAAGCATCTATGGAGCTGTAAATACACTTGTCGCTCGTCTAGGTGAAGGAGAGTATGAAGTTCTACAAAACGTACCGAGATGGGGATTTTACCTGCAAAAGGCTTCTACTCGTACCCGTATTTCTATGATTGCACGTATGGAGTGGGGCGTCAATATGATCGAGAACAATACGGTCATCAATCCTGATGCTACGACCGCAGAAGACTTTCTACAAGATGGCATCGATGCTTTTACCACTCGTCAAGGCTATATCGGCGTATCTCACCCAGTATGGGGTACCCTTACCATTGGTAAACAATGGAGTGTATACTACGATGTCTCCAATGTTACCGATTACTTTAATGTTTTTGGGAGTGCAGGGTCTGGTACCTATAACTTCTTCACAGATGGAGGTATAGAGGGCACTGGACGAGCAGATAAAGCGATTATTTATAGAAATAAGTATAAAGGATTCTCTTTAGGGCTGCAAAGTCAATTATTGGGAAATGTTTATCACTATGCCGCCTCCTTACGATATAAATTTAAAGAATTAGGGGTCACACTCGGAGCAGCCTATAATCGTGCAAATACCACTACTGATTTTGAAGGTATTGGGATTATCTTTCCTGACAAGACACTGGACTCACATGTATTATCGGCTTCTTATGATAAAGGGGCTTGGTATTTTGGGTTATTGTACGCCAATCAGGACAGTGAATTTTTCAGCAGCAATCAACAAGTAATTATCCCTGACAATCCCACTGAAGAGCCTACTGAAGCTAGTATTTTAATAGAAATGCCCGCTATCGGTGTAGAACTTTATGGTCGATATCGGTTCAAGAAATTCTTTAATCTCTATGGAGGGTTCAACTTACTTATCCCAAGGGCAGACAACGACTTGCCTCCACA
Source organism: Algivirga pacifica (assembly GCF_039543525.1). Taxonomy (NCBI): domain Bacteria; kingdom Pseudomonadati; phylum Bacteroidota; class Cytophagia; order Cytophagales; family Flammeovirgaceae; genus Algivirga; species Algivirga pacifica. The sequence goes on from NZ_BAABJX010000024.1 coordinate 124,640, forward strand.
AGTAGACAGTGACTTTCGTACATATTTCTGGACAACTGGTCTAGAATTTCGTACTGCTAAAGGTGCTGCGGCCTATTTTGAAGCCAAGTTGGACAATAGTATTAATGATAAGGGAAATGAAGTAAACAACCTTTATGCTTTAGGCCTACGTTACAATTTCAACTTTGACTTCCTTACGCTTATTGAGCGATAGGTCAGTTTATCCCAACACATGACCTCTGTTAATTGAATTTCATTCGTTTATTATGTTTAGTTGATATTCTTGAATCCGTATTTAATAATTTAAAGAATTCAACTAAACATCATAAACACCTATTGCCTTTCAATTGTAATTAAACAATATGAGCAGAGTCTAATCTATGGTCTTCTTTTCGAGCAAATGGTATTCAATACAAGAAATATGCTAAAAAAATGATTTTCCATCATTTTTCCTGCATAATTTTTGCTAGTAGCTATGATATTTATCACATCATAGCCAACACCATGAAAAAACTATTTACTCTACTCACTCCTGTAGTGCTGCTATTGCTATGGGGAAACACTGCGTATGCCTCTAAATGGAGAGTCAACAGCAATCAAAATATCGACGCTCACTTCCATAGTATAGGAGAGGCTTGTCATTCTTCTAGTGTGCAATCAGGAGATACTTTATACGTTGAAGGTTCTTCTTTTTCTTATGGAGATGTAACACTCAACAAATCACTCGTATTAATAGGTCCTGGCTACTTTTTACACGATAATGAAAACACCAGTGCCTTTCCTCTAGAAGCCCAGTTCAGAAACTTCAAAGTGACAGAAGAGGCTGCACACTCTGTAATTATGGGACTTTCTATTTATGGTACTTTTTATTTAGGGAGCTCAAATATTGCGTTATCCAGAAATCTTATACAATACCTGTCCATTGGACACAATGGTACCTCTCATATTTCAGCTAGTAACTGCCTTATCAGTCAAAATTATATCGACGGAGAAGTTTATATCAACAGCAAGCCCGCAGATGGTATTATCATTACCAATAATATTATTAAAGGAAATCTTTCTGCCTATTATGCCAATTATAGTCGTTCACAGTCTGCCGTTATTGCTAGATATAATTATGTGGGAGAGTATATTATGTTGAACAATTCCATTATCGAATACAACATCGTAAAAGGGCACCTTAACAGTATGCAGGTGGCTTCTGCTACCAATACCTCTATTCTGGAAACTACCTCTAAAGGCTCTTGTCACAACCGTATTACCGCTAACTTCTGTAGTTGGGAAAATGGACGAGAGAATAGTGTTAATTGGCAAAGAGTATTTGTTGCTAAGGTACCTAAGATCGACCGTGAATTTGAGTTTTCACAGAACCCTTTCCAGGGAAATATTGATATAAAAAAACTAGGTCCTTTCGGAGGAAAGTCCCCTTATGTCCTATCAGGACTACCGCCTGTTCCTGTTATTTATCATGCTGAAATTGCTCCTGTAGGGACTAAAAAAGAAGGTCTTTCTGTTTTCTTACAGATCAAAACACAGGACTAAATTTTTTCATACTTCATAGCGGGCTTCATCAAAGCCCGTTTGCTTTATTTACTCACGGCTTGGGCAAGTTCCACAAGCTAAATCACTCAAAAACCAATGAGATTTACGTTGCTGATCTGCTGCTTATTGGCCATAACCTTGCGCCTTGAAGCACAAAATCAACTGGAGTTCTTTTTTGATAAAGACCCCGGCTATGGGAAGGGTACCATTTACCAATTAAAAAAAAGTAAGGAACACCACCTCTTGCTGGATATCCCTATCAAAAACCTCCACGAAGGGGTTCATACGGTCTATTTTAGAAGTAGAAACCAAAAAGGACTATGGGGGCAAACTATACAGCAAACGTTTTTGTATCGTACTGTACAAAGCGAGATACTTTGGGCGCAAGAAGCCGAGTATTTCTTTGATAAGGATCCTGGTTATGGAAAGGGAACTTCTCTTCAACTTGATCATAGCAATACGCTTGACGTATCTCGTCTTATTGGATTACAAGATCTAGCAGAAGGAATGCATACCTTAACCCTACGTATTAAGGATAATGACCAACAATGGAGTCACTCCTATAGCTTTCCATTCATTAGCATTAATGCAGACACTCCTCAGCAGACTTCCTATCCTCTAGAGTATTTTTTTGATAAAGACCCTGGATATGGAAAAGGAATACAACTAAAAGCAGTCGAGCAAAGAAACTTTACGATTCCTCTTAACAATATCAACCCTGGAATACATACTTTATTTATTAGAGCTAAATCTACTGACGATACCTGGGGGATCACTCAACAAAAAGTAGTCCTTATCCAAAATGGATCTCAGCACACTTCTTCTTTGAAAGCTGAATACTACATTGATACTGACCCTGGAGTAGGGAAGGGGATCCCTTTAAAGGTTCCTAATAGTCAAGAAATACATCATACCGTAAACCTTGAAAACATTCCCTATGGATTCCATACGCTATACTTTAGAGTTAGTGATCAATATGACAACTGGAGTCAACTCTATCAACAAAGTTTTGTCCATCTATCAGTACCAGAACCAATCGTTTATACCGAATACTATATTGACAAGGACCCTGGTTATGGCAAGGGAAAACCTATACCATCCACAGAAAAAGAGGTCTTACATACTGTAGATCTATCAGAGGTAGAAGGAGAAGAGCATACGATCTTTATAAGAAGTAAAGACTTCGATGGACACTGGAGTAAGCAAATGCAAAGGAGTTTTGTCTATTGTGCTACTCCAAAAGCTCCTTCTATTTCAGGGGAACATATCATTTGTAGCTCAGAAAAGTCTTGGTTTCAGAGTAGTATTATTGAAGAACTTGAACTCTATGAATGGGAACTATCTCCAGCATATGCTGGACAAATTGTTCACCAAGGAAAAAGCCGTACACAAATTACTTGGAACCCCTCCTTTAACGGCGCAGCTACACTAAAAGTTAGAGCAATGAAAGAATGTGTGGCAGGCGATTACTCCGAAAACTTCTTAGTACAAGTTTACAATAAGGAAATCCCTCTAAACTTTGAAGACTATCAAGCAGAAAGACAGCAAGGAGCAACTACACAATCGATTGCTGTTACTCCTCATCACAATATTACAGAGTACTCTTGGAGTATTTCTCCTTGGTGGGCCGGGAAAATTCAGGAAGAGGGCCCTAAAGCAACTATTTTATGGAAGGACAGTTACCACGGAAAAGCAACAATTACTGTGAAAGGAAAAAATCTATGCAATACCTCTAAAAAGAAAAATATACAAATTATGAGTCGCAGTATAGAGAATTAAAAAAGGAGTGATAAAACTATCACTCCTTTTTTTTGCAGAGAGGAAGGGATTCGAACCCTCGAGACATTGCTGTCAACACGCTTTCCAGGCGTGCGCCTTAAACCGCTCGGCCACCTCTCTGTATGAAACGGCTACAAATATAGGGAGCAAAAGTTCTTGTTCCAAAGAAACACTCTCTAAAAAGTTCCATTGACTCACAAAAAAATCCAAAAGAGGCAGGTAAACACTGCCCCTTTTGGATTTACCTTATTTTCATGCTTACCGATACCTCTAAAGATATCAGTCACCTATCAAAAACGATTACTTTACTTCTTCGAAGTCAACGTCTGTTACGTCGTCATCGCCACCTGCGTTAGCATTAGCGCCTGCACCCGCATCAGCACCTGCTCCTGCAGCACCAGCGGCACCTGCATCAGCTCCACTTGCTTGATACATCTCCTGAGAAGCGGCTGTCCATGCAGCGTTCAATGCCTCCAAAGCAGTATCAATCTTCGCCAAGTCTTCTGCTTGGTGTGCTTCTTTAAGGTCTTTCAAAGCAGCTTCAATCGCTGTTTTGTTTCCTTCTGAAAGCTTGTCACCGTACTCAGACAATTGCTTCTCTGTTTGGAATACCATTGCATCCGCATTGTTCAGCTTCTCTACGCGCTCTTTTGCAGCGTTATCCGCATCTGCATTTGCAGCTGCTTCATCCTTCATCTTTTGGATTTCTTCCTCAGTCAATCCAGAAGAAGCCTCGATACGGATCGATTGCTCTTTATTTGTTCCTTTATCTTTTGCAGAAACGTGGATCAAACCGTTGGCATCAATATCAAACGTTACTTCGATTTGAGGTACACCTCTTGGTGCTGGAGGAATTCCGTCCAAGTGGAATCTACCAATCGTTTTGTTGTCCTTCGCCATTGGGCGCTCTCCCTGCAATACGTGAATCTCTACTGAAGGCTGGTTATCTGCCGCAGTCGAGAATGTTTGTGATTTCTTTGTAGGGATCGTTGTATTGGACTCGATCAATGTTGTGAATACACCACCCATTGTTTCGATACCCAATGAAAGAGGTGTTACGTCAAGAAGCAATACATCTTTTACTTCTCCTGTCAATACACCACCCTGGATCGCTGCACCCAAAGCAACTACCTCATCAGGGTTAACACCTTTAGAAGGCTTCTTGCCGAAGAACTTCTCTACTTCTTCCTGTACTTTAGGGATACGTGTAGATCCACCTACCAAGATTACCTGATCAACATCTGAAATTGACAAGCCTGCATCTTTCAACGCTTCCTGACAAGGTTTCAAAGAACGTTGTACCAAAGAGTCTGACAATTGCTCAAACTTTGCTCTTGACAAGCTCTTTACCAAGTGTTGAGGTACCCCGTCTACTGGCATGATATATGGCAAGTTGATCTCTGTAGAAGTAGAAGAAGAAAGCTCAACTTTTGCTTTTTCTGCTGCTTCTTTCAAACGTTGCATTGCCATAGGGTCTTTTCTCAAGTCAATCGTTGGATGATCTTTCTTGAACTCCTCTGCCAACCAGTCAATGATTACTTTATCAAAGTCATCACCACCAAGGTGCGTATCACCGTTTGTAGAAAGTACTTCAAATACGCCATCACCCAACTCAAGGATAGAGATATCAAATGTACCACCACCAAGGTCAAATACGGCTACCTTTTGGTCTGTATCTTTCTTATCCAAACCATACGCCAATGCTGCAGCTGTTGGCTCGTTGATAATACGTTTTACTGTAAGACCAGCAATCTCGCCTGCTTCTTTAGTTGCCTGACGCTGTGCATCATTAAAGTATGCTGGAACTGTAATAACTGCTTCTGTTACCTCTGTACCCAAGTAGTCCTCTGCTGTTTTCTTCATTTTCTGAAGTGTTACTGCAGAAACCTCCTGAGGAGTAAACATTTTATCATCAATCTTAACTCTAGGGGTGTCATTCGGCCCTTCTACAACCTTGTAAGCAATTTGCTCCAATTCTCCCGTCACCTCAGAATACTTTCTACCCATAAAACGCTTTACAGAAGATACTGTATGCTGTGGGTTAGTAATTGCTTGACGCTTTGCAGGATCTCCTACTTTTCTTTCCCCATTCTCCAAATATGCCACAACAGATGGTGTTGTTCTTCTTCCTTCTGCATTAGGGATAACTACAGGCTCGTTTCCTTCCATTACGGAAACACATGAGTTTGTAGTCCCCAAGTCAATACCTATGATTTTACCCATGATTATTATTTTTAGATGATATGATTTTCTTTTTTCTCAATAACTAAAGGTGTAAGTCCTTTGTCGTTGTCCTTACGATAAACCTTTGGACAACCCTTGTGCCAAGTGAAATTTTATGACATAATGTCACTTTTTTCATTTCGCAAACTGACAAACACGCAAGAAAAAAATGGAAAAGTGACAAAAGTGAATTGCCTACAGAGAAAAATGGAAAGCAATAAAAGTAATAATGAACACCTCTCATTTTCCTAGCTGCCGAAGACTTTCCAATGGTCCTTTATACACATTGAGATCTACGAACTCTGTAATGCCTTTCACTTTCCCCTTTTCCGAGAACTGCCAAAAGCTCCAGGAATGGGCATAAGGCTCATCAATATAGTTGTAATTGGCTATCCAAAGAGGATATTGATCAAAACCATAGTCTTTCAAGTGACTATTATAAAACTTATCTCCTGTATAGATAATTGGTTTTACTCCATAATGCTGCTCTACTTTCTGCAGCCATCTTTTTAACCCTTTTCTAAGATTATCCATAGACTGTACAGTCGGACGTGCTTCTATATCCAATACTGGAGGTAGATCTTTTGTTTTATCAAATCCTTGTACTTGTTGAATAAAGCTCTCTGCTTGCAGTAAGGAATTTTCATCGGGACGATAATAATGATAAGCTCCTCTCAATAATGAACTCTTTCGGATCTGCCGCCAATTTCTTCTAAAGTTAGCATCCTTATCACCACCCATCGTAGCTCGAATAAAAGCATATTGTATCGGCACATTGATTTGCTGAGCCTCTTTCACACGACTCCAATCAATCGTTCCTTGATAATGGGAGACATCTATTCCAAAAGTATATTGCTGATATTTTTTTTCGATACGGGATATCTTTTCTTGCTCTGCCAAGGAGGCTTCCAAAAAACGTGTTCTCGAAAAGTTAGATTTAATATAGTAACGTACCTCTCGTCTAAAACTCACCAACCCCACCATCGAACCCATCATCAGAAAAAGAATCACATAAAAGCCCCAAGCCAGCTTCTTCTGAACCTTCTTTTTTTGTTGATCCGTCATAAAACAATTTAAAAATGATGATTTGGTAAGAACACCTGAAACAGTGCCCTGCAAATACAATTTTGTTCATGTTGTTTAATTGAGCTTCGCTCGTTCATGATGTTTAGTTGAATCGTTGAATTTCTCCTTCGGAGAGTTGAATTGAGCTTCGCTCCATTATATGGCGTCTTGATTCGAGTTGAATTGTTTTCTGAGTTCAACTCAATTCAATGATTCAACTAAACATTATGAACGCAATTGCCCGGCAATTGCAATTAAACAGCATGAACAATACTATGAATTACTTCAATACTTCTTTCCAGCCTTTAGCTTCTACATTTTCCGCACTGTCCAACACCTTTTGCTTCATTTCCTTCTTGAATACATCAAGGTTCTTGGCTACCGTCTCATCAAAAGCTCCGACAATCTGAGCAGCAAGAATTCCAGCATTTTTTGCGCCATCCAAGGCTACCGTAGCCACCGGAACACCTCCTGGCATTTGCAAAATTGATAATACAGAATCCCATCCATCAATCGAGTTTCTTGATTTTACAGGAACGCCAATTACTGGAAGGCTAGTCATGGAAGCAACCATACCTGGCAAGTGGGCTGCACCTCCTGCTCCTGCAATAATTGCCTTAATTCCATTTTCTCTTGCGGTGGTTGCATACTCATACATACGCTCTGGAGTACGGTGAGCAGATACAATGGTCAATTCATATGCTACTCCTAATTGTTCCAGTACTTCAGCTGCCTCTGACATCACTTTAAGGTCAGACTGGCTCCCCATAATAATTCCTACTTTCATAGTTATTTTTTTAATTGATCTACCGTATATGGATACTTCTTGTGTAAAAGAAAATAATAGGAAGAACCCCCGATTGTCCGTATAGTTTCCTAATATTTACGTCTATTTACAGGCAAAAGTAAGGAAAAGATTAAGAAGGTGCTCAAAATCATATTCTCATATCCATACATCAAGCTGGTGATTTACATTCGCTAATTATAGAGTTATACAAAACCTACGTATATTTGCCCGTATTACGATTTGTCATAGAACGATTGTAATACCTCCATTTTTAACTAGAAACTGTTGAATTCGTGAAAATAGTAATTGCAGGAGCAGGAGATGTTGGCTTCCACCTAGCACGGCTCCTTACCAACGAGGACCAGGACATTACGATCATAGACGTTGATGCTGATCGATTGAACTATGCAGCACAACATCTAGACGTAGCCACGGTCAAGGGCTCTTCTACCTCCTTTGAGACCCTTGAAAAGGCCAATATAAGCAAGGCCCACCTTTTGATTGCTGTTACTGCGGCTGAAGACACGAATTTACTGACTGCCTCTATCGGCAAGCAATTGGGAGCTAAACGTACCATTGCCCGTATCAGCAATAGTGAATTTCTACAGAACAGAGATAAGTTCGATTTGCGTAACCTGGGAATTGATGAATTAATTTCTCCAGAACTTTTAGCAACCAAAGAGGTCAAGCGATTACTTAAAGAGGCTGCGATTACAGATACCTTTGAGTTTGAACGTGGCTTACTTTCTCTGATTGGTATTACCATTGATGAGGAAGCAGACCATCTTAGTAATAAAACGCTAAGAGAAACGGCCTATCTGAATCCTAATTATGATTTCCTCACGGTAGCGATTCTACGTAACAACGAAACCATTATTCCTAGAGGAGACACCCGTTTTGAGACAGGAGACCATGTCTATTATATTGCTAAACCAGAAGGCGTAAGTCGTGTTCTTAAGCTTACAGGAAAGCAAAAGGATAAAAAAATCAGAAGCATTATGATTCTAGGAGGTAGTCGAGTAGGCTTCTATGCTGCTCGTTCCCTCAGTAGCAAGTATAATGTGATCCTTATAGAGAAAGATAAAGATAAATGTTTCGAGTTAGCCGACCTACTTCCTAACACCTTAGTAATTAACGGTGATGGTCGAGATGTAGAGCTATTACAAGAAGAAGGGATAGACAATATTGATGCCTTTATTGCAGTGACAGGAGACTCGGAAACCAATATTATTTCCAGCTTGGTCGCTAAGAATCATGGAGTGGACAAAACCATTGCCTTGGTAGAAAACATCGATTATATACACCTTTCCCAAAATATGGGGGTAGATACACTTATCAACAAAAAGTTGATTGCAGCTAACTTTATCTTCCGTTATATACGTAAAGGACAGGTATTATCCCTAACGAGTCTTCACGGAGTAGATGCAGAGGTTCTGGAGTTTGTCGTTAATGAAGGTGCTCCTATTACACGTGCTCCACTATCAGAACTGGATATTCCTAAAACTGCCATTATTGGTGGTATCATCCGTAAAGGAAAATCCTATGTCCCTAAAGGAAGCTTTACCTTTAAACCTTACGACAGGGTGGTGGTACTCTCCAGACCGGAATGTATCCATAAAGTAGAATTTTTCTTCAAGTAAGAAGATCTCTATTATTTGTAAAAGCACTATAGAAAAGACTATAGTTATTTTTTTCAAAAGGAGTCATGAGAAAAACCAAATTATTCAATTACCACCTGATCATTTCCATTATAGGGATCCTACTGGTGATCAACAGCATGTTTATGCTCTTTTGCCTTCCCTTTTCTTTGTATTACAACGAAGATAACTGGGTTGCTATCACTGCTGCTGCTCTAATCAACGGGATCATTGGAGGAGGATCATTTTACTACTCCCAGAAAAAGTCTCCATCCAAAGACCTAAAGAAAAAAGATGGTTACCTGATCGTTACCCTTGGGTGGATCTTTATTTCTTTTTTTGGAGGACTTCCTTACTTGCTCAGTGGAGATATTCCATCACTCACTGATGCTTTCTTTGAGACACTGTCTGGCTATTCTACCACAGGGGCCTCTGTACTAACCGATATAGAAGCCGTTGGTAAAGGAATCTTATTATGGAGAAGCCTTACTCAATGGATTGGAGGAATGGGAATCATCGTACTGACTGTAGCCATATTACCCATCTTGGGTATTGGAGGAATGCAGCTTTTTGTGGCAGAAGCACCCGGCATCTCTCCGGATAAATTACAGCCAAGAATCAAAGAAACGGCGAAACGACTTTGGTGGGTATACCTTGGGCTTACCTTTACTGAAATGATCTTACTCATGATCGGTGACATGAGTTTTTATGACGCCTTGAACCATGCGCTCACGACGATGGCTACCGGAGGATTCTCTACTAAGAATAGTAGTGCCGCCGCCATGTCTCCCTTTATTCAATATGTCATTATCATTTTCATGTTTATAGCGGGGACCAACTTCACCTTGAACTACTACTTATTTAAGGGGCGATTCAAGGATATCTTAAAAAACGAAGAATTTAAATATTACGCCAGCATTGTAGGAGGCAGTACCCTATTACTCTCTTGTATCGTATTCTTTGCGCTTTCTACAGAAGGAGGAAAAGACTTCTGGGAAGTAATTTATGCAGAATGGGGGAGCAGTATAGTCTTGCTAGAAAGAGCCGAGAAATCTTTCCGTGATGTATTATTTCAAGTTATCTCTATCATCACAACAACAGGATATGTCTCTGCGGATTATACAGGATGGACCACCTTTGCTACAATGTGGATTTTTGTCTTGATGTTTATTGGAGGAATGGCTGGATCTACCGCTGGAGGTGTCAAGATCGTTCGCCATATTATTCTCCAGAAAAATAGCTTTCTGGAGCTTAAAAGACAACTTCACCCTTCTGCAATTATACCGGTAAGGTTCAATCATATGGCCGTGTCCCAATCCATTACTTATAATGTCTTGGGCTTTATTATTGCCTATTTCCTGACTTACGCCTTAGGGATATTGGTTATGGCTGCTATGGGACTAGACTTACTTACCGCTATGGGTTCTGTAGCTACTTGCTTGGGAAATATTGGTCCGGGACTAGGTACCGTAGGACCTGTTGACAACTTTGCACATCTTCCTGATGGTGCCAAATGGTTCTTATCCTTTATGATGCTATTGGGACGTTTAGAACTCACTACCGTGATCATTATCTTTACGCCTTATTTCTGGAAAAAAGTCTAACTATAAGAGAAGGTTTGTTAATTGTGAACTGAAATTGTTCTAAAAATAAGGAGAAAGAAATAGCACATATATAAAAGCTATTTCTTTCTCCTTATTCATTATGAGTATTTTCAGATACTTTTAACTTTTTAGCAGCTAGCTAAAAGTCCCCTATCTTATCTTTTACACTATAGTCATTTCGATGTGGGTTGTTCAATGAAATCAACTCTCCCAAGAATCCTGCTAAGAACAGTTGTACCCCTATAATGATCAATACCAACGCTAGATAAAACAGTGGTTGATCGGTGACCTCTCTTCCAATCGGCAAATGCATAAAGGAGCGGTATACCTTCTGGGACAAAATCCAAACTGAAAAACCACCTCCCAAGAAAAAGGAAATGACCCCCAACAAACCAAAAAAGTGCATCGGCTTTTTCTTGAAACGAGACACAAACATAATGGACAGTAAGTCCAATAGCCCATTGACAAAACGCTCTAACCCAAACTTTGTATATCCGTACTTTCTGGAACGGTGCTGTACCACTTTCTCACCAATTCTGGTAAAACCTTCCCATTTGGCAATCACAGGAATATAGCGATGCATCTCCCCATATACCTCTATATTTTTGATTACCTCATTTTTATAAGCCTTCAAGCCACAGTTGAAATCATGCAAATAAATTCCCGAAGCCATACGCGTAGCAGCATTGTAAATTTTGGTAGGAATAGTCTTGGTAATAGGGTCATACCTTCTCTTTTTCCATCCAGATACCAAGTCATAGCCTTCATCCATAATCATTCGATACAGCTCTGGAATCTCATCAGGACTATCTTGCAAATCGGCATCCATAGTAATTACGACATTGCCGGAAGCATGTTCAAAACCAGTATTTAAAGCGGCTGACTTTCCATTATTTCGTTGAAAGCTAATCCCTTTAATGTTATTATTTTTTTGATGCAGTTCTTGTATCACCTTCCAGGAATTGTCTCGGCTACCATCATTGACCATGATTACTTCATAAGTATATTGATGCTCTTCCATCACTTTTTTGATCCATGAGGCCAACTCGGGAAGAGACTCTTCTTCATCCAACAAAGGAACCACGACAGATATATCTACTGCTTTCATTCAATATGTGTTTTCTAGCGTTTTTCTCTCAATTAAGAATTCTGAGGAACTGTTCTAAGTAAAAAAGCTAACAAGAAAGAGGACATTACCCCTGCAATTGTTAATGAAATATACGTCAAAAACTGTACTGCACCCCAAATAATCCCTAAAAATAAGCCATTATTCTTCAGGGTTTCCAGTTCATTCAATATACCCTGTCTTTCTATAGCCGTAAGGTTGTCCATCTGTTGGACTTGTTCTACCATTACTTTCATCTGCTCCACCTGCAAAGGTTCCAAAGCACTCAAAAATGTAGTAGCGTTCCAAAAACCATATATTGTATTCAAGAGACTCCCCAATCCCATACCAAAAAGTACAATCAGAGCCCCCATCTGAATCCCTTTTCCAAAATTAAATTGGTAATGGTTGGCTTTTTTATAATCAAAAAAAGCAATCAATAAAGCCGCTTCCATCACAACGTACAATACGGTCATTCCATCCCCTTCATGTACATATCCATAGACAGATACGGTAAAAGAGATGTACAGAAAATAAAAAATGCCCAAAATAAGTCCATATTTCAGGACAAAATTGAATATCGATAAACTCTTCATACCTAATCTTTTTGCAATATTTCCTTCAATTGATGTACGGTATAATCAATCTCTTCTTTTGTAGTCATCTTACTGAAAGAAAAACGAATATTGATTCTATTCAAATCAGCGTTAATACCTGCCAATACATGAGAACCTTGTTGTGCCCCTGCCGAACAAGCACTTCCTCCAGAAGTGGCAATTCCTTTCATATCCAGCATAAACAAGAACATATCTTTTTGAGGAGTCTCAGGGAAGCTCACATTCAGAACTGTATATAGCGTATCCTCCAGCTGATCAGAAATCCCATTGAAACGTACTCCTTCAATCTCTTGCTGTAAGCGCTCAATCATATACTGCTTCACCCCCTTCACCTGTGCTATATGTTCTTCTTGCTCATTCACTGCAATTTCCAATGCCTTAGCAAAACCTGCAATTCCATATGCATTTTCAGTCCCACTACGCATTTCTCTTTCCTGTCCTCCTCCTGTCAGTAAGGAATCCATTTTAGTCCCTTTCCTTAGGTACAAGAATCCTACTCCCTTAGGACCATGCAACTTATGTGCTGACCCTACTAATGCATGTACCTTCAGTTTTTTTACATCGATCGGATAATGCCCCACAGTTTGTACTGTATCTGAATGCAGGATTGCACCATACTCTTCACACAAATTACCTACTTTCTCCAAATCAAGTAATGTCCCAATCTCATTATTGGCGTGCATCAAGGTCACCAGTGTTTCTTTTCCCTTGTTTTCCAATAAGCGCTCCAATTGCCCATAATCTATTTGCCCTCCATTATCCAAGTCAAGATAAGAAACGTTGACAATTCCCTTTCTTTCCAATTCTTCTACCGTATGCCCTACAGCATGATGTTCTATTTTGGTAGTAATAATATGTGTAAGATTATTTGCACTCACTAATCCTCGAATTGCCGTATTGTCTGATTCTGTACCTCCTGAAGTAAAGTATATCTCTCCAGACAGTGCATTCAACTTTTCGGCTACTTTTTTACGTGACTGTTCAATCACTGCCTTGGTTGCACGACCAAAAGCATGAATAGAAGAAGGGTTTCCAAATGTATTCCCCATTATCGATGTCATCTCTTCTATCACTGCAGCATCCATTGGTGTAGTCGCTGCATTATCTAAATATACTTTCTTCATGGTTAGTCTATTCTTCGAGTAAGGTTTATCGCTTACCGGTTATCGTTTAATTAAGCTTGAATAAAAACCTTCTAATGATTATGCCTTCCTAAATCAGTATTTCAAATAATACTCTAAAAGGTAATCACTTTAATTCATTATAAAAGCTCTAAGATAAGTACAAAAATACCGATATAAAGTTAAAAAATGTAACCTCTTGAAAAAAGAGAGGCATTCTGATGAAAGTACTTCTTTCACCAAAATGCCTCTAAGATGGAATACGTATCCATCATGTTGCTAACTCGCTCTGTTGAATCGTTGAATCGTTGAATTGAGCTTCGCTCGTTGATTTGAGTTGAATTGTTTTTTGATGGACTCTACTGGTATCCTCAATCAACAGTTCAACTCGAATCAACGATTCAACAAAGCTAGTTAGCAGTATGACTATTATTAATTCAACGAAAATTAGATTCCTGCTACTTCTTTAATCTCTTCGATCACTTTCTTCGCCAATACATCTGCACTCTCAATAGAGGACGACTCTGCATAGATACGAATAATTGGCTCTGTATTAGACTTTCTAAGATGTACCCATTCTTTCTCGATATCGATTTTCACCCCATCCAATGTGTTCACAGGATATGCTTGGTATTTCTCTTCCATCGCCTTTAATACAGCGTCTACATCAATCTCCGGAGTCAATTCAATCTTGTTTTTAGAGATAAAATACGCAGGATAAGAAGCTCTTAGCTCGCTGGCTTTTCCACCAAAGTGTGCCAAGTTAGACAAGAACAAAGCAATTCCTACCAAAGCATCTCTTCCATAGTGCAATTCAGGATAGATCACACCACCATTCCCTTCTCCTCCGATGACTGCATTTTGCTGCTTCATCATCGTTACTACGTTCACTTCTCCTACTGCAGAAGCAAAATATTCTCCTCCTGCTGCTTCTGTTACATCTCTTAGTGCACGAGTAGAAGACATATTGGAAACTGTATTTCCTTTACGTTTCTTCAAGATATAATCTGCTACTGCGACCAAAGTATATTCTTCACCAAATGCAGATCCATCTTCGTTCATCAAAGCCAAACGATCAACGTCTGGGTCTACTACAATCCCCAAGTCAAAATCACCTGACTTCAGGGTTGATGCGATCTCTGTTAAGTTCTCTGGCAAAGGTTCAGGGTTGTGAGGGAAGTGGCCATTAGGCTCTGTATATAATTCCTCCACTTCAACACCTAAGGCTTTTAATAGCTTTGGCACTGCAATACCTCCTGTAGAGTTTACACAGTCTACTACTACCTTAAAGTTTTTTGCTTTGATAGCAGCTACATCGATATCATCCAATCCCAAGATCATATCAATATGCTTATCAATATAAGAATCGTCCTTTGTATATGTACCCAATTCTTCTACTGCAACATAATCGAAATCCTCTTTGTTGGCTAGTTCAACAATGCGCTTTCCAACCATATCTGAAATAAACTCTCCTGTTGAACCTAATAGTTTAAGAGCATTCCAGTTTCCGGGATTATGACTTGCCGTAAGAATAATTCCTCCGTTAGCATTTTCTTCAACCACTGCTACTTCAACTGTAGGAGTTGTAGAGAGTCCTAGATCTACTACGTGAATTCCTTGAGCCATTAACGTACTGACCGCAATATTGGAAATCATTTCTCCGGAAAGACGTGCATCTCGTCCAATCACTACTTTAGCAGACTTTCCTGCCGCATCTTCCAGAATCCATTTTCCGTAAGCAGAAACAAATTTCACTACGTCAAGAGGTGTCAACGACTCATCTGGGCGTCCTCCGATCGTTCCTCTAATTCCAGATATTGATTTAATTAATGTCAAAACAAAAAAAGGTTTATATGTATATCAATAATGTCAATCGACCAAAAAAATTACAAGGTGGAAAGATAGGGCATATCCTATACTTTATCAATAGAGTTTATCACGGTTAATTGTCTATGAATAAGAAAGGCTACTCAACTAGCTATAGAGTGTATTAATTATTGAAAATTAATCATTGATCATTGAAAATTATAAAAGCTATAGCGTACCACTGACCTATCTCAAAAGCTGAGAGTTTTCTGCTTGTACTAAATTAACTGTGATAAAGTCTAATGAATTAATTTTATAATTCTCCCTATACTTACAAATAATAATCCAACTGAAAATAAAGTAACAATAAATATATACCAGCAAAATAATACCATCGCCTCTGATGAAGTACTATCGCAATAAGTAAAACTAGAATATACAAAAGCCCTAACTGCACACTATTAACCTTTAGCTCTATAGATGCATAGGATAGTCGACTAATTATTTTCACTAAAGAATTCATTCCATCAAGTAATTGAGTCAAAAGTATAGCCCCCTTGATTGCTCCCCATTCCCATATATACATCATTCCAATTGTAACCACTCCTCCCCATACTAATAACGTTACCAGTAAAATGACTGGAATATTGGCCAGTAAGAAGTAAGTGGGAAAGAGTCCAAAATAATAAAGAGAGAATGGAAATGTAGCTAGCTGTGCCGCTATAGATACAGCAGTCAGCTCCCATAAGTACTTTAATACTAAAGATGAAGGCGACCACAACTTCTTTATTCTCGGTTGCAAACATACAATCCCCACGACAGCTGTATAAGAAAGTTGAAAGCCTACCCTAAATAAGTGATATGGATCAATTAGAAGTAACATAACAGCTGAGCAAGCAATCGTATTCAAGATGTTTGCCTTTCTTCTAAAACAGAGTCCTATTAAGATCACGGAATACATCAAGGCAGACCTACTGACTGAAGCTGCTCCACCCGTTAACAATACATACCCCCACAATAACAATAAGGCTGTAACGGTAATCCCTATACACCAGTATATCCGCTGTTGATAATACCTTAGCAGATAAAAAAAGATCGACAGTAAAATACCTACATGCAAACCAGAAACAGCTAATACATGCATTACTCCTGTCGTTGCATATTGATGTTTTAGCTCTTTTGATAACCCTGTTTTATCTCCTAACAATAGGGCCTTCAATATTCCTTCAACATTTTTATTTGGAAAATATTGATGTATACGCCAAAGTATATCACGTTTCAATTGCAGTACTTTTACCTTCAAAGAAATCGTATCTCGTTGCAACAATATATAATCTGTGGGGTAACTCCATTGTTGTAAATAAATATGATTTCTTCGTTGATATGCCCCCCAGTCAAACCCTTCATTATTAAATGATACAAACGGTTTAGGTTTTCCTTTTAATAAATATTCTCCGCCCATCACCGGAAGGCGGCTATCATCTGAACATGCCACACGCCACTGTATCTTACCCGTTGCTTGCTCCCATTGACCATAACAATAGACGGCTGTTACCTCCAACAAGGATTCTACATATTTATCCTTATGCTTTACTTCATCAATCACACTTCCCTTATAGTAAAGAACACTATCCTTTAAAGCAACATGCCTTGTCCCTTCAATAGGTTTATAGCTATTGATACGGGTTCCTATCCATCCCACCATCACACCCGCGATCCCTAAATAGATTAAAATCCAATACCCCCTTCTATATCGAAAAGAGCTGATTGCTAAAGTATACCCAATAAATAATGACAACAGACCTATACCATAGATATAAATAAAAGAAGCTATAGGGAGTGAAAACTCATCTACTACAAAAATCAAGAGAATCAATATACCTGCTAAACGGACAAAAGGAAACTGATACCATACATTCATATTTATAGCTTTTGTGATTTAATACAATCACAAGCTATCGTGTCTCAGGACAATATTTTTAGCTTTTGACTCTTTTAGCCCTATTATTCTAACACGTTATCTTCTCTTTTCTTACATGCAGATACTAGCTAATGTTTTTCATTTTTCCATGTCAGGACTTTAATTATAGATATGGATAATTCTTTATCATTTCTATTAAAAAATACAAAATGAACATTTTTTAAACATTTTGAGTTAATAAAAATGAAATAGATTATTAAATTATCAATACACTTAATCAGTAATCCAATATACCCTAGGTGTATATAGAGCTCCTTTTAGCTTTATAAATACCAAAATTCATTTGTTATCGTACATGTCAATTGCTATGTAACGCTACTCAGGCAATTATTTGACAACAACTACATTCTTTTACTTCATACCCTTTTTATACACCATGCTTGTAATCAAAAGAGACGGACGAAGAGAAAGTGTCCGGTTTGACAAGATCCTCAAACGAATTGAAAACTTATGCCAAGGACTAGACAGCAAGTTTATTGACCCTGTAGAGATCTCCAAGAAAGTTATCATGGGACTCTATGATGGAGTAACCACTACCGAACTGGATAATCTAGCCGCTGAAACTGCTGCCGCACTCGCTACACGGCATCCAGACTTCTCTAAACTCGCAGCCAGAATTTCTATTTCCAACCTACATAAAACTACCAGTCAATCCTTTTCCAGTACTGCAAAAAGACTCTATAATTATATAGATCCGAAAAATGGAGAAAATGCTGCTTTAATCTCGAAAGAGGCTTATGAGGTAATTCGGGCCAATGCCAAACGATTAGACGAAGCCATCGACTACCAAAAGGATTATGACTTTGACTACTTCGGATTCAAGACACTGGAACGCTCTTATTTATTCAAGCTCAACGGAAAGATTGCAGAACGCCCTCAGCACTTATTTATGCGGGTGGCTGTCGGTATTCATTTAGATGATATTGATGCCGTGCTTCAAACCTATCAGTTGATGTCTGAGAAATGGTTTATTCATGCAACTCCAACACTTTTCAATGCCGCAACACCAAAACCTCAAATGTCCAGTTGCTTCTTGGTCGCTATGAAGGATGATTCTATTGAAGGAATTTACGACACCCTCAAGCAATGTGCTCTCATATCCCAATCTGCAGGAGGTATCGGTCTCAGTATTCATAACATTCGGGCCACAGGCTCCTATATCAAGGGTACTAATGGGTCTTCTAATGGTATTATCCCTATGCTTAGGGTATTCAATGACACCGCAAGATACGTAGATCAGGGAGGAGGGAAGAGAAAAGGAGCCTTTGCTATTTACCTGGAGCCTTGGCATGCCGATATTTTTGCCTTTTTGGATTTACGTAAAAACCACGGAAAGGAGGAATTGCGTGCCCGTGACTTATTCTATGCTTTGTGGGTTTCTGATTTATTTATGAAAAGGGTGGAAAATAATGAAGAATGGTCACTCTTCTGTCCGCATGAAGCTCCGGGACTTGATAATAGCTATGGGAAAGAATTTGAAATGCTTTACCAAAAATATGAAAAGGAAGGAAGAGCCAGACGTACGATCAATGCGCAAGAGTTATGGTTTGCTATACTGGAAGCACAAGTAGAAACAGGTACTCCTTATATCCTGTACAAGGATGCAGCCAATGGAAAATCCAACCAAAAGAACTTGGGGATTATTAAGTCCAGTAATTTGTGTACTGAAATCATCGAATATACTTCTGAAGATGAAACTGCCGTTTGTAATCTAGCTTCTTTGTCTCTTCCTAAATTTGTACATAATGGCACTTTTGACCACCAAAAGCTGTACGAAGTCACCAAAGTAGTTGCCCGTAACCTAAATAAAATCATCGATCGTAATTATTATCCTGTACCAGAGGCTCGCAATTCTAATATGCGCCACCGACCTATCGGTATTGGAGTACAAGGATTAGCGGATGTATTTATGATGCTTCGTATGCCTTTTGATGGAGAAGAAGCCAAAGGGCTCAATAAAGATATCTTTGAAACACTCTACTTTGCTGCCATGACTTCATCCATGGAACTAGCCAAAGAGCAAGGTGCCTACGAAACGTTTAAAGGATCTCCTGCTTCCAAGGGAATTTTCCAGTTTGATATGTGGGGAGTGACGCCTTCTTCCGGACGTTGGGATTGGTTCTCCTTAAAGCAGCAGGTCAAAGAGCATGGCTTACGCAACTCTCTATTGCTTGCTCCTATGCCAACAGCGAGTACCTCTCAGATCTTAGGAAATAACGAGTGCTTTGAGCCTTTCACCTCTAATATTTATAGCCGAAGAGTCCTTTCTGGTGAGTTTACCATTGTCAACAGGCATCTATTAAAAGACCTAATTGCATTAGGGCTATGGGATAATACTATGAAGAACGAGCTTATCGCTCAAAATGGCTCCGTACAGAATATCCAAAAGATACCCCAGCACATTAAAGATCTTTACAAGACGAGTTGGGAGATTAGCCAAAAAGTGATCATTGATATGGCTGCAGACCGGGGGGCGTACATTTGCCAAAGCCAAAGTCTAAATCTGTTTGTGCCTAATCCAAACTTTGGAAAACTAACCTCTATGCATTTTTATTCCTGGAAAAAAGGGCTTAAAACAGGGATGTATTACCTCAGAACCAAAGCTGCCACAGAAGCTATTAAGTTTACCGTGGATACTCAGCAGCTACAAGATAAAAAACCTGATACAGCACAAGAAGAGGGGGGAAGTTGTTCTTTGGATGATCCTGACTGCTTGTCCTGTCAAGGATAGTTGTTAATTTTCAATGATTAATTTTCAATGATTAATTTTCAATGATTAATTTTCAATTAAAATGAATCATCCAAAAAGGCTACTGAACTAGTTCTCTCTGAACTGGTTCAAGAGTTCAAATTCCGAACGAGGTACGAGTAAGGAATTGCTCTTGGACCAAGCGGTTTACTACATCGGTTAAGGTTTATGCGTCCTATTTTTGAAATAGGAAAACACGGACATAAAAAAATGAATCATTCTTCTGAAGAAGAATGATTCATTTTTTTATGCTTTTTATCTGATGTAAGGTCGATCACAAGAGTCGCCCTTAACTTTTACCTTCCGTAGCTACTGCTTGTTGCGCCTTCATTTTAGACTCGTGAGCGGCAAATTTATTTTGGAAGATCAAAATGATCACTACTCCTATAAAAATCGCAGAATCTGCAATATTGAAGACTGGGCTAAAAAAGATAAATCGATTACCACCTACAGAAGGTATCCACTCTGGATATACTCCATGAACCATCGGGAAGTAAAGCATATCAATTACCTGTCCATGGAACCATGGTGTCGGGGAATTCGGAATTACGTTTCCGTCAATCATAACCCCATAAAATACACAATCAATTGCATTCCCTAATGCTCCTCCCAAAATCAACGCCAAGGAGATCAATAGTCCCCAATGAGCTTTTGATTTCAATAGATAATAGATAGAGTAAGCTATTGCACCAGAAGCAATAATTCTGAATATCGTCAACAAAACTTTTCCATATTCAATATCAAATTGCATCCCAAATGCCATTCCTGGATTCAATAAGTAATGCAAACGGAACCAGTCTCCAATGACATTGATCTCCTCATGCATCTGCATATTAAAATGCACCAAGAGCTTTGAACCCTGATCAATCAAAATCACCAGTAGGGTCACCAGGTAAAATTTCCACACTGTTTTCATCTAAAAAAATATCTATGCCTTACGCTATTCTATTGTTATTACTAAACTTCTTACAGCTCAAGAAGGACCCTGAATAGTATTTAGTCACCACACAATCCCTTTATTTACTGCAATGAGTCAACAATATAGAAAAATATTAATAGTTCAGTATGTTCCACACTTAGTTAATACACTTGTATCTGTGGTGTTTAACATTTTGCAACTTTCTATTGTCATTGATTAAGCTTCGGTTTCATTCTCGGTCCCCTTATTCGCCAACTGTCCACAGGCTGCATCGATATCTTTTCCACGGCTTCTACGCACGTGTACATTTACGCCTTTTTTACGAAGGTAATCCGCAAACTTATCTAGGCGGTCAGCCTCTGTATTTCGGAAATTCGCTTGATCAATTGGGTTATACTCAATGATATTTACTTTACAAGGTAAATGGCGTGTAAACTGATACAATTCCTCCGCATCTTGCAACGTATCATTAAAATTATAGAAAACGATATACTCATAGGTTACCGGATTCTTTGTCTTGGAGAAATAGTATTTTAAGGCATCTCTTAGAGCAGGTAAACTATTATGCTCATTAATCGGCATAATGGTATCTCTTTTCTTATCATTAGCCGCATGCAAAGACAAAGCAAGATTAAACTTCACTTCATCATCTCCCAATTTTCTGATCATCTTGGCAATACCTGCTGTAGATACTGTAATTCTCTTGGAAGACATTCCCAACCCTTGGTCTGAAGTAATCAGTTCTACAGACTTCAATACATTAGCATAGTTCAACAAAGGCTCACCCATCCCCATATATACAATATTGGATAGTTTTGCGCCAAAATGCTCTTGTGCTTGCTGATCAATAGCAACTACCTGATCATAGATCTCGGCAGCATCCAAGTTTCGTTCACGATCCATATACCCTGTAGCACAGAACTTACATGTCAATGAACAACCCACCTGTGAAGAAATACAAGCCGTCATACGTGGCTCTGCCGGTATCAATACCCCTTCTACCAAATGCCCATCGTGCAACTGGAATGCGGACTTCACGGTACCATCGTTACTTTTCTGAGCGGTATGAACAGCGATAGGAGCAATATAAAAGTGCTCATCCAAAAGCTCTCTGGTCTTTTTTGAAAGGTTAGTCATCACCTCAAAAGAATGGGCAGACTGTCTCCATAACCAATCCTGTATTTGCTTGGCCCTGAATCCTTTCTCTCCATGTTCCTCCAAAAAAGTCTTTAACTTTTTGAGATCTAACTTTCGTATATCCTGTTTCTTACTGTTGCTTGCTATCTTCTCTGCCATTGAAATCTATCGTTATCTTGAGACTACAAAAGTAATCTTTTCTGTATAGGTTAAAAAGACTCCTTTGCACATAAAAAAAACCTGAACTGTTAATAATAGTTCAGGTTTTCTTCAAATATGATTAAATGAACTTGAATTAGTTCAATGCATCAGCCTTTTTCATTGCAGCTTCTGCATCGTCATATTTCTTCTGTAGAGAATAAATTTGCGCTAGTAGGTTCCAGTTTCTGCTGTTGTCAGCATCCAACTCTACTACTTTCTTCGCTACCTCTTCCGCTTTAGTTGCAAGGTCGTTGATTTGCGCCTCGTATGCTTTTGCTTTCTTAGCGTCCTTGAATGACCCAGTTGCTGTTCTTGGTAGATCCTCTTTCTTAGAGTTAATCTTTCTTGCAGAGTTGTAATACAATGCACCAAGGTTGAACATACCATCTACGTGCTCAGGGCTTACTTCCAATAGTCTATTGTACTGTGCAACAGCTTTATCATAGTACTCTTTTTTAGCAGCCTCATCCTCCGCTTTGTCGCTCATTTGGTCGTACAATACTGCCAAGTTGAAGTTCAAACGCTCATCGTTAGGATTCTTTTCCAACTGCGCTTCGATAGAAGCAACCGCATCGTCCAAACGATCTAGTTTCGCATAATATGTAATCAACTGGCTGCTCAATACTTCGTTGTCTGGGTACTTTTCAGCACCTTCTTTCACGATAACCAAACACTCTTCGTAAATTTTGTTGGCCTCTGCTCTTGCTTCCGCATTGTCAGACTCCATCTTTGCAACCTTAGCTGTCAACTCGTCCAATTCTTTCTTGTACTGTGTTGCTTGCTTGTTGTACTTTCTGTAACGTGCCTGAGCAGAAGAGCTCTTGTAACGCTTATTCGCATCAGCTCTATCTTTAGCAGTCTTGTACTTCTCCTCTAGAGGCTTTATTTGTCTCTTAGAAGGGTTCAACTCGTAAGCATTGTCAGAGATTACTTCCTCAAATGGCTCTGCTTTCTTTGCTACTACTCTTACGTGTTGTAGGTAAAGCTGAACATCAGAAGTATCATAAGGAGTTTTCTTTAGTTCCTCGATGATTGCCACCAAGTTTTTCTCTGTTTCTTCCGATTCTTTCTCATCGTGTACGAATGCCGCTGAGTAGAATGCCAACTTACCAGTCAACGTATCACCCTTGATTCTGTACGCTTTTTCGAAGTTGTCATATGCCATCTCGTAGTCTTGTCCTTCCCAAGCAGGAACACCTCTGTTCCAGAAGATATCATAAAACTGGTCATACTCCGAACGCTGCATTTTCATCAAGTTAGAAGGTGCTTCCGAGTTAAAGATCTCTTCGTACGTTTTGCTTCCTTCTTCCTCTTGTGCTTTAATTTGGTCATATACCGCAATCGTTTTACCGATATACTTTTCTACTTCCTCCTCAGAGATATCCTCACGTCCTGCAAGTCCAGCATATACCTGTGCTTGAGCACGAAGGGTCTTAGTTTTTACCACTTCTGGCTTACCTTTCTTCTTTAGCTTTTCAAGCTCATAAGCTACAGCTGCATCAATTTCTTCTTCAGCCATCGCATAGTCTTGTGCTTCCAAATAAGAAAGAGCTTTCTTGGCGCTACCTTTTCTAGTTTGTGCTTGTGACATTGTTACCATAGATAGCGATAGCAACAATAGCAAAGTTAATCTTAACGCTTTCATAAAATTATAACTTTCAATAAACAGATTGCATTTTGGAATGTATCCTCGCAAAGCTAGTAGAAAAAATATTAACATTTGGTGACAAAGGGCATAATTTTCTAAGATATACTGCTATGATTTGCCATATATTTTGTTAGAAAATGTGAAAAAATAAAAAGCCAGAGGAGCAATACTCCTCGGCTTTTTCCATCAGTGACTTAGTAATTAAACTAATTACTAAAACTTCTGCTTACATCTATGATTTTAATTAGCACTCTCAGAACTGTTTATCTATCGATCATTGGGTTTTTTGATCTGTTTTCTCTTCTGATGCTGTCGACAACCTCAACGTGGCAAATCGATGAGGTGCATGAAATACCTTTAAGTGCATATAATCAAAGTATTCATAAGTCTCTGTAACTGAATTCTTATCATTTACACACAAGGTCATACCAAGTGCCGTATCTTTTTTAGGCTTAACTCCCAGTTCATCCCAGCTCACGGCCATCTCTACCGTATATCCCCAATCAGCACTCTTCTCCTCATTCAATGTTCCTTTCACCTTTACAGCCGTTATTGCATTTCCCGTCCAGGAAGCATCGTATTGCTCTCCTTTCATTCCTTTCTCATCCATGATAATATTCGCTGCACTTACATGGTAAGCAATATCATCTTCCTGCCATTCGGCCGATCGGTGATGAAGCGGGTCAAACAGCACCTCTATGCCGTCGTCCTCCCACAATTTTGCCCCATCGCGTTCTTGCTGTACTGCCGTCACATCGCTGTCTTTTACTTTAAAAGCCAAGTACAAGTGTTGTTTATCCCATCGCAAAGCATACCATGCAGAATCTGCTTTATACCATCCTCCTGTATACTGTGCTCCATTAGTGAATACTTGCCAGTCTGCTTCTTTCCACTCTTCCAGTACTCCATCTACGGTAATATCTTTTCGTGTTCTATAAGCCATCAACTGTCCAGCCTTCACCTTTAGAATTCTTTCCATAGCCGTGACCACAGGTAAAGTAGCTCTACTTCCTCCCTTCGCCAGTGACTGCTTTTCTACCTTCAAAAACTCTTTGGTTGTCGGGCCATCAAAGCGTGCCTGATCAATGATATCCAATCGCTCACGATACCATTCATAGGAAGGTTGCTCTTGCAGTTGTAACGCCTCCAAGGTTACACGAGCAGCTTCCGATAAACGATACGACAGATTTTCAATATCCTCCAAGGCTGGTGATTTATTGATCAATTGTTGTATAGCTATATGGTTCCCTTGCCACTGCGCCAATAAATCGGCAATTGCTTGTTCTTTAGACAAGTCGCCACCATCCAAATACGCCTCTACCCATTCATTAAAATCGCGAGCATCCCTTGCATCTGGTCCCAATGCATCGACAAATTGTCTATAGGAAGAACCATAAGTCGTATACATCCATCCCATAGAATTTCTATTATAGAATCGAAGGGGAACTGCTACTCTTGCCAATACTTTTAACGGTTCGATATCATATCCTCTAGCCAGGTTTCTGAATAACTTCTCCTGATAGGTCAAATGCTGTAGTCCCAACTCTTCCAACTGCCAATTAATGACTGACAAACGACGATACATATCTTCGACATCTTTCACTTCTGCTGGAGACCAAAGGCGTTCTGCGATTGCAGCCGTACGAGGCCATATACGCGAGTCTACCGTCTCAGGAGTCACCAACTCTGACCACATGGTTGCTTCTCCACCCAATACATTTTTTGCCTGCTGCTCAGTTAAGTCATGATTATCCGGTAAAGGATCTTGTAAGTAATGATGTTCCGCAGGATGCATTAAATCAATATAATATCCATTGGACAACATCACTTGATATCCATCCTTAGCCGCTTGTGCCAAAGATTCCTTTCCTCTCCAAGATTGAATCACTGCATTCTTCGGCAGTCCATCTACCAAAATCTCATCCCAGCCTACCATGCGTTTTCCATTGGCTTCCATCATTTTCAGCACTCTCTTGTTGAAGTGATTTTGAAGCATATGGTTATCCGCTATGTTATGCTCTTTCATGAATGCCTGAATTTCTGGATTAGCATCCCATTGTTTTCCTTCATTCTCATCTCCTCCAATATGCATATAGACATCCGGGAACAATGCAGCCATTTCGTTCAAGAAGTTCCCTACCACCTCATAAGTTTTCTCATTGGTAGGATCTAATGTAGCATCAAAGATTCCTGCATTACGCTCAATATGGTAAGGTGCAGTCTTAACATTCAGGTCCATCATGCCTTTCTCATCCAGTATGGCATCAGCCATATACTGATAAGGAGCACTTGCCAGTTCAGGAAAAGCAACACACCAAGCAGTAGCATGTCCCGGCAAATCAAACTCAGGTACTACACGTATGCCACGCTCTGCCGCAAAAGCGATCACTTCCTTAATTTGCTCTTGTGTATAATACATCCCATCCGATGCCTTTTCATGCAACTGAGGATATACCTTGCTCTCTACACGAATTCCATGGTCGTCCGTCAAGTGCCAATGAAAGACATTCATCTTTACGGCGGCCATAGCGGCTATATTTCTTTTGACTACCTCAAGCGGTAGAAAATGACGGGATACATCCAACATCAACCCACGCCAAGGAAAACGTGGTTGATCTTCAATCTTTGCAGTTGGCAAATAAAACCCTTCTTTTCCAACTTCCACCAACTGCAATAAGGTCTCCAGTCCTCTGAGCGCTCCTATATCGGTTGACGCCTCTAAAAGGATCTTTTCATCTGTGACCTGAAGCGTATAACTTTCATCCATATTCAAGGCCAAAGTTCCTTCCTTCTCCACCTTAACCAATAACCCATTGGGAGAAGGCATTCCATTGCCCTTAATAAAATCTTGCGAAAATGATATCCCCGTACGCCCTCTCAAACGAGCAACAAAACGGGTAGCCGCTTTTTGCAAACGGATGGTACTGCTCCCTTGCAACTCTACGGTAAAATCTTTATTGATGGAGTAATGACTGTTCGCTAAGGTCACCTTGGCCGGTACAGGCATCAAGTTGATTGTAGACAAATTCTCTTGCGCTCTCAGACTACTCACACACAGGAAGCATAATAATAGACTCCCTAAAAATCTGGTATACATAAGTTATTACGGTTTAATATGGTATCCTCCTTTAATAAAAAAGAGTACCTATAATCAGAGCTGTAACGAAGTAAAAAGCTAATTATAATGACCAATAGCGCCTCTTCTATGAGAGCGGCATGTTCACTGAAGTAAAGATTATTGATAATCACACGATTGCCGTGCAGGTGTTTTTATTCTATAGCTGGAATTAACAGAAAAATGCACTTTAGGTATTAATGACAGATGGGTACCATTAAGGAAACCAGCAGGGCTACAACTAGCCCTGCATGGTTTATATTATTATTGCCAGATGATTATTTCAATTAATCAACATCCCACCAAAGTGCCGTACCTGCGTGGTCGTCTCCACCAAGAGCCGATACCCCTGCCTGATAAGCTGCAGCATTGTTTTCTGCTTCTTCTGGAGGATAAGGAAGACGAAGTGCTCCTTTCTCTGTATCCACTTTTCCACCACTCTTATTATGAGCTACAGGGAATAGTTTAGGATATCCGGTACGACGAATCTCAGACCATGCTTCCATTCCCTCAGGGAAGTTAGCAATCCACTTCTGCGTGATGATTTTCTCTAATTTCTCTTCTGCAGAAGCTTCATCACTCCAAGCTACTGTTACCATACTAGGCGATGCGATATCATACGCCTCATTTTGAGGATCTGCATACGCTGCCGGCATAGAAGTCGCATCAGCAATGTACTCTGAAGCTCCTACTGCTCCTAGTTGATTGAAAGATGCTGTAATACCTGCCTCATATAGCTCCTGAGCAGAACCTCCTGCATTCCATCCTTTCACGGCAGCTTCCGCTCTCAAGAAATATACTTCCGCTGCATTCATTACTCTCAAAGGAGAATCCTTTCCACTGAAACCAGGATTTACGTTTGAGTAATTTACGTAAGTTCCTGATCCTTTGTCTGGCAACTCAGCACCGTGACGGATACCTACATACTCTCCTACAGCACCACTTCCTTCTGCCGCTGGCGTAAAGTAGATAGAAAGACGAGGGTCATTCAAACCAAGTAGGTAAGAACCAATCGCCGCGTTCATTCTAGTATCACCCCATACTTGAGATACCTCTCCTAATGGGTTGTTGATCACTCCACCAGAAACCTGTGCTACATCACCATCTACGAATACACCTGAAGCGATTGCTTGCTCAGCATACTGCTTTGCTTTTGCAGGTGCTACGTTAGAGATACGCATTGCCAAACGTAGTTTCAATGAGTTGGCAAATTTCTTCCATGCTGCGAAATCGCCTTGGAAGAAGTCATCATTTGCTGAGAATGCCTGCAATGGGTCCTGATCTGCCTCCAATGCTGCGATTGCCTCATTTAACTCACTAAAGAAAGCATCATATACTGCCTCCTGAGAGTCATAAGTTGCTCCAGCCTCACCATATTGTGTATAAGGAATTGGTCCGTAAGCATCAGTTACCCTATGCATCCCTGCCACTTTCAAGATCAAGCCAACTGCATATAGTTTAGGGCTGATCTTCTCTTTTGCTTGCTCCAAGCTATACGCAGGACCCATGATGTTCTCGTAAGCGACGTTAAACGCCCACCCGTTCCATCCAAAGTCATAATGCGTATCGTTAGAGTTACCACGGAAAGGTGTTGGAGGTGCCAAGTACCCTGAGAATACATCCGCATTCAAGTTCTGAACGATTTGCCATTTCCAGTTAGACTCATCATAGTTGAAGTAAATCGAACGAGTCAACTGAGGGAAACTTACCATCGCAAACTGGAAATCACCTTCTAGTAACTCTTCGGTTACTGCGTAATCATCCGTGTTGATCTCCTGGAAGTCATCTGTACAAGCAGGTAGTAGAGAAGCTACTACAGCTGCTGGAAGCATATATTTTTTTATGATATTTTTCATAATCAATTAATAGGGTTTTAGTTAAAAACTAAACTTAACGTTCATACCTACACTTCTTGTTGCAGGGATTCCGAAGAAGTCCAATCCTTGCATACCGTTACCTGCTGAAGGTGTGATATCTGGATCATAAGGAGCATTGTTGTAGAAGAAGAACAAGTTTCTACCTACTGCTGAGATCGTCAGGTCTTTGAACGCTCCTGCCTCAGGGAATGTGTATGAAAGCGATACTTCTCTCAATCTAACGTTTGTAGCATCATACATGTAGTTGGCTGTTACACCGTCACGTCCTGCAGTTTTAGCCATCAACGCCTCAGCATCAAACTCTTGTCCATCAATTGTTACCGTAGAACCTTGTGCATCATACCATGCTTGAGAAGTTTGTCTGTCGTCCATGATTGCTTGCGTGAATGACATTACCTCACCACCGAACTTACCGTCAACCAAGATATTTGCCGTAAAGTTGTTCACTTTCAAGGTATTGTTCCAACCTAGGATAAAGTCAGGGTTAGGGTTACCTAGCAACACAGGAGTGTTTGTACCATTTGGCAATCCATCCTCTCCAATCACTAATGCACCGTTCTCATCTCTCTCATAGTCAAATCCGTAGATATCACCGAATGAACCCGATTTCTCCACACCTAACGAATAACCTGCATTACTTCCATCTGTTATAAATTCAGTCTTTTCTCCACTATCTTCAAACAGAGCAAGAATTGTATTTACGTTTCTAGAAAAGTTCAACGTTGTACTCCAAGTAAGATTTCCAGTAGATACCGGCACTGCAGTCAGTGCGATCTCAACACCTTCATTTTGAACATCACCCGCATTAATATACTGCTGAGAGTAAGCAAACCCTGCAGGAGCATCTATTCTCAATAACTGATTTTTCGTGTTGGTCTTATAGTAAGATGCATCTACATAGAATACTCCGTTATAAAGTTCCAACTCAGCACCCAATTCGATAGAAGATGAAAGCTCAGGAACAATATCAGCAAACGGCCCTACAATTGCTCTTTCTGGACTACCAGTGACAGGGTTCATCGTATAATTTTGATTAGTTATTCCAATTGGCACATCATTACCCAATACTGTATAAGCACCTCTTACTTTCGCCAAAGAAATCGCATCTGGAAGGGTTACCATTTTGTTTACTACCGCTGTCAAACCTACTGAAGGGTAGAAGTAGCTATTGTTTTCTGCTGGAAGGGTAGAAGACCAGTCATTTCTACCTGTCAAATCCAGGTAAACCATTTCTTTGAATCCTACTTGAGCAGTACCGAATACAGACTGCACTTGCTTTCCGTACTGAGAGTAAACAACCTTAGAGCTTGTCAAACCTGCAGGAGAGAAGAAGTTAGGGAAAGTAAGTCCTTTGTTACCTGAGTCAACTTTCTTCAAGTTATAATCCTCTGTTCTAATTGCTGTACCTACTGCTGCTGAAATTGCGATATCACCAAATGTCTTGTTGTAGTTCAACATTGCCTCACCGTATGCCTGGCTCAACTCATAGTCATCTCTGTAGTAAGCACCATTCGTACTTGCTTTCACAGTGTTGGAAGAAGCATATACTTTACGCTCCCAAACATCCGCAGTGTTATCCAATGATACACGACCTCTTAAAGATAATGCCTCACTAAATTTCCAGCTTGCTGTTCCTGCTACGATAAAACGCTTTCTAGTTTCCTCAGCCATGTTTCTGTTCAACACCCAGTATGGGTTGTCTGTCAAGTACTGCGTATCACCAGTATATGCCCAGTTCTGAACATTAATATTTCTGTTAGGATCAAATACCTCATAAGTTTCCATATCCGAAATATTTGCTCTTCTTGGAGAAAGCAAAGCACTTGCAATAGCATTGTATGGAGTACCTACACCTGGTCTGTTTTGTGCAGACTGGTCGATATAGTTTACGGAAGAGCTCAATGTCAAACGATCATCGAAAAGACTTCCCGTCTGACGAACTGTAAAGTTATTTTTAGAGAACTCATTGGTAGGAAGAACACCTTGTGCTGTAGTGTTCGCATAAGAGAAATAAAGTTGTGTTTTATCTCCACCATGTGTTGCTGAAATCGCATTAACGAATGTCAATCCTGATTGGTAGAAATCCTCAGCTGTCAATGCGTTTGCATTCTCAACTAAACTACCGCTCTCATCCTTATAGAATTTCGTCATTTCAGGAAGCAACATTGGCATGTCTGCTGTGAAGTTAGAAGAGAAGTTTACCTTAGAAACACCCTTCATTCCTTTCTTTGTTGTAATCAATACAACACCGTTAGCTGCTTGAGAACCATAAAGTGCAGAAGCCGCAGCACCTTTCAATACGTTGATGCTCTCAATATCTTCTGGGTTAAGGTTAGAGATACCATCACCACCGTCACGACCAGCATCTTCCAAAGCGTTTGCTTGTGTGGCACCTGAACCAGCCAAAGGAATTCCATCTACTACATAAAGAGGAGAGTTGCTTCCTGATACTGAACGGTTACCTCTAAGGTTTACCTTTACAGAACCACCTGCACCAGAACCACTTCTTGAGATTTGAAGACCTGCCACTCTACCAGAAAGGCTGTTCATCAAGTTAGGATCTTTCACGTTTGTCAACTCCTCAGCTTTTACTTCCTGAGTAGAGTAAGTCAAACTCTCTGCGCTTCTCTCGATACCCATTGCTGTCACTACCACTTCTTCCAACTGCTCCGTATCTGCCTCTAAAGCAACATTAAAAGTTGTCTTATTACCAACAATAACTTTCTGGGATACATACCCTACATAAGAGAATACCAATACGGCATCATCTCCTACTTTCAAGGTAAACTTACCATCAAAATCTGTTGTGGTACCTGTAGATGTTCCATCAATTCTGATGTTTACACCCGGTAGTGGAGCGCCAGATACTTCTTTTACTTGACCACTCACTACCCTGTCCTGCGCCCATGCGCCAAACGTGATTAGCATTGCACCAATCAACGAAAGTAATTTCATTTTCATATTTATTTGGATAGGGTTTGATTAATAGGCAAAGTGCCTAGAAAACATTTTAATATTATTCTGTGAGGGTAAATGTATAGAAGACACTTAACAAATATTAATATATTAGCTAAACGACATGATTTCTGGGCTAAATGACAAAACCAAGAAGACAAAGTGCATTTAAGTGTGAAAAAATTGTAAAAAAGCGTACTTTTGACACGGGTCATCTAATAATATTCATTCTCAGGGAGAAAGCATCTAAATAGGAGGTAACGGGCTAACTGCCTATTCAATGAAAACATCAACTTTACTGTGCTATATCCTATAACTATGAAGACTGACCTTATCTCTATACCGTTATATTCCGTTACTCCGAAAATTACTTACAATAAGATTATGAAGCTTAAAGAGCGTCACGTTACATACCATATCCTATTCTGGATCGTATACTTCACGCTGAACACCTTGAGGTGGGGGGCTTACTTTAATTCTTACAGTTATTCTTTTAACTCTAACCTTCTGGGATTTTCCATACATATTTCCCTGGCGTACTTTCATGCCTATTTTTTACTGCCCAAGTTTATTCCTAACAAAAAATATGGATTATATGTACTCTCCTTGTTGAGCTCATTAGCCGTGATGCTCTCATTGAAGTTAGTCCTGACCTATTTATTTATTAATCAAAATGTATGGCCAGAGGCTTCCTCTCAACAGCAGATTCTTGGATTCAGTCACGTGATGGAGTTGGTACTGGGGGAACTATACGTTATGGGGATCACAACATCCATCAAACTAACTATTGATTGGATACAGCAGCAGCAAAAAAATAGAGCTTTGGAGCGACAGCAAATGGAAACGGAATTGAACTTATTGAAATCTCAAATCCAACCCCATTTCTTTTTCAACACCTTAAATAACTTGTATTCCCTTACACTGGTGAACTCTCCTATGGCCTCAGAAACGGTACTAAAGCTATCGGAACTGATGAGCTATATGCTGTACCAGAAAAAACAAAAAGTAGCTTTATCGGAGGAAATACGTTACATACAACATTACCTTGATCTGGAAAAGCTTCGCTTTGGCAACCGCCTAAAACTTGATTTTGAGATTAATGGTGATCTAAGTGCCTACGAAGTGACACCATTGATTTTTTTACCTTTTATCGAAAACACCTTCAAACATGGCACTAAAAACAGAATAAACAATATAAACATTAACATGAAATTGGATTTAACCAAAAAAAGTATAACTTTTACTTGTGAAAATCCTATTCCATCAAAAACTAATGAACACGCATTCCTAGAGGCTAACACCAACAGTAGTTTTATCAAGGGTGGCCTAGGTATACAGAACGCCAAAAGGCGTTTGGATTTACTTTATTCCGATAAATATGAGTTGGACATCAGCGAATCGTCCGACATCTATAAGGTTACACTAAAACTTCCGTCTACATGAAAATAAAATGTCTTATTGTGGATGATGAACCACTTGCTATACAAGTTATAGAGACCTATTTAAAAAACTTACAGGAATTTGAAATAGTCTCCTCATGCAATACTGCAGTAGAGGCACTCAATATTCTACAAAATCAAAAGATTGACCTACTTTTTTTGGACATCAACATGCCCATGCTCAATGGTTTGGAACTCTTAAAAACCTTGGACAAAGGACCTGAAGTCATTCTTACAACTGCCCACAGAGAATATGCCCTAGAGGGGTTTGACCTCTCTGTTGTGGACTATCTACTGAAACCTATTTCATTTCAACGCTTTCTCAAAGCGGTCAATAAGGTCAATCGGGTAATACACCTTAACAGTCTGGAGAAGTATAAAAACAATACTCCCGTTATCAACTCCAACTTCAATAAACAGCCTTCTTCTCGTCCCCATATATTCTTAAAGGTCGACAAGAAGATGGTCAAGGTTTATCTGGATGAAATTCTCTATATCGAAAGTTTGAAGGATTATATTCGAGTATTCACAGAACAAGAAGACCTGATCGTTCATCAGACCTTGAGCAAGATCGTAGAGATGCTTCCTTCTGAAGAGTTTATTCGTATTCACCGCTCCTTTGCCGTAGCATTGCGCAAAGTCTCTGCGATTGAAGGAAATCAAGTAGAAGTGAAAGGAAAAGCCTTGCCAATTGGAAGACTTTATCAGCAGAATGTAAAAGAAGCCATTTACAAACGAAGTGTAGCGAGTGCCTAGTTGCTGTTGATGATGTTTAATTGAGTTTCACTCGTTCATGATGTTTAGTTGAATTGTTGATTGAAAAATGTAGTAACGTTCAGTCAACAACTCAACTCAGCTCACGGAAGACGAAACTCAAGACGCCATGTAACGGATTCAACAAAGTCTTTATAGGTAGGTTCGAAAAGCCGCAAAAGGACGACGAGACAAATAGCTTAAATCTTTTTCCTGTTCATAGGCTTCCCGCTCAAAGCAGATATTACGATAGGCTTCATAACGATTTCTGTACTTCCACAGATTATAATAGTAGTTAAGGAGATAAAGCACATAAAAAGGAATCACGAGTAATTCCCGTTGCTGACGGATATGAATATACTCGTGATTCATAATGACAGGATCTGCCTTTATTTTTTTGTCTCGAACGATAATGAAGGGGTAAAGTGTAATTCCTAGTATTCCCCAAAGGTTACAAAAACGCTTACTTACAATAACAATTGGCATAGTATAGGGCTAAGTTGATTGGTTATCGCTAACAAGCGATAACCAATCAATAATTACTATTCACGCTCAGTAGCATGCTTGTACTGCACCTCATATAAGTTGGCATAGAAGCCTCCTTTTTGCAATAACTCATCGTGAGATCCTACTTCCTTGATCTCCCCATGATCTAATACAATAATCTTATCTGCATTTTTGATGGTTGCCAGACGGTGAGCAATCGCAATAGACGTTCTGCCTTTCATCATACGCTCTACGGCTTTCTGAATCATCTCTTCCGTTTCGCTATCTACAGAAGAAGTTGCTTCATCCAGAATCAAGAGCTTTGGATCATACACCATTGTTCTAACAAAAGAAATCAATTGTCTTTGTCCAACCGATAAGGTCGCCCCTCTTTCCATCACGTTATAATCCAGCTGTCCTGGCAACTGCTTAATAAAGGTATCTGCCCCAACCAATTCAGCTGCTTCCATGATTTGCTCATCGGTAATATCCTTATTTCCTAAGGTAATATTTTCTCGTATAGACGAAGAGAATAAAAATACATCTTGCAGTACCAACCCAATATGTCCCCTCAAGCTTTCCAGTTTATAACTACGAATATCTTTCCCATCTATATAGATATTGCCTGACGTAATTTCATAAAAACGATTAATCAGATTAATAATCGAGGATTTTCCAGCCCCCGTAGCGCCAACAAAAGCAATAGAGTCTCCTGCTTTCATTTCAAAGGAAACATCTTTTAATACCTTTGTTTCTCCATCATAAGCGAAATGAACATGATCAAACTGCACTTCTCCTTTCATATCCTCCAATAGCTCTGTTCCTTCATCTTTAATGAACTCCTCTGTATCCAATATTTTCAAGACACGGTCAGAACTTACAATCCCCATCTGTAGGGTGTTAAAGCGATCTGCAATCATACGGATAGGACGGAAAAACAAGGAAATATACATAATAAAGGAAACAAGAACCCCTAACGTAATTTCTTCATTCAACACTTCTCTAGCGCCATACCACACCAATAGACCTGTTCCTGTAGCAGCAATCACCTCTGCTACGGGGTAGTAAATAGAATAATACTTTACTGTGCGAAGTTGTGCTTTCTTATGCTCTATGTTGATATCCTTAAACTTATCGTATTCTCTATCTTCACTATTGAAGATCTGTACGATATTCATTCCCGTAATATGTTCCTGAACATAAGTATTCAGGTTGGACACAGCTGTACGTACTTCGTTAAAAGCATCCTTTATTTTATTCTTAAAGATATACGTTGCTCCGATCAAAATCGGTAATGTCGCTAAACTGACCAATGTCAATCGCCAATCGGTATAAAGCATTACAGCCAAAATGAAGAAAAGCTGCAATAAATCGCCCATCAAAGCTGCGAGTCCATTGGTAAATACTTCCGAAAGTGTTTCAATATCAGATACTGCACGGGTTACCAAACGTCCTATAGGTGTTTGATCATAGTAACGCAGTTTTAGTTTTAATAAGTGCCTATACAAAACCACTCGCATATCCCTAATCACATACTGCCCAATCCAACCTGAGAGGTAAGTATGTGAAAACTGTACCAGTGATTGTACCAATGCCATCGCAATCAATAAGAGGGTCATTTTCCCTAAACCATCCAGATCACCAACAACGATATAATTATCAATAGTTTGTTCAATTAGGTAGGGTCTAACTGGAGCTAATACTCCCAACAAAACAGTCAAAAAAACCAGTAAAGAAAAATGCCCTGTGTAGGGCTTAATAAATTTGGAGATCCTTTTAAGGACCTGCCCGTCAAATATATTTCCGCTATTGTGAAATTCTTTCGAACTCATAGAGTTTATATCAATGGTTGAAGATGTTATGTATCATGAGGTACTGTAGCACCTAACATCAAAGTATAACAAAAGTACAAAGGTATTGTTCAGGAAGGGATATATCATGAATTCTTATAAAAAACTCTTTGAATAAGCCCAAACATAAAAAATAGTGTACTATTAACACTTTAATTTTTAATAAATATATATTTCGATAGTACCGCCATATTTAAAACATTCATTCTTGTACATGATGTTAACCAATACTTTTCATTTAAAAGTCCTTCCATTACCAAAAAATCAACCAAATCTACTTTACTTCCTTTAAAAAAGGAATGCAATAAAAATGGAATATTTCAATTACATTTGTTCACCAATTCTTGTTAATCATTCGGTAATCAAGGGATTACCATGATCTGGTATTAATCAAAATCACCGAACTGCGGCAAGGACTTACCAACTAAATCAAAGCAAACTTAATTGCCGCATTAAAGCGCACTATACAATGGAAGACGTATCTGTATTCGAACAAGTGTCGGACATGGGACACGAGCAAGTGGTTTTCTGTCACGACAAAGCCAGTGGACTAAAGGCTATTATCGCCGTACACAACACTGTACTAGGTCCTGCCCTAGGAGGTACTCGTATGTGGATGTATGAAAACGAGCAACAAGCCTTGAACGATGCCCTTCGTTTGTCAAGAGGCATGACGTTTAAAAACTCTATTGCTGGTCTTAACCTTGGAGGAGGAAAAGCAGTAATCATTGGCGATGCACGTAAACACAAAACAGAGGCCCTTCTAAGAGCATACGGTAAATTTGTTCGCAATCTGAATGGTAAATATATCACTGCTGAGGACGTAGGAATGAACTCTAGTGATATGGAGCATATTGCTGCAGAGACCAAGCACGTGAGTGGTATGCCTGAGTCCAGGGGAGGACTAGGGGACCCATCTCCATTTACCGCTTATACGACCTATATGGGTATGAAAGCTGCCGCTAAAAAAGCTTACGGTTCAGACTCTCTAGCAGGAAAAAGAATCTCTTTGCAAGGCGCAGGACACGTTGGAGAATTCTTGATCCAACACCTTGTAAAAGAAGGTTGTGAAATCTTCGTTTCTGATTACTATGAAGATCGTGTAAAAGAAGTTGTAAGCCAGTATGGTGTAAAAGGAGTAGGACTAGATGAAATCTATGATCTAGACGTAGACATCTATTCTCCTGCCGCTTTAGGAGCAACTGTAAATAACGAAACGTTATCTCGTCTGAAATGTGATATCATCGCAGGATGTGCCAACAACCAGCTTGCTGATGAGAAGTTACACGGGGATCTTTGTACTGAAAAAGGAATCATCTATGCTCCAGACTTCCTAATCAACTCTGGTGGTGTAATCAACGTATACGCAGAAGTTATCGGAGCGGGTACTGATTGGACAAAATACAAATGTGAGCAGGTTTATGACCAAACACTAAGAGTATTCAATCAAGCAGAGGAAACAGGTAAGAATACACAAGAGGTGGCGATCGATATTGCCAAAGAGCGTATTGACAGCGTAGCTGGTATTAAGGCTACTTTCTAATCGGAGAGTCCTCTATATATTGGAAGCACTACGGTCCATTGCGACTGTAGTGCTTTTTTTGGTGATTGGTGATTGGTGGTGACTACCTTAATAATAAACGGTCGGGTGCCCACAAGGGGCACCCTTTTACCTTTTACCTTTTACCTTTTACTTTTTAATCCTTATTTTCACGCCTTTAGTATTCAGGAGAGTTTCCTTTTTCACCTTAAGCATTCGGTATGAGCTTCGAGATTAAAATTCCACTTTTTGAAGGGCCATTTGACCTCCTTTTATTCTTTATTCAGCGTGATGAGCTGGATATTCATGACATTCCTATCGCCCAAATCACCAATGACTTTTTGGGTTATATTGAGCAATTGGAAAAAATGGAGATGGAGGTAGCCAGCGAGTTTATTCTTGTGGCTGCTACACTGATGCGTATCAAGGCTAAAATGCTCCTTCCAAGAGTAGAAGTGGATGAGGAAGGCAATGAGATTGACCCAAGGGAAGAATTAGTCAAACACTTACTGGAGTACAAGAAATATAAATCCGTACTGGGTATTCTGGAAGAATGGGAAGAGGGGATGCTACAGCGTGAAAAAAGAGGTAATATTCTAGAAGAAGTCCATAAACTGGAAGAGGCTCGTGGGGTAGAAGCCGAACTACAAGACGTTGATTTATATAAAATGCTTAAGGTCTTTCAACGCGTTATGGAACGTTTTGAGGTTGCCCAAAATCGCCCTAATCACGAGGTGGTTCCTTACCCTTATACACAAGAAAACCAACAGCGGCGTATCACAGCACTTCTTTCTTTCAAATCTAAGATATCCTTTAAGGAGTTGATTATGGAGGAATTCAATAAAGTATCTGTGGTCTTTAATTTCCTTGCAGTATTGGAACTCCTATCAATGGGTGAGATTCGAATTGAAGTGGGAGAGGGGTATAATAATTTTGAAATATATCCCATTGAAAATAAGTAGCTTTTTAATTTTCAATGATTAATTTTCAATTTTCAATTTTCAATAAAAAGTAAGGGGAGCCACTTGATGGCTTCGTGAAAAGCTGAAAAACAGTCAAGTATTACTTCTATACAGTTAAAGGAGAAAGGATGAAGGAATAATAGCCTTATACATAGGTGTTAATCCTTCATCCTTTCTCCTTCATCTTTTTTCGGGGTGACCACAAGGGTAGCCCTTACTATCTTTTTCTTACGCCTCGATTGTCGGGCGACCACAAGGGTCGCCCTTACTTATCTAGGCTTCTGTATTATCATTTTCTTCTGAGCCAGTCGCTGGATTCACTTCTGTAGAAGCTTCTCCATCCACTACTTCAGCATTTTCAATAAGCTCTTCAGTGATTCCTGCTACCTTCTCAATAGAAGAGATTTGGTCTGCATCATTCAGGCGAATTAGTTTCACACCTTGTGTTGCTCTACCCATTACTCTCAACTGATCGACTGCGGTACGGATCAGGATTCCCTGACGTGTGATAATCATCAAGTCATCTCCATCAACTACACCTTTGATGGCAACCAAGCTACCGGTTTTCTCCGTTACTTGAAGGGTTTTTACCCCTTTACCACCACGGTTTGTGATACGATACTCATCCAACGCTGAACGCTTACCGTAACCATTTTCAGAAACGACCAATAGGGAAGTATCCTCATCTGCTCCTACACAAACCATACCTACTACACGGTCATTCTCTCCAAGGCTGATGGCTCTCACCCCTGTAGAAACACGTCCCATAGAACGTACCTTCTCTTCGTTGAAGCGAATCGCCAGTCCAGAGTTTGCCGCTACGATTACATCATGATTACCATCCGTCAAGGCTACATTCAATAGTTTGTCTCCCTCGTTGATGTTAATCGCCATGATACCGTCACGTCTTGGTCTTGAGTAAGCCTCCAGTACCGTCTTCTTAATCACCCCTTTCTCCGTACACATCACCAAGTATTGGTTATTGATGTAGTCTGGGTCATTCAGGTTCTTCACGTTGATCACTGCCTGAATCGTTTCCTCAGGTTTAATCTCGATCAAGTTCTGTAATGGACGTCCTTTAGAAGTCTTACTTCCTTCAGGTAAACGGAATACCTTCAACCAGTATACCTTACCCGTATTCGTAAAGAACAATAGGTAATTGTGGTTGGTCGCAGAAAATAAATGCTCTGTATAGTCATCCTCCTTGGAAACAGCTCCACGAGAACCAACACCACCACGTCCTTGCTGTCTATATTCTTTTAGAGGCGTACGCTTGATGTATCCTTCCTTAGAAATTGTAATCACCATTTCCTCATCCGGAATAAGGTCTTCAATCTCTAAGTCATCCGCATTCATCTCAATGGTAGAACGACGCTCGTCACCATATTTTTCCATTAGTTCCAATAGCTCTTCCTTGATCAGCGCCATACGCTTCTCCTTGCTTTCCAACAAGTCTTTCAAGTAAACTACTGTTTTCGTTACCTCATCGTGTTCAGACTGAATTTTCTCAATTTCCAGACCTGTCAGACGTTGTAGACGCATATCCAGAATTGCTCTTGCCTGAATCTCCGAGAAGTCAAAACGCTCAATCAGTCCAGCACGTGCAATATCTCCATCCTTAGAAGAACGGATCAGTTCAATTACCTCATCCAGGTTCTGTAGGGCTTTCAGATAGCCTTCCAAGATGTGTAATCTTCTTTCTGCCTCATCCAGTTCAAACTGTGTTCTACGTACCACTACCTCATGACGGTGATCAACATAATGTCTGATCAAGTCATACAAGTTCAAGGTCTTCGGTTTCCCGTTCACCAAGGCTACGTTGTTAATACTGAATGCTGTTTGTAGCTGAGTGTGTTTGAATAGGGTATTCAAAACCACATCCGGCATCGCATCTTTTTTCAACTCATAAACGATACGGATACCTTTACGGTCAGACTCGTCACGAATTGCGCTAATGCCTTCAATCTTTTTATCGTTTACCAGCTCAGCCGTCTTCTCAATCATGGAAGCCTTGTTGACCTGGTAAGGAATCTCAGTCACGACGATTTGCTCGCGACCTGATTTAGTTTCCTCAAAATGTGACTTGGCACGCATCACTACACGTCCACGTCCTGTTTCGTACGCCTTCTTTACACCATCATATCCGTAGATAATACCCCCTGTAGGGAAATCTGGAGCCTGAACATACTCCATCAGCTCACTTACGGTCACCTCTGGATTATCGATGTAAGCCACCACACCACCAATAACCTCTCTCATATTGTGTGGCGCCATATTGGTCGCCATACCTACGGCAATACCTGATGCTCCATTCACCAAAAGGTTAGGAATCTTTGCAGGCAATACCGACGGCTCTTTTAAGGAGTCGTCAAAGTTAGGGGTAAAGTCTACCGTATTTTTCTTAAGGTCCGCCAGCATCTCACTAGAGATCTCTTTCATACGAGCCTCCGTATAACGCATTGCAGCTGGGGAATCTCCATCAATGGAACCGAAGTTACCCTGCCCATCTACCAATGGATAGCGCAAAGACCACTCCTGTGCCATACGTACCATAGTATCGTATACAGAAGAGTCACCATGAGGGTGGTACTTACCAAGTACCTCACCGACAATCCTTGCCGATTTCTTGTATGAACGGTTATAGCTTAGTCCTAATTCTGACATACCATACAAAACTCTTCGGTGTACGGGCTTTAAGCCGTCACGTACATCCGGAAGTGCTCTGGAAACGATGACCGACATTGAATAATCAATGTAGGCTCCCCTCATTTCGTCTTCGATATTAATCGAGATAATGTTTTCTCCTTCTGCCATCTCTTGTTATATAAGTTTTCGAATTCTCTGCCAAAGGGTGGCAATTTCGTGATGTTACTTCCAAAAGTCCTATTAAGAATCTTCCGCTTTTTCTATAGAAAAAACACGGAATGTCCTAACAGTAAAAAAAGGCCTTTGAAGAGCCTCTTTTTCGCTAAATAATAGAGATGCAATTTACAAAAATAGGCCGCAACAACCAACTAAAATCTTACACTAAAACGGTGATTTAAGGGAATAATGGTAAAGGTTTTTATGGGAATAGTTCTACTTGAAAACCTGTTCATTTATCTTTAACATTTTTTAATGAAGCATCCCGCTTCCCCTTTGATTATTATTGCATAATGAATAATAAATTGTAGTTTACTTTTTCGATATAGGACCTCCATTAAAAATCATTGGATCTATGAAAACAACGACCGAGCAACCGCCTTTACAAAGCGATCGCTCCAACCATATACTTATGAAAACGTTTAAAACCTTCAACAACCTCACGGGGTGGGCCGTATTTT
The DNA here is from genome assembly GCF_039543525.1 of Algivirga pacifica. Lineage (NCBI taxonomy): Bacteria > Pseudomonadati > Bacteroidota > Cytophagia > Cytophagales > Flammeovirgaceae > Algivirga > Algivirga pacifica. The sequence continues at coordinate 166,840 of NZ_BAABJX010000024.1, forward strand.
TGATCTCGCTGATCGTCTATACCCTCACATTGGAAGAGACCGCCAGCTTCTGGGATTGTGGTGAGTTTATCGCCGTATCCTACAAACTAATGGTACCACACCCTCCGGGAACACCTTTTTTTCAGCTAATTAACCGTATGTTCTCCTTCCTTGCTTTAGGAGATACATCACAAGTAGCTTTTTGGGTCAATTTCTCCTCCGCATTTTTCAGTGCCTTGACGATTATGTTCTTGCACTGGACCATTGTCTTATTGGGAATGAAAATTATCCCTGCCTCTTCAGAAGGCTATAGCAAAGGACAACGCTTTGCCTTGATCGGCGCAGGCTTGGTAGGAGCATTAGCCTATACGTTCTCTGACTCTTTTTGGTTCTCAGCAGTAGAAGCAGAGGTATACGCCATGTCTTCTTTCCTAACGGCCTTTGTTTTCTGGGCTATTCTAAAGTGGGAACACATCCACACAGAAGCAGCCTCTAACCGTTGGTTGATCCTGATCGCTTTTGTCATTGGTTTGTCTATGGGGGTTCACTTATTGAACCTAGTAGTATTGCCTGCAATGGCGATGATTTACTATTACAAGAAATATCCTAAAGGAGACTGGAAAGGGTTAGTGATCGCATTAGGTATTGCAGGCGCTTTGATCCTGATCCTAATGATTGGTACGATACAAGGATACCCTGCCATGACCTTCTGGTTCGATAAATTGTTTGTCAATACTTTTGGCGCTTCATTTGGTACGGGTGGTTTAGTATTCACTGTTCTTTTGGTGGCTGGAGTTGTTTATGGAATCTATTATTCCCACCAACAACAAAACCCTACGCTGAACACTATCTTCCTGAGTATTGCATTTATTCTGATTGGATACAGTACGTATGCGCTTATCCTGATCCGTTCTAACCAGCAAACACCTATCAACGAGAATGCTCCTGACGATCTTTTGAGCTTTGTATCTTACCTGAAGCGTGAGCAATATGGTGATCGTCCGTTGCTTTACGGACGTAACTTCACGGCCAGTCCTTCGGGATCAGAGCAAGGAGCGCCTGAGTACCGTCAAGCAAAGAGAGGGGGTAATGACTTCTACGAAGTATATGATTACAAAAGCTCTCAAGAGTACGATGCGAAAGACAAAATGTTACTTCCTCGTATGTATAGTAAGCAGCCCGGACACGATCAGTTGTATCAAAAATGGGCCAACCTTGCACCAGGAGAAGCGCCAAAGATGGCTGATAACCTATACTATATGATCCGTTACCAAATTGGTCATATGTATTTCCGTTATTTCATGTGGAACTTCTCTGGTAGAGCAAGTGACTATAAGGATGCGGAATGGGTAAGTATTTTTGATACACTAGACACTGAAGAACTTCCTTCTATTATTGAAAACAATAAAGGAAGAACCAACTTCTTTATGCTTCCTCTGATCTTGGGGCTATTAGGTTTCTTCTTCCAAATGAATAAAGACAACAAGTCGTTCCTAACGACGCTCATGTTGTTCTTCCTTACTGGATTGGCCTTGGTACTATACCTGAACTCCCCTCCAGTAGAACCAAGAGAGCGTGACTATATCTATGTCGGTTCCTTCTATGTATTTGCGATCTGGATTGGATTCGGGGTATTAGCCCTGTATGATACCTTAGGTAAATTCCTAAAAGGGGCTTCTCCATATGCCGCTACTGCACTAGGGTTAATTATTCCAGTAGTCATGGCGACACAAGGATGGGCGAGTCACAACCGCTCCGACCGTTTCCACTCTATTGACCAGGCTAGAAACACCCTGGCTAGTTGTGCGCCAAATGCCATTCTATTTACTGGGGGAGATAACGATACCTTCCCATTATGGTATGTACAAAATGTAGAAGGCTTCCGTACAGACGTTCGTGTAGCCGTATTGAGCTACTTCAGCACAGACTGGTACCTGGAGCAAATGAGACAGAAGCAATATGAGTCAGAGCCATTACCTCTAGGTATGGATCAAGAGACTTATCGTGCTGGAAAGAACGAGTATATTCCTTTCGTAGGAGAGGATAACAACGGAGCGATGAATACGGAGATCTACCTACGTCTATTAGACAAGGATGATCAGCGTGTACAAGTAAGGCTATCCGATGGCTCTAACACAGGAATGCTACCTTCCAAGAACTTCTACCTGGATATTGACCAGCAAAAAGTACTGGACCTAGGATTTATTCCTGAGAACAAGAAAAATGCTGTCGTAGACCGTATGGTATGGAAGCTAAGAGATGGTAAGCGCCATATCTTCAAAAATGAGCTTGCTTTACTGGACCTTATTGTCTCCAACCAATGGGAGCGTCCGATCTACTTCAACAACACGTCTGCTAATACCCTAAGCATGGATCTTCGTCGCTACATGATGATGGAGGGTATGACTTACCGTCTAATGCCGGTACAGACAGAATTTGACGGGGACGTAGGAGAAGTAAACACGGATCAAATGCTGGAAAACATCAAGAAATTCCAGTTCCGTGAGCTAAACAACCCGGACGTTTACTATGACGAGGAATACCGTAAGTTCGGTGCCAATACCAGAAACAACTTCTTCCGTCTAGCGGACAAACTTTACAGAGAAGACCGCAACGAGGAAGCATTAATGGTAATGGATACCATCTTGCATTATATCCCGGATGAGACTATCCCATACAGCTTCTACGCACCAAGATATATCGATTTGTATCACCGCCTGGATGAGCATGAAAAGGCTGAAGAAATCGCTAAGGTAATCAGTGACCGCGCGGTAGAAGCCATCCAATATGTCAATAAGACGTATACCGCTGACCAAAGTATACAGCTTATGGCACAGAGAGGACAGATGATTATCCGTCAACTAGCGGTATTATACCAACGCCGTGAACAAGAGATTCAGGAGCAACTGAAGATATACCAAGCGCAAGCGGATAAAGTAATCAATTCGGAAGGAAGTCAGTTCCAACAAGATGTTGATCTACTGCAGAAGCAACTAGATATCTATAAAGCTAATAAGGAAAAGTATATTAAGCTTTATGAAGAGGTCGCTCGATAGACTTACTTGATTTCCTTTGAAAGAAAAAGGGGCTTTCTCATTTTGAGAAAGCCCCTTTTTTATGGTATGGCCGCGCCAGTGGCGCGGCCATACCTTTATTCACCTGATAATACGGTACGAATTGCCTTTGCTTTTAACAAACACTCCTCATACTCTTTCTCAGGACTCGAATCAATCGTAATCGCACTTCCAATCTGAAAAGATAGGTATTCCTTTTCCTGATTATAGAGAATACTTCGAATCACAACATTAAAATCGAAATCTCCCTCTGGTGTGATATAACCAATCGCACCAGAATATAGTCCCCTTTTGGAGTGTTCGTAACGTTCGATCAATTCCATACTCATCACCTTAGGTGCTCCTGTCATACTTCCCATTGGGAAGGCAGCCTTAATCGCCTGTATCGGATGAATATGATCTTGCAATTCCCCCTCAATACTAGAAATCATCTGATAGACCTGTCGGAATCCGTAGATCCCAAAAAGCTCCGGTACTTTTACGGTACCGATCTTACAGGTACGGGAAAGATCATTACGCACCAGATCAACGATCATCATATTCTCGGCGATCTCTTTCTCATCGTTTCGAAGTTGTTCTTTTAAACGTAGATCTTCCTCCTCCGTCTTGCCTCTACGAATCGTTCCTTTGATTGGTTGGGAAAGTAAACGAGCACCCTCTTTTCGGATAAATCGCTCTGGGGAAGCCGATAATACAAAATGCTCTCCCAACTGCAGGTAAGCCGAAAAGGGCATAGGGGAAACCTCATTTAACTGTCGATAAACAGAAAGGGGATGTATTTTGGCTTGCTCTGCAAAAAACTCCATACAAAAGTTCAGCTCATATACATCTCCTTCAATAATATGTTGCTGAATTTGCTCTACCGTTTGTATATAAGTATCTCTGGAAACCTTCTGTTGAATGGCTAAAGGCTCTATAGGTTCATTACTCTTTACTTCCGTCAGTTCTATTTGGTGAATCACCCATCCGGCATCATGCTCTTCTGCCTTCAGTACCTCTACTTCCTCATCTGTAAAGCGAAGTAAATAAGTCGGCTCATAAAAATAAATATCAGGCAAGGCTACGTCATCCGTATTATTAGAAGATAATAGCTCCACCTCATTTTTGAGATCATACCCCCAATAGCCAAATAGCCAAGTTTTACGTTGTTGATGGAAACGTTGTATGGATTCAAAGGATTGCCCCGTTTCTATAGGACAACGTCTATATTCTCCTATCGCCAATAAAGCCTGAAAGCCTCCTTCCGGATAGGGAATTTCATTATTGTCTAGCCAAGTACATACGTTATGGGAAGAGGCCCATTGCAAGGCTCTTTGCCTGAACTCTTTTAAAGAAGAAGGACGATAGGTCAGTAATACCTGATCTTGTCCGGATGATTGATTAAAAGAAACCATGGAAGGTAAGAGGTAAAAGGTAAGAGGTAAAAGGTAAGCGGGTTAGCAGTGTGACGGTTTGTCACACTAAGAGCTTGTTTGGAATACTGATTCAGAAAGAAAATTCCTCTAATCGCTATTCAAATCAACTCATATTTTCATCAAATAGAACCACTATTATCTTCAAATCTGACTCGATTTGAACAGGTTATAGAAATTTTCTCTATCTAAATCAGTATTCCAAACAAGCTCTAAAAACATATTGATTACCCGTGAATACGGTCTCCTCTGGTTTCCAGGTTCTGAATAATCTCTGCCTCAATCTTGAGCCACTCTTCCCAACGAGCATCAACTACAGCTCTATCCTCATACTTACGAGCCAGATCAATAAACGTCACATAGTGCCCTGCTTCAGAAACCATTAGCTCATAGTAAAACTTCTGCAGTTCCTCGTCGCCAATATTTTTCCATAGGAGTTTGAAACGCTCACAACTTCTGGCTTCAATTAAAGCCCCTACCAATAGACGATCAATCAGATTTTTCTTTCGATCTCCCTTTCGGATATGTTGAAAAAGTTTGTTCACATATTCATCCTTGCGCATTCTACTTAGGGAATAGCCTCTTTTGTTCAACTGCTCAATCACCCGCTCAAAATGATTCCATTCCTCTGCAACAATAGGGGTAAGGGTATCCACCAGTTCTTTGTGATCAGGAAAAGTCACAATCAATGAAATACAAGAGGACGCTGCCTTTTGCTCACAATAAGCATGATCCACCAATATTTCTTCAATACTAATTTCTGCAAGGTTAACCCATCGAGGGTCTGTAGGGAGCTTCAGATGAAGCATATGGCCTTGTGCGCTCAACTCTTCCATTTCTATCTATTTTCAATATTCTTACTCAGTCTCTTGATATAAGATCTATAATCAAGAGACTCAGCACGTTTAATTACAATTTTGCGCAAAAATAATGAAAATATTTTCCCTAAAAAATGAAAGAAGAGAGGTTACTCTTCCTCATCAACTAAAATCTCTGCATTCAGGACATATTGCTCTAACCAATCACGATCTACCTGCCCCTTCAGGTATTTTTCCATTACCAAACTGGCAATAGGAGCAGCCCAGGTTCCTCCAAAGCCGGCATTTTCCACATAAACGGCAATGGCAATCTTAGGATCATGTACTGGTGCAAAAGCCATAAAAATAGAGTGGTCTTTTCCATGTGGGTTTTGGGCAGTACCTGTTTTACCTGCGATAGGAATATCATTCATCATGGCCAATGGAGCCGTTTTTACACCTGCCATAGCCCTAGCAGTATAATCAAAGTATGATCGATCAATACTTACCCTATTCTTCTCCTTATAGATTTCTTTAGGGCCTTTTCCTCCCACATCTTTGATAATATGTGGCGTATAATACCATCCACGATTAGCAATTGTAGCAGCTAGATTTGCTAATTGTATAGGCATAGCCAATACCTCTCCTTGTCCGATACTGATAGAGTAGATATTACTAATCTTCCATGGTCTGCCTCCATAAGCACGAGTATAGAAATCAGGCCCCGGAACCAAGCCTCCCTTCTCAAAAGGCAAATCGATTCCCAATCTTCTTCCCAAGCCAAATTCCTGTACTTTCTCTTTCCAGTGACTTAGGCCATAATGCAGATCTTCCTGAGCATCGACTTTCTTGTCTTGCAAAATGATTTTTCTAATTGCCTTATAATACCAAGGGTTACAAGAATGCTGTAACGATCCCGCAATACTTAATGGAGAGGGGTGTGCGTGGCACTTTACACGTTCTCCACCACACACAAAACGTGTATAAGTGGTATCCAGAACACCTTCCTGCATACCTATCAAAGACATAACTGTCTTAAATGTTGATCCGGGAGGGTAACGGGACTGCATCGCCCGGTTGAATAGGGGGTTTCCTTTATTCTTAAGAAGTGTACTATAATTTTTAGATACTTTTCGACCTTCTCCCGTCAATAAGTTGGGATCATATGAAGGTGCTGACAACATCGTTAAGATCTCTCCAGTAGAAGGTTCTATAGCTACAATTGCCCCTCTCTTGTTTTGCATCAATTGCTCTGCGTATTGCTGTAATTCCAAATCAATGGAAGACACCAAGTCAGAACCTGATTCTGGCAATTCATCATAAGCACCATCCTTGAACTTTCCTTTCACCTCCCTACGGGCATTCTTCAGCACATAGTATACTCCTCGCTTACCTCTCAGCTCCTGTTCATAGTAGCGCTCAATACCACTACGGCCAATCAAATCTCTTTGCTTATAGTATTCTGTTGTGTCGCTATCCAAAAATTCTTTGGTCACCTGCTTCACATAGCCCAATACGTTGGCCAAGCTTTGATGAGGGTATTCCCGTATTGTTCTCGGTTCTACAGATAATCCTTTAAAGCGAGGTAAGTAATCCTGTATTTTAGCAAAATCTTCTTTCTTCAGCTGCTTGACAAATAAATAAGGTGCGCTGTAAAAACCCCTTGCCCTGGCATCAGCAATGGTATTTCGAATATCTTCTACAGTAATATCAAATAAGTTCGCTAGTTCTGTGGTGTCCGCTGGTCCCAACTCCATCTGGTTCAGCGTCATCATAATATCAAACACAGGAGCATTATTCACCAGAATACGGCCATCACGGTCATACACCATCCCTCTCAAGGGTCTCGCCTCAATCTTACTCAGAATATTACTATCCGCAATTTCCTTGTAGTCCTCACTAAATACCTGAATATTCATCAGTATAAGGGTGTAAGCGATAAAAATTATCGAAAATCCCCCTACAATATACCATCGTCTTGCTCTCATAGCTATGTGTAATGCTCCTTAAAAGCCTATAAATTAATGGAAAAGAAATCCACCTATACTAAAAAAATCACTGAAACAGGAAAAAGTTTAATCTTCCAGTACATTGGTCATAAATGTACTCTTGGTCAGTAACCAAAGAAAAAGGAAGATCGCCCCAAATACCATGTAGATACGATAAAAATCTTGTACCTCCTTGTACTCAAACGTCTTGACTTCTGATTTTTCGTACTCATCAATTTTTGAGAATACAGCCTGCAATGCACGATTATTGGTCGCTCGGAAATACTGTCCCTGTCCAATTTGTGCGACTGTTCTCAAAGTTGTTTCGTCCAAACGTTGCTCTACATAACGAGGCATTCCAAAAATATCCCTACCGTAAGGTACTTTCCCTTCCTTACCTACACCAATCGAATAAATCTTTACCCCTTCATCGTGGCATAGTTCTGCCGCCGTTGTAGGGTCTATACTTCCGGCATTGTTATCTCCATCACTTAATAACACAACTACCTTGGATTTGCTTTCGGATTCTTTCATTCGGTTCAATGCCACTCCCAATGCTTCTCCAATGGCAGTACCTCCCTTCTCTATCATCTCAAAGTGGATATCACCCACCAGTTCCTCTAATAGGCTATAATCTACGGTTAGTGGAGCGTATGATACGGCTTCCCCTGAAAAGATGACCAATCCGATACGGTCATAACTACGTCCTTTGATGAAACCTTTCGCTACTTCCTTTGCGGCTTCCAAACGATTGGGAGTAAAATCCTCAATTTTCATGGTTTGAGAAATATCCATTACAAGGATAATGTCAATCCCCTCCGTCTTGCTTTCCACTTGTTGAGAAGTTTTTTGCGGACGAGCCATCGCTATCAGCCAGCAAGCCAAAGACAACATCAAGAATAGGAAAGGGATATATCTCAATAATGCTTCTTTACTTTCTCGAATCCCTTTACCGGGTAAAGCCACTTCCAATTGCTGACGATAACTATATTTCATTAACCATCTCAACACCCACAATAAAGGAATAAATGGTATCAGGTAAAGAAAGTAATGAAAGCCCCATTCAAAATCTGTCAACGTTCCATAGGAAAACCAATGAGGGCTCAACCAATCCCAAGAAAATTCTGTATAATTATTCATTGCTCACCTCCCTTAATTTAGTCTCAAAAGTTTGTGTTGCGTATGTGTCTAGTACCTGCAAGGACTGCTCCATCTCTTCTGTTCCCTTTCCTGCATAAACCACACGATCCAGGGAACGCAATGCCGTATGCAACTCCTCATTATCAATCAACAACGCCATTTCCTTAGTCGTATAGCTTTGTACAGGCTGATGCATCAACTTCCCTAGGAATACCTTCCAGTTTTTCACTTGTATTTCTAATTGCTTGTGATCCAATGCCCCAGATACCTTGAAGTGTTCTCGGAATAAGGCATACTCCTTTCGCAATTTTCTCTTCTGATTCCAACGCTGTATCGTAGGCCACATAAACACCAGTAACAGTCCTAAAAGTAAAATCACCCCAAAAAGAATACTTCCCCAAAGCAAGTAATTGAATGATTGTGCTACATGAACCTGTTGTGTATTGGAACGAATATTCTCTGGAGAGACTGTAGTGGTATCCGTCAATACTGCTTGATAAAATAATCCATCCTTTTCCGGATAAACCATTTCATCTACTCCTTTCTTATTGACCACAATGGCCGGCAAAGCCAGCTCTAGCACAGAGTCCATTTCGAAAGTAGTCAAGGTATATACCACACTATCTTTGCTGATACCTCCCTCAGAGCGGGTCGGAAAAGCCTGATGGCTGACATACTCATAAGGAGAGTAATCATACGTACTGTCCGGAAAAAAGACTTCCATGGAGGAAGGGTGTTCAAAGGAAAGCACATAGGATACCTCTTGCCCCATCTGTATACTATCTCCAATGAAACTGCCTACAGGAAGCGACTGCTCCTGTGCCTTCAAGTTGGTCCATGTCAGAAGACAAATCAAAAAAAGTCCTAGTAGTTTATTGTTTATCATGACAAAAAGTCTCGTAGTTATAACGTGGTCAGTTATACAACCTCCATTATTTTTTTACTTTATTTCGAATCTTAAAGAGCTTAATCAAGGCTGGAATATAATCCTCATGGGTACTTACTTTCAGGTAGCTCCCATTATTCCTGACAACCATATTCTCCAGTTCATTTTGCTTGTCACCATGGAAAAAATCCATCCTTTTCTTGAAGCGGTCCGAGGAGGTATTCACCCACACTTTCTTACCGGCTTCTTTATCATACAAAGGTACAATACCTAAGGCAGGGAAGTTATTCTCTCGTTCATCCACTACATGAATCACCACCAAGTCATGTTTTCGTGCAATAGCCTTTAGGTTGTAGTCATATCCTTCATCGATAAAGTCTGAAATGACAATAAAGATGCTTTTTCGCTTCACCTGCTGCAACGCAAATTCCATGGCTTTGGAAAGATTAGTTCTCAAGGAAACAGGGGTCAGTTTAAAGATTGCACTGATAATCTCATAAGCATGCTTAATCCCCTTGTTCGGCTTGATGAACTTCTCCTTTATATCGGAAAAACAAAGTACGCCCACTGAACTGGCTTCCTTGATGGCAGATAAAGAAAGGACACCACAAATTTCTTTCATGATATCGACTTTTCGCTGCCCATCCTTTCCGATTTCCTGAGAAGCACTCACATCCAGAATAAAAAATATGTTTTGTTCTTTTTCCTCCTTGAAGGTTTTGACAAATGTACCATGCCCCTTTGCTGACACATTCCAATCAATATGCCTGACATCATCTCCATATTGATAGGCACGTACATCATCAAACTCCAATCCAGACCCCTTGAATACAGAGTGATAATCCCCTTGCATATGGGAGTTAATCGCCTTGCGTATCCTAATCTCGTATTTTCTCAGTTTACTGATTATCTCTTTCATGGTTCCAATGAATGCCTGTCTGCAAAAAATGATCTTGCATTACTCCTGTAACAAGGTCGTAATGTCTCTTCTCAATTCACCAAATTTAAACCAATGAAGAGGATATGAATAGTACCAAAATTGATTTAACACATTTTAACCGCCCTTGAATCAAGTCATTCCCCAAAAATACTTTTGTACTAAAAGTAGAATAAATATTTTTGACGCATGAAGAGGAGCATTTTATATTTGATCACCTTTGGGCTAATGTTGTCAGGTTGTTCATCTGAGCAAAAGCCTGCCCCTCCGGCTGAGCTCATCAGCAAGGAGAAAATGGCTGCCATTATTACCGACATGTATATGCTGGAAGCCACTGTTGCTGCCAGAGGCGTTAAGAAAGATCAGGGCGTTGCCTTGTATGCAACACTACGAGATTCTTTATACCAAGAACATGCACTGGATACTGCTGTTTATCGCCAAAGTTACACCTATTACCTTGAAGACGGGGAATCCATGAAAGCGATCTATGAGATGGTCACGGATACCCTCAACCAACGTAAAGAAAAGGCCGAAAAATCCAGGGTGAAGATGCAGTAATCCTTTTACGTTTTCAAGAATGCAAAAAAATCATTATATACCGCCACAAGCTATTAGAAGGATACTACCTTTTGATCGCTTGTGGCTTTTCTATTGAAAATTTTAAGACTATTTATATTTATGCCTAAGTCGGTTCAACTTCCTGACAAATTTGTAGAGCGCCTTCAGGGGCAAATCGGAACAGATGCGTTTCAATCTTTTGAGGAAAGTTTCTCCAATTACCTTCCGGTTTCCCTTAGGGTGAATCCTTTTAAGCCAACCGACCAATTTGAAGGGGAAGAGGATGTCCCTTGGTGTGACGCAGGCAAGTACCTTCCCAAACGTCCCTTGTTTGCCAAAGACCCTCTTATCTTTGCAGGGGCTTATTATGTGCAAGAGGCTTCTTCCATGTTTTTGTGGCATGCCCTAAAAACACATGCACCGCTAGAAGAGGATATCAAAGTACTGGACCTTTGTGCTGCTCCGGGAGGAAAGAGTACCTTAATTAACTCCATGATTACCCCTGAAAGTTTATTGGTATCTAATGAACTGATGCCAAAAAGGCTATCTATTTTGGTAGAAAATACCGTCCGGTGGGGAAGCCCTAATGTTGTGGTCTCTCACAACGAAGCTAGTGACTTCACTCCCCTGAAATCTTTCTTTGATGTCATTGCCATTGATGCTCCTTGCTCCGGAGAAGGGATGTTCCGTAAAGACCCTAAGGCTATTGATATGTGGAGTCCGGGGTTGGTTAACTCCTGTGCCAATATTCAGCATGGTATTCTAGAGGATATTATGCCTGCACTAAAGCCACAAGGACTATTGGTCTATAGTACCTGTACCTTTGCTCCTCAGGAAAATGAAGAGCGATTGATACAGCTCGCCGAAAGTGGAGAAGTGGAGCCTCTACGTCTGCCATTGAAAGAGGAGTGGGGAATTACGGAGATCCCTGTAGAAACCTCAGCCGGCACATTTTACGGCTACCGTTTTATCTTTCATAAAACAAAAGGAGAGGGGCTATTCATGAGCTGCTTCCGAAAGAAAGGGGACGAAGGCAGACCTCCAAAGATCAAGATCCCTAAAAAGAAACTGTCACAAGTCAGTAAGGTCAATCAAAAAGAGGCTGCGGCCCTACACAAATGGCTTCAACAGCCCGATGAGTTTACCTTTATAGAATATGAAGGGTATATCCATGCCTTGCTGCAAGAGCATTTCAGTGACTTTAAGACACTCAATGCATTTTTGAGGATTGCTAATCCAGGTACCAAGTTAGGTAAGCTCAATCCCAAGAACGGTAAATTGATTCCAGAACATGATCTGGCAGTCAGCAGTCGTATCGCTGAGAGTATCCCTTCCATTGAGTTGAGTTATGAAGATGCTGTCAACTACCTTAGAAAGCAAGAACCGCAGATCGATACACAAGGCTATAAAGATTGGGTAAAAGTTACCTACAAAGGGATAGCCCTAGGATGGATCAAGGTACTTCCTAATCGTATCAATAACTATTATCCGATGGACTTGAGGTTGAGAAAGGAATTTTAGAAGGGGCGCCCCTCGTGGTCGTCTCAGGATGAAGGATGAAGGATGAAGGATGAAGGATGAAGGATGAAGGATGAAGGATGAAGGATGAAGGAAAATTAATAAAACAATTCCTTTCTCCTTCATCCTTCAACTTTTTATAGGGCATAAAAAAAGCTCACTAAAGTAGTGAGCTCTTTCCTGTTTAACCTAATTTATTAACCCATTATCAATCAAAAACCTTATATCTACTTAATAAATGTTTATAAGAACAAATAAGTTCGATATATATATTTTTTATGTAATAATTTCTTTGAAGATATTTCTGATTGTCGCTACAGAAAGTGCTATTAGACCTAAAAAAAAGGAAAGAAAAGCCATACTAATTTAGTAGGCCTTTCATTTTAACCTAATTTATTAACCCATTATCAATCAAAAATATCTTCTTTGAGAATGTGTCTGATTAGTATTAGACATTAGAAAAAGAAAGGGCCCACTAAGTTAGTGGGCTTTTCCAATGTTTAACCTAATTTATTAACCCATTATCAATCAATATCTATATAGAATAAAGCAACTTCTTTGCTTTATATTTTATCTTTCTTTAATACTACCTCTATATAACAAAATAATATGCCAAAATCAATATAAAAAACCTATCTACCTGTAATACAACAAGATGAAGCGAGTTGCCTTCATATATATTTATTAACAAATCCCAATTCAATCCTTTAATTCCCATTATGGGAATTTTTAATATTAGTAAAGTGTAAGTTTTTATTAGAAAAAGACAATGCTTTAACTCCTACAAATGTGCATTTAAAGGACATAGAAGGCTATTTCAATAAAATAATTATATAAATTTGATAAGAAAAAATATAACTAATTAAAGATAGAGCATTCTATATAATTAAAAACAATGTGCAAAACTACTAATGAGCGACACTTCCCATTATAGGACAGAGTAGCATTGTATAATTCTCAGAAAAAACATTTAAGGAGCTATAAACAAGAAAGGGTGAAAAATTAATTTTTCACCCTTTCTTGTTTATAGCATTTCAATAATTTTAGGCCTGTGTCATCACTTGCTCTTCTTCTCCCTCTTTGCGCTTACGAATCTTAATATTCATATATGCAAAGAACATCGTCATAAAAGGGCTGATAATATTAAAAAAGGCATAAGGTAAGTAAGCTCCTGTTGCCACATTCAACGCCGACGCTTGAGCTGCACCACAAGTATTCCAAGGAACCAATACCGAAGTGACTGTTGCAGAATCTTCCAGGGTACGACTAAGGTTCTCTGGAGCTAATCCTCTCTCTTTATAAGTATCTGCAAACATCTTTCCTGGTACCACAATCGCTAGGTACTGGTCTGATGCCGTAAAGTTAAAGAATACACATGTTGTTGTCGTAGAAGCTACCAAACCTCCCACAGTATGCACTCTCTTAATGATGGATTCTGTAATGGTATGCAACATACCACTCACCTCCATTACTCCTCCAAAACACATCGCTACAATGATCAACCAAATTGTACCCAACATTCCATACATACCACTAGTCGATAATAGTTCGTTCACCATGGCATTATCTGTTACAATGGTCACATCTCCATACATAGCCTTCATCACTGCGATATAGCTAATGGATGCATTACTCCATTCTTTCAGTGCTTCTTCTAAAGTAGTACCTTCCGAAAGGATCCCTTGAATATAGTCTACACCTACTTGGTGTACGATTTCAGGTTGAAAAATCAAAGCTGCAACCCCTCCTAATAGTGCTCCTATTAATAAAGCCGGTAGAGCTGGCATTTTCTTTACAATCAGTACCACAACAAATACCGGTACAACAAATACCCAAGGCGTAATATTAAAGGTAGAATCTATTGCTGCCAACACCCCTTGAATTTGAGAGGCTGTATCTACCTCTGCATTGAAGTTCACGATTCCCATCACTAAGAAGATCACCAATGCGATCAATAAGGAAGGAACCGTAGTATACATCATATAACGAATATGTGTAAATAGATCAGTTCCGGATACTGCAGGTGCTAAATTGGTCGTATCAGACAAAGGGGACATCTTATCACCAAAGTATGCTCCCGAAATAATCGCACCGGCAATCACTCCTTCACTCATACCAAAAGTCTTTCCTATACCGATCAAGGCTACCCCTACAGTAGCAATCGTAGTCCAAGAACTTCCTGTCGCTACAGAAATAATCGCACAAATGATTGCTGCCGCTACCAAGAATATCGCTGGATGTAGAATTTGAAGTCCATAATAGATCATAGCGGGGACAATCCCACTGATCAACCAGGTACCCGCCAAGGCTCCAATCATCAATAAAATTAAAATCGCTGACATTGCTGTCGAAATACTACTGATCATCCCCTCTACCAACTCCGTCACAGTATACCCCAAACGTTGCGCCATCAATACGGCTACTGCCGTAGCAAAGATAAGTACCAACTGGTTTGAACCTGATAAGCCATCGTCTCCAAAAATTACAACATTAAGGCTCAATAGAAGTATCAGAAAAAATATAGGAACCAACGATTCAATAAATGTAGGTTTCCTTACCGAAGATTTGTTCATCTTTTATTTATGCAGTTTATTCTTAAATCAATTATTTTTTTGCGCTAAAATCTCTAAGATACCGATGATTCAGCAGTATCACAAATCACTAATTGTTAACAAGTTTCAGATTATCTCCTAAATAAAATTAAAAAAACACAATCCTCTATCCCACGTTTAGTGTCACCTCATAAGATAAAAAGTCATTTTTTATTCAGAAAATACATTTCTACCCTATCATTTTACAACTTTAACCTAACGACAGATATTATGGATTGTTTGCCCGATTCACTGCTTTATCTCGTTGTTCCATCAGTAAAATATTTTTAATCATGACGGTTGCGTTCGTCGCTAAATGGTCAATCAAAAGTAAATGTTCGGCCTCCATCTCCTGAAAAGAAGCCAACTCCAACACACCATATACTTTTCCTTCCAGCATCAAGGGTTTCAGTAATAACAAGGTAGGAGTCGCCTCTCCCAATCCAGAGGAAATATGCATATAGTCCTCCGGGATATCTCTTATCAATAAAGTATCCTGCTCATGGTATACTTGTCCCAATAGCCCATCCTCTAACGCTATCCGTTTAAGCGAAAAACGTTTAGTGTCTAATGCATAAGAAGCTATTTGCTGAAAAAACAAAGCGTCCCTTTCTTCTTCAAGTATAAAAACAGCCGCTTGCCCTATCTTCAAAAGGCTCAGAAGTTGCTCCAATAAAGATTCTCCTACCTGCGGTAAGGTTCTCGCTTTGGCAAGCTGAACATTTAAGCGTGTAATACTATTAGCCAACCAAGTCTGTTTTTCTGACTCTTGTTTAAAAAGTGCTCTCGAATTCAATAATTCAGTTAACTCTATAAATAAGATATCTCCTTTATGGTTAACCTCATCTGGATGATTCAAAAGCCATTTTGTGTTTTTCAATTTTACTTCTAACTGCTGTAATGACTGGTAAACTGTCTCCATTTCCATTACAGAAATCTTATCCGATACCGATGTGTGGTAATCTTGTCGAAGAATTTTATCCAATAACTCATCAATAGACGTAACGCTATTGGTTATTTTCCCCAGAAGCCCCCCTAATACCACAAGGAATAACAATAATTCAAAAATCAAACAGATATAAAACCAACGACTGGCTCCCTGACGATCGCTATAGATCTGCATCTCTACCGTGTCTTCCAAATTATCCAAGAACATTACTACTTCCCGGTGCAATTGATACAATTGAAAGCCTACACCTTCTGTCTCGGCACTACCTATATCCTTAGTATACTCTACAACAGAATGAAATATATACTGGCAATTGGAAAGTAAAACTAGTGTCTCCTGTAATTGCTGCTCCAATAATAAGGATGCCTGTTCCTGTTTATAGATGGCAAGAAGCTTTTCCCTGAGATTCTCTACCGTTCGGTCAAACTGACCAACAAACGCCATATCGTTTGTCAATAAAAAGTTCTTTTGAGCTACTTGTAATGTATAGCATAAAGATGAAGGAACTGAGGCTCGATGAGACAATTCCATTAACTTTTTATCTAATCGTCCTATTTCACCCCATGAACCATACCCTCTCTGCTGATGCTTTTGGGTTAATACATGAGCCTTAATCTTATAGGTCTTTATCTTTTCCACCAACTGTGGTAACTCAGAGCGTTTTTCCTGCACATAATGGTACTTACTCAAAGCATTCAATTTCAATAAAACCGTATCAACAGCGGCATACACCTCTTTTAACTTTTGACTTTCGGTATAAAATGCTTCTTGTTTGACTTCCTCTAAAGCTAGCTCATTACTCAATCGATATGCTTTATTCCACCAGTTATTACAATCTTTCAAGTATAGGAACAACTCTTCATTCTCTTCTAATGCTTTTACTTGTGAGGAATAACTCCACCATATCAAAAAAGTAAAAAAAGTCAGCAGTGATATAGGTATAATAAGGTAGTGTCGTAGCGATAGGTTATTCATCATAGTTTTTGAAGCTTATGATCTCACCCACTCACTTTATACAAAGTATTGTAGGTTATAAAATATTGGGTTAAATAGATGGCTATAAGATAATGACAATAGAGAGATGTTAACAGTTATTGTATATTTTTTTCAAGGCATAAAAAAAGGAAAGTAGACCATTCATTAGTCTACTTTCCTTTTTTTGAGAATGGGTGAAGTAAGTAATTACTTTACACTCAATCTAGCTATGCTTTTCTTTGCTTCAATAGCTTCCTGAGAGGTCTCATAATCTGAAGCGATCTCCTGGTATGTTTCTACTGCTGCATTAGCATTACCTGCTGCTTCTTCTGCCAACGCCTTTTTGTAAAGGTAAGTAGGTGCAAAAGCTTTATTTTCTTTGTAAGAAGCCGCTTTCTCAAAGTAAGAAGCTGCCTTCTCATAGTTTTCTTTTTCTACATAAGCATCACCTAGCAATGCAAATGCTCTTGCTTGTACTAGCAAATCATTAGAAGAGAAATCTTCCAAGTACGCAATTGCTTGATCGAACTCTCCTGTGTTCAAGTAAGCAACTCCTGCGTAGTAGCTTGCAAGGTTCGCTGCTGCTGTTCCTGAAAACTCATCTGCTATTCTCACAAAACCTTTGGAGTTTCCATCTCCTTCCAAAGCTTTTTGGTACTCTCCTTTCTCCAAGAAGAATACTGAAGGTGATAACACTTCCTGCCCTTCCATATTTTTACTGTCCTGGAACTTCACGTAACCAAACACAGCCAATACGAATACAGCAAAACCAGCCATGGCCGCCATAATCAAGTTTTTGTTCTTTTCGGCAAACTTCTCCGCTGTACCAAGGGTATCTTGAAGTGCCTCTGGGCTTTCAATAAGTTTCTCTATGTTTTCCGTCTGCTTATTTTTCTTTTCCTCCATGGTTTGCATAATCTAAAGTCTCAGTTGATCGGCAAAAATACACTAATTGAGGTATATAACCAATACAAAATCCTAAATATTCAACGGATTAGCCTATGATTCAGGCTACTATCGTTCTATTAGCTTTTTGTATAAATGATTATTACACCCTGCAAAAAATCGACTAGCAAGAATACTAATTTCTTCCAAAAATACAAACTTTCCTTTTGTAAATTCACTGTCTTACTCATAGAAAAAGGCTCGTAGCCCTAAGACCACGAACCTTTTTCATTTATTTCACAACATACGTTCAGGGGCTCCCCCCTGTTATCGTTGCTCTATTTCCTATTGATTAACTATGCTCAAAAGGGAAGTCCAATTGCTCTACGAAAACATCTTCGTACACATCTTTTGCATCTGGATAAGGAGAGTCCTCCGCAAACTTCACAGCATCCATCACTTGTGCCTTGATGTCCTTGTCAATCTGCTTCAATTCCTCTTCTGTTGCATACTCGTTGCTCAACAACGCTTGTTTTACCTGCTCAATTGGGTCTTGCTCTTTGTACTCTGCAACCTCTTCCTTCGTACGGTATTTTTGAGGGTCAGACATAGAGTGTCCTTTGAAACGATATGTTTTGAACTCCAAGAAGTAAGGGCCTTTACCCGCTCTGATATGCTCAGCAGCTTCTTCTACGGCAATATGTACTTCTTCTACGTCCATACCGTTTACTGGCTTAGATGGCATATCGTACGCCTTACCAATATGGTATAGATCCGTTACATTGGATGTTCTAGATACTGATGTACCCATCGCATACCCGTTGTTCTCTACAACAAAGATCACAGGCAACTTCCAAAGCATCGCCATGTTGAAAGCCTCGTGCAATGCTCCTTGACGAACCGCTCCATCACCGAAGTAACAGATACAAAGGTTCTTTGTTCCTTGATATTTTTCAGCAAAAGCCAAACCTGCTCCCAAAGGAATTTGCGCACCTACGATACCGTGTCCACCTACAAAGTTTACTTCTTTGTCAAACACGTGCATAGAACCTCCTTTACCTTTAGTCGTTCCGGTCACCTTTCCGTACATCTCCGCCATAACCTTCTTAGGATCTGTACCCAAGGCTAATGGTTGAGCGTGATCTCTATAGGCAGTGATCCACTTGTCGTCTTTATCAAGAGCTGAAACCGCTCCTGCCGCACAAGCTTCCTGTCCAATATAGAGGTGACAGAATCCTCTGATTTTCTGTTGTCCATACAGCTGACCACACTTCTCTTCAAAGCGACGGATCAACAGCATGTCTTTGTACCATTTCATATACGTCTCCTTGGAGAACGTTCGTTTCGTCTTGGATACCTTTTTGGACATTTCCTTATTCAGTTAAAGTGTTAACGCTTCAGACATTCCATTCTCCTGACAAGAGAATGGATTTTCGTTATATTTAAAGTTAATTTTACGTTTTCGCTCAAATGTCATAAGAATTCATTAAAAAAACAAAAGCCTTAATTCTCTACTTAAGGTACATACACCAAGGACATTTGGACTGTAAGTAAACATCTCTGGACCTTTGCTTACAGAAAGACTCCTTGATCTTCATTTTTTCAGAATCGTTACCTTACTACAAATCATGCAAAAGTATGTAATTATCGTCGCCGGAGGAAAGGGCAGTCGCATGGGCACCTCAATACCCAAGCAGTTTTTACTACTGCAACAGAAACCTGTCCTTATGCACACCTTAGAGCAGTTTCACCAAACACTTCCTGAGGCTAAAATAATTCTAGTGCTTCCTGAAAAGGAACAACAACAATGGCTACAGCTTTGTCAGGAGTACTCCTTTTCTATTCCTCATACCACGACCAATGGAGGAGCTGAACGATTTCATTCAGTCTACAATGGATTACAACAGATCGGACAGGAAGGGATTGTCGCTATTCATGATGGCGTAAGGCCTTTTGTGGCAGCAGATGTCATAAAAGAGGCATTCCGTGTTGCAGCAAAAAAGAATAATGCCATTGTCGCAGTTCCTCTCAAAGATTCTATTCGATCAGTGAGTCCTACAGGCAATAAAGCCGAAGACCGAGGAGCCTACCGACTAATACAGACACCACAAGTATTTGACGTATCCCTTTTAAAAGAAGCCTATAATACTCCCTATCAGTCATTCTTTACAGATGATGCCAGTGTATTTGAGTATCAGGGCCATTCCATAGAGTTAGTAGAGGGCAATTATGAAAATATCAAGCTAACTACTCCTGAAGACTTACTCTTTGGAGAGGCCATCCTATCTAATTCCTCATCTACCTAGTGGATTGTAATAAAAAAGCTCGCAATTTACACTGCGAGCTCTTTTTTTAGGAGGTATACATCCATTAATACTCATCTTCATTAAAGAAGAAATCATCTTTTGTTGGGTAATCTGGCCATATTTCCTCGATATTCTCATACGGCTGACCATCATCCTCCAATTCCTGAAGGTTCTCTACTACTTCAAGAGGAGCTCCTGTACGAACTGAAAAATCAATCAATTCGTCTTTAGTAGCCGGCCATGGTGCGTCTTCCAAATAAGATGCTAATTCCAACGTCCAATACATAAGCGTATCTAAGTTTTGTTTGCTGATTTTAAGTTACAAGCTTTAATTACTCCGACGAGTAATCATTTATCTACAAGAATAAGAAAGTTTCCATTACAATAATATTGCCCAAAAACATCATCATATCCTTCTAAATTATTTTAATAAAACCTGTAAAAACCACCTTTGGGTTTTGATAATCTTTATTGAATTTGATGACTTCTGTTCTTGTCACCTTATTCAAGATAAGATTTTCCTGTCTAAACACCTGATTTCTACATAAAGTTTTATTATTTGGAAATACTCCAAATGCTCAAAGCTGCGAAAATAATTTTTTATTTTTAATAAACAAGCAGAAATAAAAAACTACTTGCTCTTTAATTTTCAAGTCCCCCTTTTTTCAATAAAAATTCATCTTACTGAGGCTCGGGAATGTCCGCTAAGAATTTATAATTTTTCTGTGCAAAATCGATACTACAAGAATAATGCTGCAACCCATTGGTAATACATAAATAAGGTGCTTTTAAACGTACATTATACTGAGCAGCCTGCCCAAACGTCTCGTTGGTCAATTTTACCGAAGGGGCCTTACACTCAATCAAAAGATATGGTTTGCCTTCCTTATCATAAACTACTATATCCGAACGCCTTTGCAGTTGATTAACTTTCACTCCTGTTTCTACTCCTATTCTACCCTTAGAGTACCCTTTAGAGAGTAAAAAAGCAATAAAATGCTGCCTCACCCATTCTTCAGGGGTGAGTCGTAGATATTTCTTACGAATTTGATCCCAAATGTACACCTTACCCTCACGCTTACTGACCTTATGATCATAAGGAGGCAAGTTCAATGCTTGCATCATCTTAAACTATTCTGTTTATTTACCTAGAATATTCTTCTCACATAGAAACCTTATTGGTAGCAATCCCATACGCCCTTGAAGAAAGTCTATCATATTACACCTAAAGCACAATCTCCCCAAACCTTCAATTATGTGGGAAACATGGCTCCCGAAGAGGAACTGCCTACCTATTTCTATGGCTACTCCTATAATTATAAATGGATTTATCGAAAAGAAAATTTAATTGACGAGGTTTATTTCAATGACAATGAGCAACTACAGCTGACCTCTCAACATCTTATTATACAACAAAAGTACTCTACGAAAATTATCGACCTAGACCAACTTAAGAGAATTAGTATTGACTTTAAACGACTAATTTTTCCTATTGTGAGTAGTGGTATTCTAGCGCCTTTGAGTATTCTAGCCACTATGGCCGATGTCTTTCCCTTAATGACCGGCATAACGATTGTCATTATTTGCTTGATGGCTTTCTACTTTGGTTACCGGGGAACTTACCAATTGAATGTACAAATGCACACGACCAACTATACTCTTTTTATAGACGATATTGACGATTCCTTCAAGCGTTTTATTAAAACATCAAATCAATACATTCAAAAGAGTCACAGAGCTAATTTTTAATTTTTTTGTATTCTTCCAATAAGAAAATTTGACAAAACCATAAAACGACTTATATTTGCACTCGCAAAACGCAAATGATTGCCCGATGGTGTAACTGGCAACACGTCTGATTTTGGTTCAGAAGAGTCTAGGTTCGAGCCCTAGTCGGGCAACACAAAGTGAGTAACCGCTTTTTAAATATCGTTACAATGCCCGATGGTGTAACTGGCAACACGTCTGATTT
>NZ_BAABJX010000025.1:0-21881 GCF_039543525.1 Algivirga pacifica
GTTATCGGTTATCGGTTATCGGTTATCGGTTATCGGTTAAGAAAATTATTTTACCCCTAAACGATAAGCAATAATCGATAGACTTTTTTCAACATTTTTTTTAAACGATAAGCGATAAACAATAACCGATAACCATTGCATGGCGCCCGTAAACATTTTCCAACAAACACATTACACAACACACTGAAGAAATAAACCATGATTTTAGATCGTTTTCGATTAGATGGAAAGAATGCCTTGATTACCGGAGGCACCCATGGCCTGGGTATGGCCATCGCCAAGGGGCTGGGAGAAGCTGGTGCTACACTTATCATCAATGATGTATTTGAGGATAAACTACAAGCTGCTCTGGAAGAATATAAAACGGCAGGATTGGAAGCTTATGGCTACCACTTCGATGTGACGGATGAAGACTCTGTCAAGGAAGCCTTGGAGCGTATTGATAAAGAGAGAGGAGGAGTGGATATCTTGGTCAACAATGCTGGAATTATTGACCGTACCCCAGCCCTAAACCTCAGCGTAGATACCTTCCGAAAAGTATTAGACATTGACTTGGTAGGCCCATTCGTTATGTCTAAATATGTAGGGGCACATATGAAAGAAAAGGGAGGTGGAAAGATCATCAACATGTGTTCCATGATGAGTGAACTAGGCAGAAACAGTGTATCGGCCTATGCCGCTGCCAAGGGAGGTCTAAAGATGTTGACCCGTAACCTAGCGACGGAATGGGCCAAGTACAATATCAATGTCAATGGTATTGGCCCTGGTTACTTTGCGACCACGCAAACTGCCCCAATTCGAGAAGAAGGACATCCTTTTAATGAGTTTATCCTCAACCGTACTCCTGCGGCTCGCTGGGGTGATCCGCAGGACTTGCAAGGTGCCGCTGTTTTCTTGGCTTCTGCGGCCTCTGATTTTGTCAATGGGCATATTGTCTATGTGGATGGGGGTATTCTGGCCACCATTGGCAAGCCCCATGGGGAAGAATAAATATGATATCTTTTACGCTACCTTAACTGAACACACTACTTACTATGGATACGACTAACCTCAAGGAGACGGCTACTGTTGCCTCTCCATCCCCTACCCCCAACAAGGAAAAGAAAAGTAATTATCGCTACCGTATTCTAGCCTTGCTTTTTACAGCGACGACCATCAACTATATGGATCGAAGCATCATGGGGGTATTGGCACCTACGCTAGAACAATTGTTCCAATGGAGCAAGACCGATTATGCCACTATCAACATTGCCTTTAAAATGGCGTATGCCATCGGCATGCTTTCCATGGGCGGTGTTATTGATAAATTTGGCACTCGTATTGGGTATATTGTCGCCATCGCCACCTGGAGTGTTTTTGGCATGGCGCATGCCTTACTTAAACCTGCTTTTGGGTTAATAGCTTTCATTATTGCTCGTTTTGGACTAGGCTTTGGAGAGGCGGGTAACTTTCCCGCAGCCATTAAGTCTGTGGCTGAATGGTTTCCTAAGAAAGATCGTGCTTTCGCTACGGGGATCTTTAACTCTGGATCAAATGTAGGAGCGATCCTTGCCCCTATTGCTGTAGGATTAATTGTCTCAGAAGATGGCACCAACTGGCAGTACTCTTTCCTAGTAACAGGAGTATTCAGTGCGCTTTGGGTCTTTCTGTGGTTTACCATGTATCGTAAACCCGAAAAACACCCCGCTGTGAATCAGGCTGAGCTGGAATATATTGAAGAAGGAGAAGAAAGAGAGCACGCGTCCCTTTCATGGTCAAAAGTGGCAAGGCTAAAGGAAACCTGGGCCTTTGCTATTGGCAAAATGACCGACGGGGTATGGTTTTTCTTTATGTTCTGGAGTGGAATGTTCTTCAAGGATACCTTTGGTGTAAGCATCAAGGAACTAGGCGTTGCTTTAGTCATTGTCTATGTGTTTGCCGACTTGGGAAGTATAGGAGGAGGATATCTGTCTAAGTTCTTTATAGGCAAAGGATGGACCTTGAATAAAGCTCGAAAGATCTCTTTACTGATCTGTGCCCTATGTATTGTACCAGTAGTCTTTGCAACACTTACCGACAACCAGTGGATTGCTGCAACCTTGATTGCCTTGGCTTCAGGAGGGCATCAGGCTTGGTCCGCTAACTTATTTACCCTGGCCTCTGATATTATGCCTAAAAAAGCGATTGCTTCTGTTGTGGGGATTGGCGGAATGATTGGTGCCGTTACAGGGATGAGTATTGATTTCTTACTAGGCCATTACCTGGATTCTTTCGGGCAGGGAGCTTACTTCTGGATGTTCTTGGTCGCAGGAGTCTCTTACCTGATTATCCTGACTATTGTTCACCTGATTGTTCCTACACTGACACCAGTGAAGATCAAGTAAAAAAGAAAGGGCGACCACAAGGGTCGCCCTTTCTTCAAAAATACTACTTCTGCTTCTCTATCAACTGTATCGTACGATCCAAGTGAATCGCTTGCTCCCGCATATACGTAAAAAACTCTCTCCAATCTTCTTGAATCAAGGTAGTGCTTCTGACTTTTAGCTGCCTTAATTCATTCATAAACTCATAGTAAGTAAGTTTCCACCAACATTTCAACCTTTCGGGAAAAGCCGTCAATTGGTAATCACGCCTTAGCGCCTGGTACAGTTGTGAGGTCAAACGTTCTTTTTGCTTCAAGAGTGTCTTGTAAAAAGACTCTTCATGCGAAAATTTTGGCTTCATAGATGGGAATAAGCAAATATGTGGTAGTTAATTTATTGGTGTCTATGTAAGATAATGTAAAAAAATCTGGAAAATTGAGCAACTGCGTAAAATAACATTAACAAAGGAAAGGCAGTTATCAGTGAACAATGAACAGTGATCAGTGATCACTGATCAGTGATGAATTTACTTGAGAATAAATTTAAAATTCATAATTCATAACTCCTCACTGATAACTATTCACTGTTCACTGCCTTTTTGTCACCCCTCCCCGACGCTGTCAGTATACTAACTCAATTTGTCAGGTTTCAACAGCAAATTTGACAGCCGTTCTTCTTAAAATACCTCAAAATCCTCCCAATTTTCATAATGGCACGAGAAGTGATAAGTCCTTATGCGAAATACTATAATTTCGAGTTCAAAAAACGTTTAAACATTATTTATCAATATGTCAACAGTAAACATCAAACCACTTGCTGACAGAGTGCTGGTGGAGCCAGCAGCTGCAGAAACTACTACTGCCTCAGGCATCATCATTCCAGATAATGCAAAGGAAAAACCTCAGAGAGGAACCATCGTAGCGGTAGGACCAGGTACAAAGGATGAGCCTCTTACAGTAAAAGTTGGTGATACTGTATTGTATGGCAAATACTCAGGTACAGAGCTAGCGCACGAAGGGAAAGATTACCTGATTATGAGAGAGGCGGATATCTACGCAATCATCTAATCAAAGGTACCAAACCAAATGATACCAGATCGCTTCAAGCATACTGGAATCTACTCAGGAGGACTTCTTAGCCTCCGAAAAAATAGTTTAAAAATAGACATTTCATTCAAAACGAAATATAAATATGGCAAAGGAATTATTCTTTGACGTTAAGGCTAGAGAAGGCCTTAAAGCAGGTGTTGACAAATTGGCTAACGCTGTAAAGGTTACTTTGGGACCTAAAGGTAGAAACGTAATCCTTGACAAATCTTTCGGAGCTCCTCACGTTACTAAAGACGGGGTTTCTGTAGCTAAAGAAATCGAACTATCTGAGCCTATCGAAAACATGGGTGCTCAGTTGGTAAAAGAAGTTGCTTCCAAGACTGCTGATATGGCAGGTGACGGTACCACTACTGCAACGGTATTGGCGCAAGCAATCTTCACACAAGGTATCAAGTACATCGCTGCCGGTGCAAACGCAATGGACGTGAAGCGTGGTATCGATAAAGCGGTCGCTTCATTGGTAGCTGCCCTTCAAGGTAACTCTAAAGCGATCAACAACAACAAAGAGATCGAGCAAGTAGCTACTATCTCTGCAAACAACGACTCTGAGATCGGTACAATGATCGCAGAAGCGATGGAAAAAGTTGGTAAGGACGGTGTGATCACTGTTGAGGAAGCAAAAGGAACAGAAACTGAAGTGAAAACTGTAGAAGGTATGCAGTTTGACAGAGGTTACCTTTCTCCTTACTTCGTAACCAACACAGAAAAGATGCAAGCGGAGATGGAGTCTCCATTCATCTTGATCTACGAGAAGAAGGTTTCTACGATGAAAGAACTTCTTCCTGTATTGGAGGCAGTTGCACAAACTGGTAAGCCTCTAGTAATCATCGCTGAGGATGTAGACTCTGAAGCATTGGCTACATTGGTAGTAAACAGAATCAGAGGTGCGCTGAAAGTAGCAGCGGTTAAAGCTCCTGGTTTCGGTGACAGAAGAAAAGCTATGCTTCAGGACATCGCTGTCCTAACAGGTGGTGTAGTAATCTCTGAAGAGACTGGTATGAAGCTAGAGGATGCTACGATCGATATGCTAGGTACTGCAGAGAAAGTGATTATCGACAAAGATAACACGACTGTAGTAAACGGCGCTGGTAGCTCTGATGCTGTTGCATCTCGTGTAGCAGAAATCAAGGTTCAGATCGAGAACACTACTTCTGACTACGACAAAGAGAAACTTCAGGAGCGTTTGGCTAAACTAGCTGGCGGTGTGGCGATCATCTATATCGGTGCAGCGACTGAGGTTGAAATGAAAGAAAAGAAAGACCGTGTAGACGATGCATTGGCAGCCACTAGAGCGGCGGTTGAAGAAGGTATCGTTGTCGGTGGTGGTGTTGCCTTGCTAAGAGCTTCTTCTGCACTGGAAGGACTTGCAGCTGACAATGACGACCAAAACCACGGTATCGAGATCGTTCGTCAAGCGATTCAGGCTCCTTTGAGATCTATCCTTGAGAACGCTGGTCTTGAGCCTTCAGTAATCGTTCACAACGTATTGGCAAAAGACGGAAACTATGGTTACAACGCTCGTATCGATGAGTACCAGGATCTAGTAGAAAATGGTGTAATCGATCCAACGAAAGTAACGCGTTTGGCACTAGAGAACGCTGCGTCTATCGCCTCTCTTCTATTGACTACAGAGTGTGTAGTTTCTACAGAGAAAGAAGAAGGTGGTGCTGCTCCTGCAATGCCTCCAATGGGTGGTGGAATGCCAGGCATGATGTAAGCAACTACTGCTTAGCAGACTACGCATATAACTTGAAGGCCTACCTCTTTTTGGGGTAGGCTTTTTTTTAGTTTGGAGGCCAATAACACTAATGGACTAAACACTAAGTTTTCTGATAGAAATAAAGGGACTACTTCCAAATGGATAAAGGAGGAAGGTATAGAAGTCTCTGGATAATAATCATTCTTCCTTCCTCCTTTATCCTTCAACTGTTTGAAAGTAGCACTCAGTTATAAGTTTACTTAGCAATCAATCCACTAGAACAGTGTCCGATAAATAAACTTGAAATTCACTAGGTTTAATTGGATAAATTATTTTATTTCGACCTAACCAAAAACTTTTTTGACGAACACATTTTTTCATGTGTCTTCTAATCAAATCATTCGTTCACTTTTTCTTATTCAGAGATGAATAGCGTAACAAGAGGCCTAAATTTCATTATCGACAACCTTATTTTTTTACTGATTGCCTTCAGTTTTTCATTCTTATTACAATCTACATTGGAGCAACATATTGTTCGCAACATACTGATTGTCACTTACTACCTATACTATTTTCTTTTTGAGTGGTTATTGGGGAAAACACCGGCTAAATTCCTAACAAAGTCACAAGTAGTAAGCCTTCAGGGAGAGCAGAGTCCTTCTTTTGGACAGATCCTGATTCGAACGATTTCAAGAATGCTTCCTATTGATTTTATATCCTATTTCTTTTCAGGAAATGGCATTCATGACTATATATCAAAAACAAGATTAGTGAAGTGTTGATACTGAGATTTATCCCATCAAACAACATATCCTAATCATTCTTTATACTCTTTTTGAGTGATTATTTTTTATCCATTTTCTAAAAACTAATTTTCTAAATGAAAAACGTTATCAAATTCGTTGCTATTGCGCTTGTAGCTGTTTCTGTTTCTAGCTGTGCTACTGTATTTGGTGGTCCAATCACTGATTACCAAAGAACAAGACCTGCTGCAGGTGAGCCACAAAGAGAAATCCGCGTAGGTGCTTTGGTAGCCGACCTTCTACTGTTCTGGCCAGGTGCTGTAATTGACTTTGCTACTGGCGCAATCTACAAGCCACATCCTTCGGCTACAGCTGCCAATAAGTAGTCCTTTGGGAAAATAACCCTATACAATAAAGGAGATCAGGTATACCCCGATCTCCTTTATTTTTTCCCTTTATATACTTCAATTTTTTGCCCTGACTATCTTCCTGTAATATATTGCTTACGCAAAAGAATGAACCAAGGTATTTCTATACCTCATCACATCCATTCACCTTATTAACCAAAATTACAGAAGATGAATAAGCCTACCATTACCAAATCTCCCTGGAGCGAAGAAAATGTCTATCGTTATCACTTAGAAAATGAAAAAGGAACGAAAGTAACACTCACAAATTATGGGGCACATATCCTTGAAATCTTTACAGTAGATAAAGAAGAAGAACTTGCTGACATCACTTTAGGAGTGGATACTTTAGAAGAACTAAAAGGAGATCATCCATTTTTTGGTTCTACTGTGGGTCGTTTTGCCAACCGCATCGCCAACGGAAAATGTCAAATTGATGGAAAAGAATACTCCTTTGCCGTTAACAATGGTCCCAATCACCTACACGGCGGACCCGACGGCTTTCACCGACAAATCTGGGAAAGTGAAATCAGTGAGCACAATGGTTTACCTGCAGTCAAAATGACGCACTTAAGCCCTGATGGGCATGAAGGATACCCTGGTAATCTACAGGTTACCCTGTACTTCACCCTTTCCAACAGCAATCAACTGGCAATCTACTATCAGGCCACTACGGATAAAGAAACCGTCATCAACCTCACCAACCACGCCTATTTCAATCTATCTGGGAAAGGGAATATCCTGCAGCATGAATTGATGATCAACGCTGATCACTATACACCTGTAGACAAAGATTGCATTCCGACAGGAGAGCGAGCGGAAGTAATAGGTACGCCATTTGACTTTACCACCTCCAAAAAGATTGGTATGGACATTAAAGAGGAGCATCCTCAAATTATCATTGGCAACGGTTATGATCACAATTTTGTCCTCAATAAAACCGACAAAACACTCTCTGCTGCCGCTGAGGTGACAGACCCTGCGTCGGGTAGGTTCTTGAAAGTTCAAACCACAGAGCTTGGCATGCAACTGTACACTGCCAACGGCTTGGGTGGCACCAAAGGGAAAGGAGATACTACCTACGAAGACTTCGGGGCTTTATGCTTAGAAACACAAAACTTCCCAGATGCCCCAAATCAAGAAAACTTTCCTTCTGCCTTTCTAAAGCCAGGAGAAACCTATGAGCAAGTTACTATTTTTGAATTTGGAACGATCAAGGGTAAGAATGGCTTTTTCGTTTAAATCAAGTAAAAGGTATCAGGTCAAAGGTATGGTATGTTAATGACATTTTACTTTTTACCTATTACTTTTTACCTTTTACCTTTTTAGACACTACTAACTAAACTACACAACACATGCGACTCGCTTCCATAGACATTGGCTCCAATGCCATCCGATTTCAGGTGGTTAACCTCAACGAAGACCAGAACAATAAAAAGCCTTATAAGAAAATAGAACAGATTCGTTTTCCTCTTCGTCTCGGACAGGACGTATTCCGCATGGGAAAGCTCAGTAGAGTCACTGAAGAGAAATTCGTCAAGCTGATGCAAGTGTTCAAAACATTGATGGACGTCTATGAGGTGGATGACTATATGGCTTGTGCCACCTCTGCGATGCGGGAATCAGAAAACGGTCGGGAAATTATCCGAAGAGTATACTATCAACACGGTCTCAAGATCGATATTATAGATGGAAATCAGGAAGCGGACATCATTCATATGGCCATACAAAACTGGATTCCACAATATCCATGCATGCATATCGACGTGGGCGGTGGTAGTACAGAACTAAACATCTTCCTTAACCAAAAAAAGATTGCCTCCAAGTCTTTCAAGATTGGTTCTGTTAGAAGCACGTTACTCTCCGATGAAGAAAGAGAAGAGATCTTTGAAAAAATGCAACATTGGCTGCATACCTTAGATATCGACACTGAAGAGGAGTTCATTGCTATCGGTACAGGGGGAAATATCAATAAACTCTTTAATATGTCTCCTCAGAGTGAGCAAAAGAGTAAAACTACTTTTCTGGAAGAACTGGAAGAACTACAACTATTTATTGAGCAACATAGCTTTGAAGAGCGTATACAGAAGCTCAAGATGAATAAAGACCGAGCTGATGTCATTCTCCCAGCCTCCGACATTTATATACGCACCATGAAAATGGTCAATGCCCACCGTATTATTGTACCGGGAGTAGGCATGAAGGATGGTATTTTGTTGTATATGATGGAGAAAATTAAGGCGTGGAACGGAGTTGAGTTATGAGTTATGAGTTATGAGTTATGAGTTATGAGTTATGAGTTATGAGTTATGAGTTATGAGTTATGAGTTATCCTCAAGAAAAAATTAAAACTCATAACTCATAACTCATAACTCCAGACTAAAAAAATCCCTCTCCACATCAACTGCGGAAGAGGGATTCTCTCAACTTGTTATCATCTCTAAGGAAGAAATTACTCTACCTCATAACCCATTTCCATACCATGGTAGTATGAACCTGATTTAATTCTATAGTTTCCGTCCAACTCGATTTTCGGTAGTTCTACCGTTTCGTTGCCTTCAAGGGTGTGCATATTCGGGTTACCACCTGAGTACTCAATCACCTTGGCATCACCTCTTGGTGAGAACTTGTTGTCCTTGATCAATACACCATGACTGGCGATCATTGACTTAAACAATACCCCTTCGTAATCACGGAAGAAATTATCCCTGATCTCTAGCATTGCTCCACGGTCTACCCTTGCCTCTGTTTTCAGGAAGGCTCCTTCTACGTCCTTACCACTTCCTGAGAAGTAGTTGTTATACAACTCAATGCTGTGACCACCCTTGATAAACAAGAATCTTGAATGTGTATCAGCAATAATGTTATTGTAATACTTACCGGTTGACCAGTCACCAATCTGGAATCCCTGGTTCTGCATTGGAACACCTGACGTACCCCCGTTGATCATGGTGTTGTTATACACCTCAATATCACCGGTTACGTTGGCTACCTGGAACAAGTCCCATCCTGTATCGTGAATCAAGTTGTTATACACTTTCAAACCAACGATATCGTGGGCCTTATCTACTTTCGTCTGACCAATATACATCCCCTCACCGTGTACGTGGTGAATATGGTTATGGTGCAAACGTACGTTTGTCATCGTCCAGCCCTGGGCATCATCCGTTTTTGCCAGGATACCAGCAAATCCCGTGTTCTCAATATGCGTATACGCTACCTCAAAGTCAGTAGACTTCCCATCAAAAGAGAATCCTGATGATCCAGACTCCGAGATATGGATACCATAGTAATGCTCCGGGTTACCATTACCCAATACACGAACGTGCTGTGCATCAATAAACTTCAAAGCGTGCTGACCGGCATCGGTACCTGCAATCTCTACCTTATCCTTATTGGTAATAACGATTGGCTCACTCGCTGATCCCTTAAACCCGATCAATGTCAACCTTGGACGAGGACCTGTACCTGCTCGGAAGGCCAAAACAACCCCTGGCTTGTTCCACTCTGGCTTATCAGATGCCTTTACATAAGTATCTGAGGTCTCAATCCAGTAATCTACTTTTCTTACCTGACCGTCCACTAATACCTCGTCTTCGGCCAAGGCTATATTACCGATCTCCTTCTCACTTCCTTCACTCTCTTCATCAGCATATTCGCCATTATCTATCATTGTACCATCTTCACCTTTCAATTCTGTAATAGGATCATTCTGATCTTTACATGAGAAGGTTGAAAAGGCAAGTCCTGTCCCGAGAATAATCGTGGCAATTGTTCTTCTTGTAACTTTCATAACTGCTATAATTGAATCGAAATAGTTTTGTCTGTTATTGTTTTTGGTATCCTTGACCATCCTTTCAATGTCGCGGACATCTATAAGACAAAATACCCTACCTTTTCGTTTGCCAATTCCCTTAATGGCACTTAACGGATATGAACGACTGTTAATAATGCGTCTTTATAAGCTGGTTTTGTGCAAAATCGCCGCAGAATAGCTTAATGTGATTGCTTAAATTTTTAATTTTCAATGATAAACTTTCAGAGAGTTAGGAGTCTGGAGTTTGGAGTTTGGAGTTTGGAGTTTGAAGAAAAAGATAAACTCATCATTCCAGACTCATAACTCATAACTCCAGACTAAAAAATCCCTCTCCACATCAACTGCGGAAGAGGGATTCTCTCAACTTGTTATAATCTCTAGGGAAGAAATTACTCTACCTCATAACCCATCTCCATACCATGGTAGTATGAACCTGATTTAATTCTATAGTTATCGTCCAACTCGATTTTCGGTAGTTCTACCGTTTCGTTGCCTTCCAGGGTGTGCATATTCGGGTTACCACCTGAGTACTCAATCACCTTGGCGTCACCTCTTGGTGAGAACTTGTTGTCCTTGATCAATACACCATGGCTGGCAATCATTGACTTAAACAATACCCCTTCGTAATCACGGAAGAAGTTATCCCTGATCTCTAGCATTGCTCCACGGTCTACCCTTGCCTCTGTTTTCAGGAAGGCTCCTTCTACGTCCTTACCACTTCCTGAGAAGTAGTTGTTATACAACTCAATACTGTGACCACCCTTGATAAACAAGAATCTTGAATGTGTATCGGCAATAATGTTATTGTAATACTTACCTGTTGACCAGTCACCAATCTGGAATCCCTGGTTCTGCATTGGAACCCCTGACGTACCCCCGTTGATCATGGTGTTGTTATACACCTCAATATCACCGGTTACGTTGGCTACCTGGAACAAATCCCATCCTGTATCGTGAATCAAGTTGTTATACACTTTCAAACCAACGATATCGTGTGCCTTATCTACTTTCGTCTGACCAATATACATTCCCTCACCGTGTACGTGGTGAATATGGTTGTGGTGCAAACGTACGTTTGTCATCGTCCAGCCTTGGGCATCATCCGTTTTTGCCAGGATACCGGCAAATCCCGTGTTCTCAATATGCGTATACGCTACCTCAAAATCAGTAGATTTCCCATCAAAAGAGAATCCTGATGATCCAGACTCCGAGATATGGATACCATAGTAATGCTTCGGGTTACCATTACCCAACACACGAACGTGCTGTGCATCAATAAACTTCAAAGCGTGCTGACCGGCATCGGTACCTGCAATCTCTACCTTATCCTTATTGGTAATAACGATTGGCTCACTCGCTGATCCCTTAAACCCGATCAATGTCAACCTTGGACGAGGACCTGTACCTGCTCGGAAGGCCAAAACAACCCCTGGCTTGTTCCACTCTGGCTTATCAGATGCCTTTACATAAGTATCTGAGGTCTCAATCCAGTAATCTACTTTTCTTACCTGACCGTCCACTAATACCTCGTCTTCGGCCAAGGCTATATTACCGATCTCCTTTTCACTTCCTTCACTCTCTTCATCAGCATATTCGCCATTATCTATCATTGTACCATCTTCACCTTTCAATTCTGTAATAGGATCATTCTGATCTTTACATGAGAAGGTTGAAAATGCAAGTCCTGTCCCGAGAATAATCGTGGCAATTGTTCTTCTTGTAACTTTCATAACTGCTATAATTGAATCGAAATAGTTTTGTCTGTTATTGTTTTTGGTATCCTTGACCATCCTTTCAATGTCGCGGACATCTATAAGACAAAATACCCTACCTTTTCGTTTGCCAATTCCCTTAATGGCACTTAACGGATATGAATGACTGTTAATAACGCGTCTGTATAAGCTGGTTTTGTGCAAAATCGCCATAGAATAGCCTAATGTGATTGCTTAAATTTTCAATTTTCAATGATGAACTTTCAGAGAGTTAGGAGTCTGGAGTCTGGAGTCTGGAGTCTGGAGTTTGGAGTTTGGAGTTTGGAGTTTGGAGTTTGAAGAAAAAGATAAACTCATCATTCCAGACTCATAACTCATAACTCATAACTCCAGACTAAAAAATCCCTCTCCACATCAACTGCGGAAGAGGGATTCTCTCAACTTGTTATCATCTTTAAGGAAGAAATTACTCTACCTCATAACCCATCTCCATACCATGGTAGTATGAACCTGATTTAATTCTATAGTTTCCGTCCAACTCGATTTTCGGTAGTTCTACCGTTTCATTGCCTTCCAGGGTGTGCATATTTGGGTTACCACCTGAATACTCAATCACCTTGGCATCACCTCTTGGTGAGAACTTGTTGTCCTTGATCAACACACCATGACTGGCAATCATTGACTTAAACAAGACACCTTCGTAATCACGGAAGAAGTTATCTCTGATCTCTAGCATTGCTCCACGGTCTACCCTTGCCTCTGTTTTCAGGAAGGCTCCTTCTACGTCCTTACCACTTCCTGAGAAGTAGTTGTTATACAACTCAATGCTGTGACCACCCTTGATAAACAAGAACCTTGAATGTGTATCGGCAATAATGTTATTGTAATACTTACCGGTTGACCAGTCACCAATCTGGAATCCCTGGTTCTGCATTGGAACGCCTGACGTACCCCCGTTGATCATCGTGTTGTTATACACCTCAATATCACCGGTTACGTTGGCTACCTGGAACAAATCCCATCCTGTATCGTGAATCAAGTTGTTATACACTTTCAAACCAACGATATCGTGGGCCTTATCTACTTTCGTCTGACCAATATACATCCCCTCACCGTGTACGTGGTGAATATGGTTATGGTGCAAACGTACATTTGTCATCGTCCAGCCTTGGGCATCATCCGTTTTTGCCAGGATACCGGCAAATCCCGTGTTCTCAATATGCGTATACGCTACCTCAAAGTCAGTAGATTTCCCATCAAAAGAGAATCCTGATGATCCGGACTCCGAGATATGGATACCATAGTAATGCTTCGGGTTACCGTTACCCAACACACGAACGTGCTGTGCATCAATAAACTTCAAAGCGTGCTGACCGGCATCGGTACCTGCAATCTCTACCTTATCCTTATTGGTAATAACGATTGGTTCACTCGCTGATCCCTTAAACCCGATCAATGTCAACCTTGGACGAGGACCTGTACCTGCTCGGAAGGCCAAAACAACCCCTGGCTTGTTCCACTCTGGCTTATCAGATGCCTTCACATAAGTATCTGAGGTTTCAATCCAGTAATCTACTTTTCTTACCTGACCGTCCACTAATACCTCGTCTTCGGCCAAAGCTATATTATTATCTATTTGAGAATCATCACTGTCATCCCCATCGGTGTTTCCTCCATTATCAATCAGGTTACCTTTATCTCCTCCAAGATCTGTAATAGGATCATTCTGATCTTTACATGAGAAGGTTGAAAATGCAAGTCCTGTCCCGAGAATAATCGTGGCAATTGTTCTTCTTGTAACTTTCATAACTGCTATAATTGAATCGAAATAGTTTTGTCTGTTATTGTTTTTGGTATCCTTGACCATCCTTTCAATGTCGCAGACATCTATAAGACAAAATACCCTACCTTTTCGTTTGCCAATTTCCCTAATGGCACTTAACGGATATGAACGACTGTTAATAACTCGTCTGTATAAGCTGGTTTTGTGCAAAATCGCCACAGAATAGCCTAATGTGATTGCTTAAATTTTCAATTTTCAATGATTAATTTTCAATTGATGACTTATTCATGGCTGTTAGAGCTTGTTTGGAATACTGATTCAGAAAGAAAATTCCTCTAATCACTGCTCAAATCAACTCATATTTTCATCAAATAGAACCACTATTATCTTCAAATCTGACTTGATTTGAACAGGTTATAGAAATTTTCTCTATCTAAATCAGTATTCCAAACAAGCTCTTAAGCGCTTATAATTGATTTAACTATTGGTTGAAACGTTTATTATAAATTAATATCTTATGTAACATTACCCACTACACCTACTATTTACAATAAACACCCTTACCACATGAGCGACTTTGCTACCAACGTGTACATCATCAGTGCACCTATTATCATCGGACTACTCATCTTGGAAATTGTCTATTGCTTATGGAAAGGCAATGGATACTACCAGTTCCAGGATACGGTTGCCAATATCGGAACAGCAATTGGTAACCAATGTGTCAACCTTGTCGTTGCTGCTATTATCCTAAAAACCTTCGAATGGTTGCATACCAACTATGCTATCTGGGAAATAGAGAATAACTGGTGGACCTTAACTCTCCTGCTGCTGCTTATCGATTTTCTATTCTACTGGTTCCATCGGTGGGGACATACCTATAATATCCTATGGGCAGCCCATATGCCTCATCACTCCTCCGAAGAAATGAACCTAGGTGTAGGTCTTAGGGCCAGTGTTACCCAACGTATCTTTGCTTTCACAGTCTTTTGGCCCCTCCCCCTTATTGGATGGGATGCCAGCACCATCTATGCTATGGTTGGTCTCCACCTATTAGGGTCTTACTGGCACCATACACGTGTCATCAATAAACTCCCTTGGTTTGAGAAGATCTTTAATAGCCCCTCCCATCACAGAGTACACCATGGCGTTAACCCTCAATACCTTGACAAGAACTTTGGGGAGTTCCTTATTATATGGGATAAAATGTTTGGCACTTTCCAGGCGGAAGAAGAAGAAGTATGTTACGGTGTCACGCATCCTCCCCGCACCTGGGACCCTACCAATATCTACTTCCAATATTGGGCACAAATCTGGAGAGATGCCAAAGCAGCTCCCCGATTGGTCGATAAGGTCAAGATATGGTTTATGCCCTTAGGCTGGATGCCTAAAGGAGTTACCCCTCAAGTAAACTATGAAGGTAGCCCAGGGTATACCTTAAAAGAGCAAGTGAAGTTTGAAAGTCGTCAGTTTAAGGGCGTCAAACCTTATCTGGTGCTTCAAGTAGTTCTAGGACTTGTGTTTATGTATATCACGGTCAATACCAACCTACAAGCTGCTGATGGTAGCCCCTTACTTAGCATCAATGAACGAATATTCTATAGTATAGGGATATTCTTTATGATTACGGCTTGGGGTGGATTACTGGAAGCCAAAAGATGGGCGCCTTTATTGGAGATTTTCCGACTAATGGTATTTGCCGTTATGGGAGGACATGTCATCATTCAACTGGGCTGGAGTCCTGACTGGTTTGGTACTGCAATACTAGGCTTAGGATTGGCAATGGCTTTATGTATTGTATATGTTGCTAAGTTCTTCCGTACTGCCAATACCGAGGGGATACAGACAGAAGGCATGCCTATTCGCAGTGAGCAGTGAGCAGTGAGCAGTGAGCAGTGAGCAGTGAGCAGTGAGCAGTGAGCAGTGAGCAGTGAGCAGTGAGCAGTGAGCAGTGAGCAGTGAGCAAATTGATGCTATCTGTGGGTCTTTGCTAGTGTAGTGGTATTTAATTTTCAATGATTAATTTTCAATTATTTACTACTCGTCGATAGCGACTCATTGATAACTGTTCACTGTTCACTACTATGTAACTTTTCTCACTTAAGATTTATTTATCATTTTTTAAGTTTACCTACCGAACCTACAGTTCTTCAAAAAACTGTATTACAGTTAGTTACAAGGAGATTGATATTGATCATTAAAAAAGGATAACCAAAATCCCCACCCGCAGGCATAGATCCACAGATATTGGCAGTATTCAAATACGAAAGTCAAGATCGAAATATGCCTATGAAAAAGCTGATTACTTTTTTTATTCCACCTCCCCGATGGAGATTACCGGTTATCGTTCTACTGGGTATCTTCTGTGGCTTAGGAGCATATACTATCTATGTATCCAAAGCCTACTCTTATCTTTCTGACGACCCTCAAGCATGCGTCAATTGCCATTTGATGGCACCAGAGTATGCTACATGGCAGCACAGCTCACACCGGGAAGTCACGACGTGTAACGATTGCCATGTCCCACAAGACAATGTCTTCAACAAATACTTCTTCAAGGCGAAAGATGGCTTGTATCACGCAAGCATGTTCACCTTACGAATGGAACCTCAGGTAATACAAATCAAGGAAGCCAGTGCCAATGTTGTACAAAACAACTGTCAACGCTGTCATTCCCATCAAAACGAAAACGTAGCAACCACAGGCATCGACCTGGAAGCTCGCAACCACGGAGAAGGTAAGATGTGCTGGGACTGTCACAGAGAAGTTCCTCACGGAAGAGTTAAGAGTCAATCCTCTACGCCACACGCCAGAGTACCTTTAACCGATAGTCCAACACCTTCATGGCTCAAAGAGGTCATGACAAAAGACACACACACGAAATAAGTAACAGATTTTATTAAGCTATAAACAAGCTTCACATATGAAAAATATCAACGATAGAATCAAAGAAAAGCCAATCCTTGGATGGGTGATCTTTATAGCATCCCTTGTAGGTGTATTTGCCTTAGGACTTCTAGCATCTTCAATTACAGAAAGACGAGCAGAGTCTACTCTTATCGGTAAAGTTCAAACAACTATCAAACCTTTAGAACCCAGAAACGAGAAATGGGGAGAGAACTTCCCTAGAGAGTTTCAATCCTACTATGAAACGGCCGACACCACTTTCCGCAGTAAGCACGGTGGAGGTGCTATGGTAGATATGCTCGAAGAAGACCCTCGCCTAGTCGTATTATGGGCAGGTTATGGCTTCTCCAAAGACTATAACCAAGGTAGAGGCCACGCATATGCCGTAGATGACATCCACAATACCCTTCGTACAGGTGGCCCTATGCATGAAGATGAAGGTCCTATGCCTGCCACTTGTTGGACTTGTAAATCACCAGACGTTCCTCGCTTGATGAATGAGCTGGGCGTAGAAGAATACTATAAAGGAAAATGGGCGCGCCACGGAGAAGAAGTGGTCAACCCTATCGGTTGTGCAGACTGTCACGACGAGAAAACGATGAACCTTAAGATCACTCGCCCTGCCCTTGTAGAGGCATTTGAGCGTCAAGGAAAAGATATACAAAAAGCCACACACCAAGAGATGCGTTCATTGGTTTGTGCACAGTGTCACGTAGAGTACTACTTCGACAAGAACCTTCCGGGTAAAGAAGGCACGCCTTACCTAACGTTCCCTTGGGATAAAGGGATGAGTGTGGAAGATATGGAAGCGTATTTTGATGAGATTGAGTTCTCTGACTGGACTCACAAACTGAGCCGTGCGCCAATGATCAAGACACAGCACCCTGACTACGAGCTTCACCAAATGGGTATTCACGGACAAAGAGGTGTTTCTTGTGCGGACTGTCACATGCCTTACAAAACAGAAGGTGGACAGAAGTTTACAGATCACAAGATCCAGTCTCCTTTGAACAATGTAGCGAACTCTTGTCAGGTATGTCATAGAGAGAGCGAAGGCAACCTTATCCAAAGCGTTTATGAACGTCAGGACAAAATCAAGGAAACCAGAGACGAGCTGGAGATCCAATTGGTAAGAGCGCACGTGGAAGCTAAAAAAGCATGGGACCTTGGTGCAACAGAAGCTCAGATGAAAGCAATCCTGAAGGATATCCGTCACGCACAATGGCGTTGGGACTTCTCAGCAGCGTCTCACGGTGGTTCGTTCCACGCTCCTGTGGAGTTGGGTAGAATTGTCAGCACTGGTTTGGTAAAAGCTTCTGACGCTCGCCTGAAACTAAGCAAACTATTGATCGAACTTGGTCTTAAAGGGGATGTTCCTTATCCAGATCTATCTTCTAAAGAGAAAGCGCAAGAATTCATTGGTCTTCCAATGGAGAAATTGAGAAAGGAGAAAGAAGAGTTTAAGGAAAAAGTACTTCCTAAATGGAAAGCGGCAGCGGAAGCCAGAGAGGCTGGTTACGATGCGAAATAATTAATGTACGGACACGTCAATAGCAAGAACACAACAGTGCCACGGACACGCCAATGGCGTGTCCTTACGTCATTTCAATTGACATTTTTTATCGCAATACTGATTCATTATGAAAAAACTATACATTATCGGCCTTACCCTATTGTTTCCTTTTTTGGGAATGGCGCAGGACTTTACGATCACAGGACAACTAAAACCACGATTTGAGGGCAGACAAGGCTTCAAGACCTTACGTCCGGCAGATGAGAATCTTGATGTCCCTTCTAACTTTGTATCACAACGTTCCAGACTGAGCTTCCTTTATGCCAGCAAAGAAAATAAACTAAGAGTTGGTCTATCCGTACAAGACGTACGTACCTGGGGAGCCACAAAACAATTGGTGATTGGAGATGCTAATAACCTAGGGCTTCACGAGGCATGGGCTGAAATCTTGTTCACTCCAGAGTTCTCTTTGAAGGCTGGTCGTCAAGAACTGGTTTACGACGATGCCCGTATCTTGGGTAACGTAGACTGGGCACAACAAGGACGTAGCCACGATTTGGCATTATTCAAATACGAAAACAACTTTAAGTTACACGCTGGTATTGCCACCAATGCAGCCAGAGAAGGGCTTTATAAGTCAGCTTTTGAAGTATCCAACTACAAGGCGATGCAGTTCTTATGGTTCAACAAAAAATGGGAACAACTGAACCTGAGCGTGATGCTATTAAACAATGGTGTTGAGTTTTCAGAAGTGGCAACTCCTACCCCTGCAGATCTACAAACTGTTTATGCACAGCTTTATGGCTCTCGCTTAGAATATAGAAATGGTACTTTGGCGGTCAATGCCGCTGCATACTACCAGGGAGGTAAAAATAACCTGAACCAAACCTTAAAGGCTTACAACGCTTTGGGCGAAGTATTCTTGACGGTTGGTAAGGGTGTAAAAGTTATGGTCGGTACGGAGTTGCTGTCGGGTACTGATATGGATGCTGAAGATGGCATCAGTCGTTCATTCACTCCATTCTATGGTACAAACCACAAGTTCAACGGTTTGATGGACTATTTCTATGTAGGGAACCACGCCAATAGTGTAGGTCTTGCAGACCATTACGCAGGTGTTTCTTACAAGAAAGATAAGTTCGGGGCTAATCTAAGAGCGCACGTCTTCAACTCCATGGGAAATATTGTGACAGAAGCAACTGATTATGATAAGAATCTGGGAACAGAAATTGACTTGACAGCCAAATATCAATTGACCAAAGAGGTAGGCTTTCAAGCAGGTTACTCTGTGATGAGTGCTACAGAATCTATGGAAGTATTGAAAGGAGGAGACCACACCAAGTTGAATCACTGGGGGTGGGCGATGATCGTCATCAAGCCTACTTTCTTTACGACTAAAAAATAAATGTGAGTATTCTTAGGATTGAGAGCAGTCCACGAATGATACACATTTCTTCAATGTGATAAGGGGCAATACTTTCGTATTGTGCCCTTATTTTTTTGTATTGACGAAAATCAATAATCCAGGGTGACCAAAGTAACACAGGAGGATTTCGCAAAGGACTACCTTGCAAAAAGTCTTTAGGGGAATTATACCCTTATGAAAGCCAGATTAAAGTAAACAAACTGATTCAACAACTTCACTCTGAATCAATATGACAAAAACAATTCACCAAGAAGCCAAAAAAGCTATTCAAAAGCCGCTTTGGGTATTTCCCTGGCAATACAAGGAATCTTTTCTTGTGGCGGCAGGCATTCTGCTTACCGGACTTGCCTTACAAGTTAGTACTGGACAAGAATTACAACCTCTGATATTTCCTTACAATGCGATCTTTATGACTGTATTCTGGGCAGGCATTGCCGGAGTACATTTTGCCTTTAAGAATAATTCGATCGTAAAATGGCTTCGATCTGTACCTGCTTCTATCAGTTCCATTGTACTGGTGGTATTTCTGGTAATGATCATGGGTTCTATCCCTCAGGCAAACTTTACACAGGGAGTTGAAAAAGATATTTTCGGTTTTTCTCATATGACCACTAGCTGGCCTTTTAATCTGGCCATGTTCTTTTTCTTACTAACGTTAGGGTTCACCACCATTAATAGAGTCTTTCCTTTCCAAAAAAGAAATATCGGCTTTATCCTCAATCACTTTGGACTATGGCTTACGGTTGTGTCGGCTACCATGGGAGCCGGTGACCTGGAACGTCTGATGATGGATCTATATGAAGGTAAAGTAGAATATAGAGCTTACGATGACCAAGGTAATATGCAAGAAATGCCTATCGCCTTTAAGTTGAAGGACTTCAAACTAGATGAGTTCACCCCTAAACTAGGTATTGTCAATAACAAGACTGGTAACCTATACCTGGAAGAAGGAAACTCTATGCGCATGATTGAGGAAAATAGTCCTTACGAACTCATGGGATGGGAATTTGAGGTCAAGAAGTACTTTTATGAGTCTGTTCGTTTGTCCAATGGACGTTATGAACCGGTAAACGAAATGGGGGCAGCACCTGCCGCCAAAGTCATTGCCCGCAACCTTGCCACTGGACAAACCAAGGAAGGTTGGGTGAGTAGTGGTAGCTTCCGTAGACAATTTGAGGGTCTTCCATTGACGGATGAGTTCTCTTTAATCATGACCCTGCCAGAAGCTAAAAAGTTCTCTTCAGAGGTCGAAGTATTCACCTACAAAGGAGAGAAATCACAAGCGGTACTAGAAGTCAACAAGCCTTTGGAAGTAGAAGGCTGGAAAGTCTACCAACTTAGCTACGATAGCAATAGGGGACGTTGGTCTACCCTTAGTGTGGTAGAACTGGTAAGGGACCCTTGGTTACCGATCGTTTACCTAGGCATTGCGATGATGCTTTTAGGCGCAATTGACATTATGTGGACAGGCTACAAACAGAAGAATAATCATGAGTAATTGGATAAATTTCCCGGCCTTTGCAGGGATTGCAATCGCCTTGTGGCTGGTCACCATGGGAATTCAGTTGACCAATAACAAACAGAAAGATCTCATTATCTGGATCAGTGGATGGTTGGGCGTAGTCGCCTTAGGAGCGTTCATAGGTTTGCTTTGGCATACACTGGAGCGCCCTCCTATGCGAACGTTAGGAGAAACCCGCCTTTGGTACTCCTTCTTTCTGCCTGTGATAGGGTTATTTACCTTTGCCCGTTGGAAGTACAAATGGCTATTGAACTATAGTATTGTGATGGCTGTGGTCTTCTTGGGTATTAACTATATGAATCCGGATACCTATAACAAAACGCTGATGCCAGCCTTGCAAAGTCCTTGGTTTGTGCCTCACGTGATTGTCTATATCTTTTCCTACGCCATTCTGGCAGCCTCTTCTTTGGTTGCTGTTTATGGCCTATACCAATATTATTACAGCACCTTTAACCACAAAAACCTAGAACTTGCCAATAACCTGGTTTATCTAGGATTTGGTTTCTTGACACTGGGATTACTCTTTGGTGCCCTATGGGCCAAAGAAGCTTGGGGACATTACTGGACCTGGGACCCTAAAGAAACCTGGGCATTCCTTACATGGATGGCTTACCTAGTGTATATGCACTTGCGTTATCGTCATCCGGCGGCTGTGAAGTCGCCCCTATGGTCTTTAGCCTTAGCCTTTGTGGTATTACTGATCTGTTGGTTTGGAGTAAACTACTTACCTTCTGCTCAACAGAGTGTGCATACCTATACTAACTAAAACAATGCATTATCATTCATCCACTTTGGGGAGCTGCACCTTTTTGAGGCGGCTCCTTTTTTTTAATGATTAATGGCTTTGTTGCAACGATATGAAAAAGGCATGAAAAAGTGGTAAGTTTAAGTGCGAACCAAA
>NZ_BAABJX010000026.1:0-129533 GCF_039543525.1 Algivirga pacifica
AAAATTTGCTTCAGCCCTTTTTATTTTGATGGGGTTTTAACCCTTGATTCGCATTTTTACCTATTACTTTTTACCTTTTACCTTTCCCAGTAATATCTTTGAAGAGTTGTGGTGTCTGTCCATACACTGGCAACGTACCATTCCACTTCTCTATAAACTGTTGTTGTATCAACAAAGGTGTCAAGGCTCTTTGCTTCTGCTCATAAGCATAACGCTCTGCATCTGCCTGTACCTTAAGCGCTTCCGCCTCTCCTCTGGCTTTGGCAATTTCCTTGGCAGCGTCAGCTTCTGCCTGTTTCAGCTCATTTTTCTTTTGCTCGGCAATTTGCTTCGCCTCAATCTTACGATCAATAGCCTGCTTGATCTTATCTGGCA
Organism: Algivirga pacifica; assembly: GCF_039543525.1. Lineage (NCBI taxonomy): Bacteria > Pseudomonadati > Bacteroidota > Cytophagia > Cytophagales > Flammeovirgaceae > Algivirga > Algivirga pacifica. The sequence continues at coordinate 376 of NZ_BAABJX010000026.1, forward strand.
AGCGCAGCTCATTCAGCAACACAATTTTCTCTATATTAAAGCCTTCTCTACCCAGATCGGCGGTAAATAAACTATCGGCACGGTAGATAAACTCATTCTTCTTCGTATAAATCTCCTCTGCCGAGTAGTAGTTTGCAGAACGGTTATACGCATCCCGAATGTAGTTTCTCAGGATAGTTCTGCTGATCTCCTCTAATGGTTTTCTATATTTTTTAAAGATAGAGACCGCTTGATCTTCCTTTACCCTATAGTTAATCGATACATCCATGGATACCACCAATCCATCATTGGTTGTTACTCGGATTTCATCATTATTCCTGCTCCCTTCCGTCATATCACGGGTAAAGATCGCATTCTGTACGAACAAAGGGGTCTGGTATATCTTAGTCGTCACCGGATTGTACCATACCGCCCCGGTTACTTCCCTTACATCATCCACCCCACGCTCACTTCCATACAAATTGACACGTATACCGGCATACCCTGCCTCAATACGTTGATAACAGGTCGCAAAAAGTGCGATAATCAATACCATAAAAGCCGCAGCAACTAAACCTAGTTTCTTCATTATCATCGTTTGTTTTTGGTTCGTAAATGTTATATAACTTACGTAGGATCTGAAGAAAAGTTTGCTTCGGCATGGTCTTCTATTGCAATGCTTCTACTTATGAAAGATAAACATAGACTTTACTGCTACCCTTCGTAACTTATAGGCAATTGCACCCTTCCGCTGTAGATTACATTAACTATCAGGGACAAGTGACCTTATCAATCGCCCAAACCCATTTACGGATTTAATCGCAGGGAAGTACTTCTGGAGCAAGGTCACATAGGGCGTGGAGTCAATGGCGCATGGTAATGGCGCAGGCTAAACTCATTAACGGACTTAATTTTCTTCTGGAGATATACTACCCGTGGTAATTCTTATTTAAATCCACAGTGATGTAGTTGATGTTGGAAGAAAGCAGTTCAAATATATTGACAGAAAAGTGTTATTTTTCTGCCCTGTTTTTTATGTGCCTTGGTGAAATGAGGTAGCTTTTTCGTTCTTTTTTTGGTGTTTTTGGGAGTTCATAGGGTGTCCGTGGGGTGGGAATATTACTTCTTTGAGTGCTGGAGCGGGTACTGGTTTTAAGTATACGTATAATGGGAAGGAGGAGCAGACGGAATTAGGATGGCTTGATTACGGGGCTAGGATGTATGACCCGAGTGTGGGAAGATGGTTTGGGGTGGATCCGTTGGCGGAAAATAGTATTGACCTTTCTCCTTATTCATACGCTATTAATAACCCTATAAGATTTCTTGACCCAGATGGGAAAGATTGGCTTTCATTCTTAGAGGAATTGAGAAAGGGAGCTGCGTCTAGTAAAAAATATCATGATGAAGCTCGTAAAGCTAATGAGACTTTACAAAGTATACTTAAATCTGGTGGATTAAATATTGATCAGATTGATGATTTAGCAAAAGAGTACGTTGACCACGTTTCCAGTGCCTTATCTCATGCTGAAGATGCTGCAGGACATTTCGCTAATGCTTATAATGAACTGGAACATGCAATTGAACAAACTGGAAGGTTAAGTGATACTTACAAGGATGTATTTAATGAATACCTAGGTGATTTTGGTAAAAATTGGTCTCCTAATACGATACCTAATAAAGTTGCAGGATTAAAAAGAGAACTGGAAGTCTTTCTTGAGCTACAGCAACAATACCCAAATGCAGATATACAATCAGAAAGAGATTTAAGGTATCAAAATGGCGTAAGGGCAAAGGACCCTATTAGTCCTCACAAAGGTAGGCGTGTTGACTTTGCTGTTTTTGAAAACTCTGGAGTTGTCGATATGGTAGAGGTTACTAGCTTAACTGCTGATAAAACTGATCAACAGAATAAAGAAGCTAGGATAAGAGCTAGTGGAGGACATTACATTCGTAAGAAAGGGCAAAAAAACACTCATAATGTTAAACATGTTCAAACAAGATTAATCCAAAAACCATAAATGGAAGATTTTATTATTGAAAAAGTAGGTTGGCTAACCACTATCCCTGGGAATGAAAGTATTGAAAATAAAATACGAGCAACTTTTCGTTCTCTAGTACTCTTTTTACAGAAGGAAAATCTAACGACCAGAAAAATATTAGATGAAAATGAGTTTGTTGATGATAACAAAGAGTTTAAGAAATCAGATTTAACAAATGAAGGGTTTATTTTACTTTCTAATTGTCTAAGTAAATGGCGTAAAAAAATTGACAAGGGAGGAGATTACAATGATCTAACAATTTTAGAGAAAGAGTTAAAAAGAATAAGGATACAAAATAATTAATTTTAGTCGCACACAGTATATCTGAATAGATAATATCAATGAAAGGCTAGCTACATTTACTAGCCTTCCATTTTCTATATAAGCATGTTGGTGTAAGGAGCACAGTCCTACAAAATCTTTTCAAGATAATACCAAATCCCATTCATGGGATAATTAATCTTAGCGGTGGGTTTTCAACCCATCGTCTGCGTAAGAATAGTTGTTGCGAGAGGAGTGAACCCTATTCATACGTAGACCGTGGGTTAGAAACCCACGGCTAATATATGTCACCCCTAAAGGGGTTGTATGCTACCTAAACCCTGAAAGGGTGACATCACATAGGGGCGGCGGGATTGATCCTGTCACTTTACGAAACACGGCTATTTTTTATTCGATCTATCAATCCATGACCAACCTCCACTTTTCACATATACCACCCGAGCGTGGACGCTCGGCGAAAGTGCCTTTGGGTCTTAGGCAGGAGCCTAAGACCAGTATCTGTGAGCAGTACCGTAAAGTCTCAACAGAGCGAAGCTCTACTCAACGGGCGCAAGCCCACTCAACCAGCCGCGCAAGCGGCCTCAACGATAGTTATGGTCTTTCCTGCCATTCTTACGTATATCGAGGATTAAATAGCGTACGGAACACTACGACCAGTGTCGTGTCTTCATCCAAACCTATTACCTATTCCTTTTTACCTATTACCTCAAATCGAATACTTATAGTCCATTTCCTTACCAACGTAAGGTTCTACTCATTCCATCAAGAAGAAAAATAAAGAATACAGTATACTTGTTAACACATGTAAACAATATGTAGCGCTCAAATGACCAACGTTTTGTGGTCATATGATGCATTTAACAATTAATTAGTATTCAACACCTTTCCGATTCATTCAATCATGAAAAGAACCTTTGACAACGACTACCTAACCCTAGAGGTAGATGAGCAGCATAAAATCCTTCACTACACTTGGAAACTTGCAAGTGAGGAACTGACAGAGGACACTTATTTGGTGGAAGCCAATCGAATATTAAACACTTTCTTGTCCAAAGGTTGTCGTCGAATTATTGGAGATGACACTAACTCCAGAGTGATTATCTCTCCAGAACTACAGCAAGAAGTCATTACTAATATTCTATCGATGGTTGAAGGGAAGTTAGAGAAGTTTGCCCATGTTGCCAGCGAAGATATTTTTGTCAACGTATCAGTCAAGCAAATGTTCGAAGACAATACCGCTTTGGGTGGAGACTTTGAGGAGCTGTATTTTGACTCAGTAGCTAAGGCTAAAAAATGGGTTTATGAAAACTGATAGCTCACGTGTAATTTGTAAGTTAGTTCAATAAAAAATGGCTTCTCTTTCCAGAGAAGCCATTTTTATACACAAGCTATAGAGTTTGCAAATTATGCAATAGCTACCAACTCGATGTCAAAGTTTAGATCCTTACCCGCCATTGGAGAGTTCGCATCCAATACAATCTCAGTATCGTTTAATTCCGTTACTACAGCAGGAATCGGCTGACCTGAAGGAGAGTTCAAAGCCAATTGATCACCAACCTGAGGGTTCATTCCTTCAGGAATTTGATCTACTGGAAACTTAACGATCAACTCCTCTCTTGCTGGACCATACGCCTCGTCACATGGGATGTGTACTTTTTTCTTCTCACCCACTGTCATTCCTTCAACAGCTGCATCGAATCCTTGGATCATCTGGCCTGCACCTACCTCAAACTCGATAGGCTCACCTCTGTCTACTGATGAATCAAATTTTTCACCGTCGTTAAGGGTTCCAACATAATGTACTTTTACCGTATCTCCTTTTTTAGCTACGCTCATTTGGATTGTGATTTTTCGAAATAAAATAAACATCACGGAAACTCCGCGAATGCCGTAAAGTTAAAAGGATTTAGACGAACGTCCAATTTATCCCTTAAAGAAGTCCTAATGCCAGATTATGACTTCATGAACATGTTCTACTTCTTAGCATAATTATCCTATCTTTGCTACTTACAAGACCAACCGTCTTTCTTTTAACCGTAATTTTCATCCGACATCCATGTACCGCAGTAGCACCCCTGAGCGAGAGCCTATTTATACTTTGCAGTTCTGGCTTCTTTGTTTCAGCTCTTTCCTGTTCTTCAGCAGTTTTAATATGATGATTCCGGAACTACCGGATTACCTCACTGCCTTAGGAGGTGAAGACTATAAAGGGTTAATTATTTCTTTATTCACTTTAACCGCTGGGCTTTCCAGGCCATTTAGTGGAAAACTCACCGACAAGGTCGGCCGTGTGCCCGTCATGATCTTTGGGGTGTTGGTGTGTTGTATTTGCTCCCTCTTGTATCCTGTAATTTCTTCTGTGGCTGGTTTTCTATTACTACGTTTCTTCCATGGATTTTCTACTGGCTTTAAACCAACCGGTACCTCTGCTTACCTTGCCGATATCGTTCCGGCTAACCGAAGAGGGGAAGCCATGGGCATTATGGGATTCTTTGGCAGTACGGGAATGGGTGCCGGCCCTATGATCGGTAGTTATATCACAGAACTCATGGGGATGGATGCCATGTTTATTGCTTCTTGTCTGTTTGCCTTATTCTCCATCTTGATTCTATTAGGAATGAAAGAGACCCTTCCAAATCCTGAAAAGATTCAGAAAAATCATTTTCTCATTCCTCCAAGAGAAGTGCTAGAGCCAACAGCCATGGTTCCCGGTATTATTCTAATGTTTTCCGTTGTCAGCTATGGCGTAATCCTAACCATCATTCCAGATCTCAGTAAGCAAGTAGGCATTGACAATAAAGGTACCTTCTTCCTCTACCTTACCCTTGCGTCATTACTTATTAGAATTGTGGCAGGTAAAGTGAGTGACCGCTATGGTCGTGTACTAATTCTAAGAATCTCTACCCTAGTGATAGCCATTGCTTTGGTAATGATCTGTTATGCCCATACCCCTGCCTTACTGCTGAGTGCAGCCGTCATCCTGGGAATAGGGGTAGGCATGAACTCTCCAACCATCACCGCATGGACTGTAGATCGAAGCCCTGAAAGATTTAGGGGACGATCCCTAGCTACCATGTATATCGCTTTGGAAGCCGGGATAGGTATGGGTGCCTTAGGTTCAGGATGGTTATATCACAATGACTCCTCCTCTATCACGCACCCTTTCTGGGCAGCAGCAATCTGTTGCTTTGCTGCGAGTATATACCTTATATTTGGCGTTGAAAAAGATATTAAAACTGTTGAATCGTTGAATCGTTGAATTTCACCTTCGGTGAGTTGATTCGAGTTGAATTGTTTGTCAAATTCAATCAACAATTCAACTCGAATCAACGAGCGAAGCTCAATTCAACGATTCAACGATTCAACCATCACAGCATGTATTTAAACTGGGAAGAGAGTATTCAGGAATTTGAGTTCCACATGCGTTTGGAACGAAACATGTCGGCCCATACCATTGAGAACTATGGAAGGGATCTACGAAAGTTGAGCGCATATCTAGCCATGGGAGAGCTATCTTATACTCCGGATACGCTTCCCACAACGATTGTAGAAGCATTTTTTAGGTATCTGAACGAGCAATTTCATTTATCTGCCCGTACCCAGGCCCGTATTGTATCTAGCCTAAAATCATTCTACCGATTTATCCATGATCATTACGACATTTCCCACAACCCAGTACAACTTCTAAGTAGCCCCCGCCTCCCCCAGAAACTTCCTGATATTCTTAGTCTGGAAGAAATCAATGAAATGATTGCTGCACTCCCTAAGGATACTGTTGAAGGTGTTAGAAACAGGGCTATTCTGGAAGTGCTCTATGCTTGTGGTTTGAGGGTATCTGAATTGATTAATCTTAAGATAGAGCAATTATACTTCGAGCTAGGATTTATCAAGGTCATTGGAAAGGGAGACAAAGAACGCTACGTTCCTATTGGAGAGAGTGCCATGAAAGCTTGCCTGAATTATCTGGATAACTATAGAGGTCTAGGAAAAATCAAGGACGATAGTAGTGCCTTTCTATTTCTCAACCGGAGAGGTGGAAGTCTTAGTCGAGTCATGATTTTTCATATTATCAAGAAACTCGCCTTACTGACAGGGATACAACGATCGGTCAGTCCACATACTTTTCGACATTCTTTTGCCACACACCTTGTCGAAGGAGGTGCCGACCTCAGGGCTGTTCAGGAAATGCTAGGACATGAGTCTATCCATACCACAGAAATCTATACGCATTTGGATACTAACTATCTCAAGCAGGTGATTCAGGAGTATCATCCTAGGCAATAATGTGTAGTTTAAGGAAGAAGGATGAAGGATAAAAAATCCTTCATCCTTCATCCTTTATCCTTTACCTTAAACGACCAACTTCAATCACGATAGAGGGGGATATCATTGGTTCTTCCAAAAATAAATTGGCTTGTAAGTCCAAACCTATCCCCAGAAACTTGGTAGGTAAATAACGAATTCCTGTTTGAAGAATAAAGCCTGCATCACTGTATGATTCTGACTTATAATCATAAGTTAAACCACCCAGTAAACCTGAAGAATTTTTTTCAATCACCTCCTCCGTATCTCTTTGCCCCCATCGATACCCCATACCTCCTTGAAACGCATAGCGCCATTTAGGGTGGATGAATTTATATTTTCCTAAATGCACTCCCACTAAGGTATAATCTCTATGAGGCCCAAAAATATTTAAGTTAAATCCTCCTTCCACTGAAAAACCATAGGTATACCCTTGTTTAAAATAATCTACCTTACCTCCGGCCAATACATAGCCATCCTCCAGTGTATATCCCGTTCCTCCTTTAGCACTCAAAGAAAAAAATGATTTCTCCTGAGTATGGGCATAATTAAGGATAGATAAAAATAGTATTGAAAAACTAATTACCTGTTTCATAAAAAAGTATTTGGGTTTGTTTTGTATTGAATTGGGTTCAAGAATATATTTCGTTTTTACACGCTATATTAGGCACTAAGAAAGGCTTTTTTTGATAAATCAATCACACTATTGAAAATAACATTTCACACAAGATTTAGAGCTTCTTTAGAACATAAAAAAATGAGTTATTCAGATAAAATTAATTATCGAATAACTCATTTTTTTAAATGTCTTTGTAAGCAGTCGGTGGTCTAGATATTTTTACGACTAATAAGGAATCAGGTTGAATACCAACGTTTCTACGTCTTCAGCATATTCTTCCCCACTCTCTAACATATCAATATCATTCTCTTCGTAGTACCAGTTCACGACTACTTTACCGTTGTAGCTGTCTAACTTTTCAAGGATTTCCAAAAATCTTCTGGATGAACTGGTATTGAAGTAAGACATCTTAAAGTTCATCGTAATGGTTCTGCCGTCTGTTTTCAGGTATTGGTTAATCCAATCAAACATTGGCTGAAAAAATTCCATTGTAAACTCGTGATAAGACTCGCCTTCAATCTCCAAAACACCTGTTTCCGAATTAAAGTCCACTCTCGGGATGTAGGTAGATCCCTCAATATAGAAGTTTTCCATAGTAGTTTTTATGTTAGTCTAATTCTTTGTTAATTTTCACATTCAAAATAAAAAAAGAGACCTCATCATCCACTTCCATTGTCTCTATTGAAATTGGATTTCCTGACTTCCTCACCATATCAATTAAGCCTAAGTTAGCTCCTGGCTTGTCTTCTCTTTGGGGCGCTTTTCTAACTTCACGATAAAACGCACGCAACTCCTCTGTAGGAAGTTTATTGATGTATTCCGCTCTCTCTACAATTGGAGGTAACTCTTCTTTTTTGATATAGTTGCCTGATGCTACAATGAAGTGGTCTTTTGATTCCCCAATGGTAATCACTCCAGTTCCTACCTCCTTCTTGTCTTTTTCACAAAAAGACTTTCGGGCAGAATAATGGTGAATATTCTGGGCCATCTCAATGACAATTGCAAACAGTCTTTTACGAATCACCTGACTGTCTGGAGAATCCAATAAGCTTTTTCCAATGAGAGACAATACTTCCTGTGTAAACATACCATTAAAAGCCAACTTAATATGTTGCCCTTCTAGTTGATGTTTGAATGTCTTTACACTGAAATGTTCTATATACTCTTTCTGTTGTAGCATTGTTCAACAATTTATAGCAAAGTGTGCAAGCTGATCCCTGTCAAAAAACTCCAACCATATCCACTCCTATTGGCAATAAGGCACATAAGTGTATACCTTATCTCCTCATACAGCAGGATATATTGATGAATAATTTTAAGGGTTCAATCTAAATATGCAATTTTGACAAAAAAACTCTTCTCGTATTTTAGTAACGATAAAAAGTATCCTTTATGGTTTTCAGCTCATTAAAATATGCAATTTTTTCGCTATAAAACCATAAAGCCTCATCCAAGATATTTAATTTCTTTTACATATACACAAAAAAATCTTATTTGTTGATAGATTTGAATTATTTTTGAGCATTGTTCTGATGAACAAATTCAAAAATCCCAAATAAACGTTTCCTTTTAAGGTAAGGAGACTTATGAACAAAGGAATAATTCTATCTCAGATCAATTATAAAAATCATTTATTATGTATAAGTATCTACTGACCATTCTTTCTTTCTTTATATTGACAGGTCTACAGCCTTCATATGCCCAAGGAAGAATGGATTTTGAAGAAAAGGAACATGACTTCGGAAACATCAAAGAAGAAGACGGCCCTACAGAGCATACCTTTACGTTTGTCAACAAAGGGAATCAACCCCTAACGATCCTAGATGTAAAGGCTTCTTGTGGATGTACCACCCCAAGTTGGAGTAATGAACCCATTGCTCCCGATGCTGAAGGCTTCATTACTGCTTCTTATAACCCGAAAGGACGCCCAGGTGTTTTCAATAAATCGATTTCTGTTAAAACCGACGGCCAACCACAGATGACAATCCTTAGGATTAAAGGAGAAGTTACGCCTCAACCAAAAGGGTTAAGAGACCTATATGGGATGGATTTGGGAAATATCCGAGTGAAAAGCAACCATATTTCCATGGGCAATGTCACCAAAGGACAGATTGAAACAGGTACCCTAACCTTATATAACGACAGTAAACAACCGATACAGCTTTTCCCAGGTAAAAGTACACTACCTGAGCATTTAACGATGCGTATCTCCAAAGAGGTGATTGCCCCTGCCGATACGGCAACTATCATTGTAGACTATAATAGTGCCGACAAAAACGATTGGGGGTTTGTCTTTGACTATATTCGATTAGCAACGAATGACCCTTTGGAAGCCGAAAAAAGAATCAATGTAAGTGCCAACATCAAAGAAGACTTCTCTTCTATCAGTGAAGGAGACCCTACCCCTACGCTTGTCTTCGAGACCGAAAAGCACAACTTTGGAAATATTTCTGCCAAAAGTAAGCAAGAATTTACGTTTAACTTAACAAACAAAGGGAATGACGTATTGATCCTGCACAAAGTAAAACCATCTTGTGGTTGTACAGCCTCTGATATCGGGAAAAAAGTCTTGCAACCTAATGAAAGCACTACCCTGAAAATCGTTTACACGGCACCTGCTTACTCAGGCCCTCAACGAAAAGCTATTACCATTATATCGAACGATCCAAAGAAGTCAGAAACTACCCTTTGGATTGAAGCAACGATAAATAATTAATAATGAAGAGTTAAGAATGAAGAATAACTATTGTTGTGTCATCACTATTCTTCATTCTTAACTCTTCATTTTTCATTAAAAAACGTTCGGATCTGCTCAGTCCTCTTCTTTCCAACTACCTTTATTAGCTCTTCTTCCGATGCATTCTTGATATGTTCTACTGACTTAAAATGTGTCAGAAGCTTCTGCACTGTTTTAGGACCTATTCCCTCTATTTCCTCCAATACACTATTGAGGCTGGAGTTACTTCTCTTTAATCGATGGAAGGTGATTCCAAAACGGTGTGCCTCATCCCTCAACTGCTGAATCAATTGCAATGCCCTGGATTTTTTACTGATATGTAACGGGTAAGGGTCCTCTGGAAAATAAATTTCCTCTAAACGTTTGGCAATCCCTATAATCGGAATTTCTCCATATAAGTCCAGATCTTTTAATGCCTTGACGGCAGAACTGAGCTGTCCCTTTCCTCCATCGATAATGATAAGTTGTGGCAAAGGTTGTTCTTCCTCTTGTAAACGACGGTAACGTCTATAGACCACCTCTGTCATAGAAGCGAAGTCATTAGGCCCTTCCACTGTTTTGATATTAAAATGGCGATAGTCCTTTTTCGAAGGTTTACCATCCTTGAACACGACACAAGCGGCCACAGGGTTAGTTCCTTGTATATTGGAATTGTCAAAACACTCAATATGTACCGGAAGCTCCTTTAAGTTCAGGTCTGCTTTTAATTGTAATAAAGTTTGATTCTGGCTTTTCTTCTGGGAAATCTCACCTCTGGTTGTCTCTCTTTCTTTGCGGTAATAGAAGGCGTTTTTTATCGCCAATTGCACCAGTTTTTTCATATCTCCAATCTGTGGAATTGCGAACTCCACTTCGGGGATAGACTCTTCAGGAATTGGACGATTTGCGATAATCTTTCGGGAAGCTGAACCGTATTTATCACGAAAGGCCAGGATAGCAAACAACAATAACTCTTCATCCGACTCATCCATCTTTTTCGTCAACTGTACAGACTCCGTATGTACAATACAGCCATCCACAATACGAATAAAGCTCACATAAGCGAAACGATCATCAGTGGTAATACCATACACTTCCAACTCTTTCACCGAAGGGGTGGTCACCAATGATTTAGCCTGATAAGTTTCCAGTAACTCCAATCGATACTTGTACTCAGCTGCTTTCTCAAAGGCAAGTGTTGCTGCAGCCTGCTCCATTTTACCTTTTAAATAAGCCTTTACATTCCCTAGTTTCCCTTTAAGAATATCAACAATCTGATCGACATCTTCCATATAACTCTCCTCTTGCTGTAGCCCTTCACACGGACCCAGACAGTTTTTGATATGGTACTCCAGACACACCTGATACTTGCCTTTGTCCACATTCTCTTTGGAAAGATTATAGGAGCAAGTCCTTATCTTGTACAATTTCTGAAACAAGTCCAGAAGGGTATTCATGGTACGGATGGAAGGATAAGGACCATAATAGCGATGTTTACGATCCTTGGTATTACGGGTAGAGAAGACCCTTGGAAAGCGTTCGTTCGTTACACAAATATATGGGTAGGTCTTGTCGTCCTTTAACAGGATATTATACTTGGGTTGATTTTCCTTGATTAGATTATTCTCTAATAACAAGGCGTCATACTCCGAATTAACCACCGTAAACTCAATGCGATCGATCTCACTTACAAGTTTCCGAGTCTTTCGGTTATGTTGCTTGGTATTGGTAAAATAGCTACTCACCCGCTTCCGCAACTCCTTGGCTTTTCCGATATAGATGATCGTTCCCTCCTGATTAAAATACTTATACACTCCCGGTTCCAATGGAAGTTGACGGATGGTCTTCTCCAAATTTTCCTGCATCTCAGACGACTATTTTATATTTACCAATGCATACTTCAGTAGGTAGTTACTGATACATACGCACAATATTATAAATAAAGGGAATTATTTTTGCACTGAAAAATGTATTTTTGCAAGATAAGACTATCAATTCTCTAGTCGATCATCACCTATTAAACGAATTACAACAAAGATGAATTACCAGGAAGATCAATTAACCAAAGCCTTTGAGCAATTGGTACAAGAACGCCGTTCTGTTCGTGTATATGATCAAGAAGAACCTTTTGACCACGACGCCGTACAGCGTAGCCTGGAAAAAGCCGTTCTTTCTCCCAACAGTTCCAATATGCAACTATGGGAATTCTACCGCATTAAAGATAATACTCTAAAAGATAAAATTGGTCAATACTGTATGCGCCAAAAAGCGGCAACCACTGCTCGTGAATTGGTCGTGGTAGTTGTACGTCCTGATCTATGGAAAAAGCGTCAACAGGCCAATGTTACTCAGATGGAAAAAGTAACGGCACATCTGGATGCTAAAGCCCGTAAGAGAGCGATGAGTTATTATACCAGCCTTATTCCAAAGCTTTACGGTAAAAATGACAAGCTGGGAATTTCCAGCTTTGTCAAAAGGATTATAGCCTCTTGGATTGGATGGAAAAAACCTATGGTAAGAGAAGTTGGACGTTCTGATGTAAGGGTTACGGTTCACAAAAGTGCAGCACTGGCTTCCATGACGTTTATGTATGCCATGAAAGCCGAGGGATACGATACTTGTCCTATGGAGGGCTTCGACAGCAAACGTGTCAAAAAAGTACTGGGACTCCCTTCTGCTGCTGAGATCTGTATGATTATCGGTTGTGGAAAAGGTGCAGAAGGAGGAGTGTATAGTGAGCGCTTCCGTATTGATAATGAAGAAGTGATCTTTACGAAATAATTAATGTTGAATCGTTGAATTTCAATACTTCGTATTGAGTTGAATTGAGCTTCGCTCGTTGATTCGAGTTGAACTGTTGTATGAAAACATATAACTATCAATCAACAGTTCAACTCGAATCAACGAGCGAAGCTTAATTCAACGAATCAACGATTCAACAAAGCTAGCTGGTAGTATGACGATTATTTAGTCAAGATTAGCTTTATACCTGCTAGCCCCTACTGGGATTTCTTGCGTACCATAATTTTTCTTACCAAAAACACGATCAGCAATAACCAAGGCGCGCCATGCATCAAGGTATCAAACCAGTCCATGGCTTGCATCCCGTGTGCTCCTCCTGCGATCCAACGTAACTTTCCCCAAATGTGAGGCTCTGGAAAAAATGGAGCCAATCCTAAGGTACAACATGCCATCAGGATTAGACGCCAATCATCAATAAATCTCATCTATCTATAATATTTTCTTGTGCTCTAATTTGTAATTATAATACCATCGCACTATTTGTTGTGTGTCAGTGGTTACATTTCCTTTGTTAACAACAAACTTTAGATGCCCTGAATAATTAACCGTTATACTACCCAACAGCTTTGTTGAACCGTTGAATCGTTGAATTGAGCTTCGCTCGTTGATTCGAGTTGAACTGTTGATTGATAGTTATATGTTTTCATACAACAGTTCAACTCGAATCAACGAGCGAAGCTCAATTCAACTCAATACGGAGTATTGAAATTCAACGATTCAACAAAGCGATTTCGTAGTGTCGTGGTTATTTATTCAACTTTGATATAGGGCATCTCAACAGGGAACTTACCGTTGGATGGTTTGCTCGAATGTCTCAAACTTTTCATCCAATTGCTTTATCAAGCGTTGCTTGTCTTGTTTTTCTAAAAACGAATAGCGTACACCATTGTAAACGATCGTCTTCACCTCTTGATAGGTAATATTTGGGCGATACTTAGTCAATAATAAATATTGCTCAATTAGGTTGGAACGTAAAACTCCTTCATCATCCGTAGAGATACATACGGGTACTCCTGCCTCTAAGTATGTATTCAAAGGATGGGTATCCGGACTTGTTTCCAAGATCACTTCATTGCTGTATAAGTTAATTTCTACTGCAATTCCATTCTCCTTCATCAAGGATAAAATATCTTCTTTATTCGTTTCTGATAGCAAATCTACGCCGTGTCCTATACGCTCCGCTTTTGCCAACGTCAATGCTTCCTCAATATGGAATGTCAGGTCTTCCGCTGTCACGGCTCCTTTCCCTTCAACCAGTTCTCCTGCATGTAGTGCTATATGTACATCGGGATATTGCTTTCTCAAAAAGTCAAACATCTTCATATGCAACGTATAGTTTTTCAATGCGCTGGGATTGTCTTCTGGCGCAACAAAGTTTACTCCCAACAAATTATCCGTTAGAGATGCTGCATGAAAGCCGAGTACCAACTGTCCAAATGTCAAGCTATGGTCATCAAATATTCTCAGGCCATACGTCTGGAACTTCAGTTCAATACCATGTTTATCCACTCTGGACCAGATAGCGTCCAAAGAATCCGCATTAGCCTGTGATAGTTCTTTCAAACCACTGGCCATCATTGTTTCATAGAGTTCCGCAATACGCTGTTCATCCGTATTGCTTTTTAGATTCTCCCAAGGATGATCCGCTGTCAATAATGCTAAGGAATCTTGAAGGTTCTTTACACGGATCATTGTCTCCAGGTACTGCACATTGTCCCGACTGTTCTTGGCACAAGTCTCCGACAACAGCTCTGCTTCTCGTCCAACAAAGGCTTCTCCAAACTTTAAGAAGGTCGCAAAGAACCAATCATGTCCATCTCGTCCATGTTGTTGATAGTTTCTTACTGACCAATGGTCAATTAAACTATCCTTCAATACTTGATTAGTCAATAATTCATTGATCTCAACCGTCTGCTCTCCACTCTCTTTTGCTGCAGTCTCATTAGGGTACAAAGTAAAGTTATCCTTACTAATCCACAGGCTATCCTTCAAGGCATATTTGATAAACTGCTCTGCATAAGGAGTACCACTGGCGTGATGATGTAAATCTCCTCCTTTAGGCATAGCGGTAAAGAATGCTTTTAGCTGTTCAGGTTTTTGCTTGAGTTGCTCAAAATGGATAGATACATCTTCTGAAATCGTGGGAACGGTAGACTGTTGTGTCTTACAGCCCAAGATCAATAAGGTTAATAAACTGATTAGTAGTTGTTGCTTCATCCTCTGTTCATACTTTGATTGAAATATAAAATTCCACAAAGAACTATAAACTTTTTGATATGTTTAAAAAAGATTCATTTTTAACATTTTTTAATATTTATAAAGAAATAAAGGCTATCTATATTTTCAATCGGTTGCATTCTCTGAAAGACGGCTAACTTGATTAAGGGCTACTTTTGCTTCATTTGTAAATCAAAAAAGTATCACTACTTTAGAAGTGTTAATCAAACGGTTAACAACACACTAACACCTACTTTTTCATCTAGAAAAAGTGATGACTCTCTAATGTGCTCTTTAAAAAAGGGCCTTGATCGTTAGAAAATCCTATCTTAATAAAAAATCAACCTTGAGGGATATATGCCCGCCCAGAATATGGACGGGTATATTTTTTTGTGCAAAAAATACGATGGGTAACCACAAGGGTCGTCCCTATCTTTTCACACCGAACGATTGGTGTGCTCCACTCGCTGATAATTTCCCCATTCGGAAACCGCATTGTTCCAATACCTCCTCTATGGTCTCTGCTTGTGTCTGCGCTACCACTTCCTTCAGAATCCACCCTGCCGCTAAAGAATCACTCTCAGCTTCGTGGTGATCCAAGGCAATACCAAAAGCCTGGGACACGGTAGATAGCTTATGGTTCTCCAAATGCGGAAACAATTTCTTGCTTAGACGCATAGTACAAACATACTGTAAGTTGGGATAAGGCAATCCATAATGATCCAGCGTACTTTTTAATACACTAATATCAAAGGATGCATTATGCGCTACAATCAAGCGATTCTCTAAAAACCCATGCAATACAGGCCAATAATCCTCAAAATTAGGTTTATCAACAACGTGTTCTGGTAGAATGCCGTGCACCTGTATATTCATATACTCAAAATGTGCCGGTGTGGGTACTATCAAATCCCCAGAACTATGAATGATTTCCCATTCCTTAAAATGTGCCAATCCTACCTGGCAAGCACTACTTCTATACCTGTTGGCCGTTTCAAAATCTAATGCTACAAACTCCATTTCCTTTGTTGTTGAATCGTTGAATTTCACCTTCGGTGAGTTGAATTGAGCTTCACTCGTTGAATCGAGTTGATCTGTTTAATGATGCTATAATGTTTCAGGTTAATCCTGCCGCTGTTTGAGGCATCATTCTAATGCTAATTATTTCCCCCCTATGTCTATTGTAAGGCATTTCTTGCTTTGAGGATATACTTAGACGTATCCAGTGGGCTGATTCCCTTGAATGGGCGCACCACTCCTAACGATTCCTCACAGGCCTCATACCCATGCAGTTTTGTACTCATCTTTGCTTTCCCTCCGGATTTTGAGCTAAGGGTTACAGGGTAATCCAAAGAGGTTGCAATAGGCACCTTACCTTCTAAGGTAAATTTGCCATCAGCCATCATTGGACTGCCGAAGCTCCCCCTCATTTGAATAATGTCACTACTTACTGTTCCCAGTAAATCTTCAGGCGCTGTAATCTTGAAAGCCAATATAGGTTCCAACAAAGTCGTTCCGATCTCATCCAATCCCTGCATAATTCCCATAGGAGTAGCCGTTACAAAGTTTCCGGCACGGGAGTGCATCACATGATCTTCTCCTTCTATCATAGTAATCTTGACATCCGTGACTTCCCATCCTTTTATTCCTTGTGATAAAGCCAACGGAATACTTCGTTGTACCTCCTGTTGATAGCGGTGCGCAACATCATTCACTCCTACTTTACTTTCATACTCTACACCTGCGCCTCTTTCCAAAGGCTCGATTAGGAATCGGCATACGGCCCAGCATGGTTTAGGCATGGTATAACGAACATAACCTTCCCCTATTGCTTCAGGAGTTTCTTTATAGATCACAATAGGGTCTTCAAAAGTAACCTGTAGCCCAAAGCGACTGAGTAATACTTTTTCCAAGATCTCTATCTGTATTTTCCCCATAATTTTCAGGTGCAACTCCCTTTCCTCCGCCAGCCACTCCAGCTCTAAAGCGGGATCTTCGGCAGCCAACTCGATCAAGGCCTCCGCCAAGGACTGTAGATCTTTCTCTTCTTTGGGCTTCACCTGTATGGTCAATAGAGGAGCCTGAAGAATCATATCATCGGGTTGTATTTCTGGAGTCTCTCCCAAGTAATCTCCTACTTGCGCAGCTGACAAACCATATAAGGCCACAATATCCCCTGCTTCCGCTTCTGTAATATCTGCCGTTTTTCCGGCATATACTTTACGTAACAGCGTCACTTTTTCCTCTACTTCCCTTTTTGAATTGGGTATAACATCCCTGTTCTTCACTGTGCCATTCAGTACCTTGACCAAAGCTGCTTTTCCTTGTACATCATGCTGTATTGCATAAACAAGGGCTGAAAAAGGCGCCTCTTTTTGTGCTAATGGAGAAGGTAAGTAACGTATGACTCCCTCCAATAACTCTTCTATACCTAAGGAAAGCTTGGCTGATCCTACAAAAACAGGAGCGAGCTTTGCTGCTACAACTTGTTGCTGAAGTGATTTTTCTAATGCCTCTTCTGTTATTGCCACCTCTTCGAGATATTGCTCCATTAACACTTCATCCTCTGTTGCTAAAGCCTCTATAAATATTTCTCCCCTCTCTGCCAATGCTATCGTAGCATCACTGCTTCCTTCCTGTTTTGCTATCTGCAACTCCACCACATTAGCTTTTAACTCTTCCTTTAATGCCTTAGTCACTGCTTCTACATCTGCTCCAGCCCGATCAATCTTATTAATCATAATAAGGGTAGGAATCTTTCGTTCCTGCAAAGCCTGCCAAAGTGTTTCCGTATGGGCCTGTACTCCTTCTACTGCCGAGACCAACAAAATAGCACCATCCAGTACACTTAATGACCTACCAACCTCTGCTGAAAAGTCCACGTGTCCGGGCGTATCAATTAGGTTTATCTGTACTCCTTTCCACTCCAATGCGGTACAAGCTGCCCTTACAGAAATCCCTCTTTCCTTTTCAATATCCAAAAAATCTGTTTGAGCGGTTCCCTGATCTACACTGCCGAGCTGCCTCAATGCACCTGTATGATATAAGAAGTTTTCCGTAAGTGTTGTTTTTCCAGCATCTACGTGAGCAAGAATCCCTATATTTCTGATTTGTTTCCCCATTCCTAAAAGTTGACCCTTGTTAAAAAGTTGAAGCACAAAAAAATGCATACTGGGTGAGAAGAAAAAATGATGGAGGAAGTTTTTGGAATTATGAGTTATGAGTTATCCTTAAAACAATAACTCATAACTCACCAAGCTATTCTATTATTTTCTGATAGTAAATAGGTTCGGCTTCACAATCAGCATAGCCCATCCCCAGTAATTGAACTTACCAGCATCCCCTCCTTTCAAGGTTTCCATATTCTCATCCGCAATCATGGTAGATACACCTCCTTGGAAATTAATCCATTCATTCAAGGTATACTTAGCTGTCAAATCAATCTCTATTCCTAGATAATGATCGATTTCCTGCCCTTGCTGTATCATATCAGCCCAACTACCAAAGAAATGTACGCGACCATAATAACTCGTTTTATCTACCTTAATATTGACCCCTCCATAATAATCTTGTAACCCTACATTATTGAAATGATTCCCTACATAAAAGTAGTCCATATATCCATTGAACTTGTGGTTTGTCCCATAAAAAGGAGAATAAGAATAGTTTTTATCTTCTGCACGTATCCCTTGTCCTCCTCCCAAAAGGCCAAATTCTGTATCAGTACCTGATAACCACTCAAACCCAGCGACAATCTTTAGATTATCGTCTACATTGATTCTACCTTCTGGTCGTAAGTTAAATGCCCTGATCTTTGTATTGGTAGCATCTTTTCCTCCCTGTAAATAGAAGTTGACGTCCAAATCGACAAGTCCCAACCTAAACTCTGAACGTATTCCGTAAGTTTGACTATAAACTGTTTCTAACTCGCTCCTGGATGGGTTTGCTGGAGCTATCTCCTGCCCATTATTGAAAAAGAGCACCATTAAATTGAAGAAGTCAAACTCTTGCTTGAAGCGAATAAATTGCATCGCCTTATAATTACTAACAGTATAAGGCTCCCTGAACAAGGTTTCACGATTAGTATGTACGGCGGCCCCTAATTGCAACAAAAAAGAACTCTTGTGCTGAAACATAATGGCATCATGCGCTCTGGCAGGCATAATCCAATCCACATTTCCCAAGAATCGACTATCATCAAAATTGAGTTCCTGCCTCCCTACACGAAGAAAACTATTACTATCCAAGTGCACTGCTGCCCAAGCTTCATGCAAAGCCAGATTAGCTCCAACAACACCCAACTGTGGGGTAGCCCCCCAGGTCCGTACGTCCTGAATAGCCATCTTGAAGTCCAGTCTTTCAGATTTGCTTTTATAGTAAGCAATCAAACGTGCTCTTTGAGAAATGAAGTTGGCTGCCGCATCGTTCTCATCCGCATCTGGACGTAACGTCCCCCATCCTCTTCGATGTTCGTAACGTGCCCTATAATCAGCATCCAAACGAAATTCCTGAGCAAATATGAGTAAAGGAAATAGTATTAATAATCCTCCTAGTAATAATTTTTTCATGGGTTTTAGTTGGTCTGTTTTTACAGTCAATATTGTAGTTAGTTTTTTTACATTTAATCTGAGTGCCCACAGGGCGACCCTTGTCTCTGGGGCGACCACAAGGGTCGCCCATCCTTCATCATCAAATCACATCCTTGGACTTCAAATCCTTAAAGATCTCATAGATCGCTCCAAGCATCGCCACGGCAAAACAAGGTTGAGCAACAAAAACAAATAAAAACATCAAATAGGGGTTAGGCCATATCATATAGGGAATAGCGATGGCCATTCCAACAATTACGAACAAACTTTCTATAAATATCTGTCTCATTTCTTGGTCAGTTCAGTATCAAATTTTTTAAGGTAAGAGCGGAGTGCTTCAGCATCTTTCACCGGAATTTTTAATTCCTCAAACTCTGGATGTCCGGGGGTACGACGAGAAGGTTCCGGATGTGCCCTACCGTGACAGTTCAAACAACTAATTGTAGGATTATCTCCTGTTATATTGGTAACCACAGGTGCATGTTCTTCTACCTCAGTGAAGGAACGATTGTTTTGATGACATCCTAGGCAATTCATGTAATTGAATTCTCCTCGGTAGCGAATAGGCTCTTCATAGGTTTCCGTCACATAGCGCATCAAATGTCGGTAACCATCCAACTTCGCCTTGAAGGTTCCTTGAAATCCATAATCCTTATGACAAGAATAACACTCTTGTTCCTCTGGTAGCCATCCATTACGGTAATGTCGGGCAGCCAATGTCATACTATGCTCTTCTTCTGTCCAACCCTTCATGTCATTGCCAATAGCCGCCATCACGTGGCAACTCATACATTCAGCCGACTTTTTCGTACTCTCAAAGACATGGTAATTGGCAAATAACAAAGTCGACGCAGGTACAATGATAATGGCAAATAATGCCAACCACTTGACCTTAGCGGTTAGACTGCCTCTATTTACATGTAGGCGATACAATAGTATGACCTCCAAAAGCACTAATGCAATAGCTATATAGACTAATACGGTTTCCATAGTTTATAACGTATAGTGGGTATCAAATTCATTTTAATACATCTTGCGCGATCTACGCCTTGGTTACTCGTACCGCAGTAACTTTGTAAGCTGGCTCCTTAGAAAAAGGATCATGATCGTCCGACACCACTCCATTAATTAGGAAAGATGGATCATAAAATGCGGCAAACAACACCCCTGGCGTTTCATGCTCAGAGATTTTCACGACGGCATTCATATTACCCCTTCTTGCTTCCACCTTTACCGTCTCCCCTTCCTTCAACCTCATACGAGAGGCATCTTCCGGATGCATTACCAACTGGGCAGGACCACTGGAAGACATGAGTTCATCCACCTTCATGGTCATCGTTCCTGTATGCCACTGGGAGATTACCCTTCCGGTGGTTAAATAAAGTGGATACTCGTCAGTTACCTTTTCCTTGCTAGGCGTATAAGTACGTAGAAAAACCACAGCCTTACCATCTGGTTTTCCATAGAAGTAATGCTCTTTTCCTTCAGGTACAAAAGGATCTCCTTTCGTGTATCGGCGAACGGTGCCGGGATGATCGGTTGACGGACAAGGCCATTGTAATCCTCTTTCCTTCTTCAGGCGCTCATAAGTAATACCCTCAAAGTTATATTTACTGTGAGACGATACTTTACGGTACTCCTCCCAAACCTCATCCGGTGTTTTGGCTTTGATAAAATCGCCATACCCCATTCGCTCTGCAAAATCGACTAATATTTGAAGGTCGCTTTTTGCTTCTCCCGGAGGATCCAATAATTTTTCAATTAACTGATAACGTCTTTCTGTCTGTCCATATACGCCTTGCTTTTCAATGTACAATGCCGCTGGGAGAACAATATCTGCCAACTTGGTTGTTTCTGTCTCAAACACATCAGCCACCACCAAGAAGGTCTTTTCCATTCCTTTTTTATAGTGCTCTACATTAGGGGAGGATTGGGCAGGATTAGTACACATAATCAAAGCGCACTTCACCTTTTCATCCACCATGGCCTGAAACAATGCCAACGCATGATACCCTGGCTTAGGGCTCATGGAATCCTTTGGAATACCCCAAATCTCTTCCATCTCATTGCGATGCTCTTTCTTGGCAATCAGACGTCCATGCGGGATAATATGAGAAAGTGATCCTGTATCCCTTACCCCTCCACAAGCATTACTTTGCCCGGTCAGCGATAAAGGTGTTGCTCCCGGTCGATTGATATGTCCGGTGACAAGGTGCATACTATTCAATGTATTATTAAGGTAGGTGCCTTGTATCCTTTGGTTAATCCCCATCGTCCACAGTGACATGGTTGCTTTAGCATTACCAAACATGTAAGCGGCCTTTCGAATATCACGGGCGGATATTCCTAGTTCCGGAGCCACCTTTTCAGGTTTATAGTCTTCCAGAAACTTCTTGAAATCCTCAAAGGAAACCTTGTTCTTCCCATCACTAAAATTGACATGCTCCCGAATAAACTCCTCATCAAAAAGGTCCGTTTTCATCATGGTGTAGAGCATCGCATTCAATAGTAAAAGATCCGTCCCAGGCAATACCGGAAGGTGTAGATCTGCATGTTCTGCCGTTTTGGTTTTTCGGGGATCCACAACAATCATCCGTACATTGGGATTCACCTTTTTCCTGACCATCATCCGCTCAAATAAAGGAGGATGGCACTCATAGGCGTTGGAGCCAATCAAGAAAAAACACTCGGCATGATCGATATCCTCATAGGCTCCTGGGGGCTCATCCTTTCCAAACGTCTGGGTATATCCTACCGCTGCAGAAGCCATACAATATCGAGGGTTTCCATCGACATTATTCGTTTTAAAGCCACCTTTAAATAGCTTATTGGCCGTGTAAGATTCTTCCGTTAATAGTTGCCCCGATCCATAGAAGGCCACGCTATCTGCTCCATGCTCAGCAATTGCTCCCTTAAACTTCTCAGTCATCAACGTCATGGCCTCTTCCCAACTAGCTTCTTCTAATGTGCCATTTTTACGAATCATGGGCTTTTTCAATCGTTGAGGTTCATTGGCGAGCATCTTATCCAAAGTAGAGCCTTTGATACAAATCACTCCTTTATTATGCGCCTCCTGATCTCCCCTCACGCGCATAAGTTTCTTTCCTTTGCTCATACCCAACATCACACCACATCCGGTGCCACAATAACGGCAAACTGACTTATGCCAAGACTCCACGGGACCTTCATCCACGATCAGCTCCGTTAAAGCCCATCCCCCTGCTGTTAGGCCTCCTATAGCAATGGCTCCTCCAGCTACTTTGATAAAGCTTCTTCGAGTGATCTGATGGATTTCCTTATCCGACAGGTTTTTATCTTTCATTGATCTCTTTCGCTTATTTTAGGATGAATACTATAAATTAGATACGGACGCAATCCATCACGCCCCTTACCTATGTAGAATATAGAGTGATTCAAATAGATCTTGATATTCCTCTACTTTTAAGCGTGTACCTTTTTTGGTTTTTCACCACAAAAAGTATTCATAACATTCTCCTTACCTGTCCACTGATTGTCCACTCTTTAAAATACAATTTTGTATATACGATCAGTACCTTGTACGTTATACTATTATCCTATGCATTTTCAAATACAATGAACTGCAGAACTTTTCGTTACCTTTAATAAAAAAGGTATTTATAAAACCTTATAGTATATTTGCCTAATCAAGGAGGGCTTGAGAATTTATACTATTTCATGACTTCCAGGACTCTAAAACCATAGGACTTTACAGTTTCAACTTTAACATTAAGACTTCTTTACTTTTTAGCATACATCCATATGTCACAGTCTATATTTTCCCAACTCATCGCCATAGGGCAACTTCCTGATGACGAAATACAAATGCGCTCCAGGAAGCAGCTATTGAATAGTCTAGCCATCATGATGAGTGTTGGAGGTTTAATCTGGGGGGGCATCGCTTTTGCTTTTGGAGAATACCTCATTGGTATGATTCCTTTTGGCTACACGATTATGTCCTTCTTCAATTTGCTATATTTTCATATTAGCAAGAACTTCAAAGGCGTACGTTTTTTCCAGATTCTGATCAGTTTACTTCTTCCGTTCTTCTTCCAATGGGGACTAGGAGGGTTTGTTGCTTCTGGAGGAGTAATGCTTTGGGCATTATTTTCACTAACGGGATCTATCGCCTTTTCAGAGATTAAAAGCTCGTGGTATTGGCTAGCAGCCTATATTACCTTGATTATCTTTTCCGGGTTAACTGATAGCTATTGGGCTCAACATGGATTACAACATGAGGCATGGGTAAGTACTCTTTTCTTTACGCTGAACATGTCCATTATTTGTGGTATGGTGGTCAGCTTATTCCTTTACTTCGTTAACCTTAGAGATAAAGCAAACAATGAACTCAAGAGTTTGACGGAAAATCTGGAAGAAATCGTGGAAGCTCGTACACAGGAATTAACCGTCACCAACGCAGAACTTAACGACCAGAAACACGAACTACAGGCAACACTTAACAATTTACAAGCAACGCAATCCCAATTGGTACAATCAGAAAAGATGGCCTCACTGGGACAGCTTATTGCTGGGATTGCCCATGAAATCAACACACCTCTGGGGGCCATCAGTGCCTCAATACAAAATATTTCCGACTCTCTGCAAGTCTGCGGTACACACTTCCCTAACTTAGCAAAGAAACTCACAGAAGAAGAACTTCACATATTCTTCTCGATCGTGACAGAGGTTAGTCAAAGAGAAAACCAACACCTAACCTCCAGAGAGGAGCGACAACTGAAAAGAAAGCTGAGAGCTGATTTGGAAGAACTCGGTATAGAGGAAGAGAGTGATACGTTGGCCGATACCCTTATAGACTCCAAAGTATATAACCTTGATAGTATCAAGCCTTTGCTTGCTACAAAAAGTCCACTAGAGGCGATCAACTCCCTCTACCATTTCTCTACGCTGGTTAATGACAGTAATAATGTATCCTTAGCGGTAAGTAAAGCCTCTAAAGTGGTCTTTGCCTTGAAGAGTTTTGCTCACCGGGATGCGGAAGGGGACAAGCACCCTGCAGAGGTTATCAATAACCTGGAAACGGTCTTAACCTTGTATCAAAACCAAATGAAACATGGGGTGACCATACAGCGTAACTTCGAGCAAGTACCAATGATTTCCTGCTATGTCGATGAACTGAACCAGGTATGGACCAATCTCCTACACAATGCATTACAAGCCATGAACTATCAAGGAGATATCGCAATTGACGTGAAAAATACCTCCATGATTGGCGTTACCGGAGAAGAGGTAGGGGCTGTTAGTGTCGCCATGAAAGATTCAGGTACGGGAATCCCTGACAGAATTAAAGATCGTATATTCGACCCATTCTTCACAACGAAAAAACAAGGCGAAGGAACAGGCCTTGGTTTGGATATTGTGAGTAAAATTATAAAAAAACACCACGGAACTATTGAAGTGGACAGTGAAGTAGGACAAGGCACCACCTTTACCGTCACTCTTCCCCTAAATTAATGCAAAAGCATATAATGTAGTTGAAGTTGAGGGAGTAACAATTCAATCTTAACGGCTAACTACAAGCTAAAAACGACCAAAACATGAAAAGAGCTATATTATGCGTAGATGATGAACGCATCATTCTAACAGGCCTGAAAAAACAGCTAAAAACTGTTTTGGGCAGCGATTTTATCATAGAAACCGCCGAAAGTGGGGATGAGGGGCTGGAAGTTTTTGACGAACTCAAAGAAGATGGGTACGATATTCCTGTAGTTATCACGGATTACATCATGCCGGGGATGAAAGGAGATGAATTCCTGAAGAATATTCATCAACGTTGTGATACCACCATCAATATATTATTAACAGGGCAAGCAGATACCGAAGCTGTTGGTAGTGCGGTGAATGCGGCCAACCTGTATCGTTACATTCCCAAACCATGGGAACCAGAGGATGTACAGCTTACCGTAAAAGAAGCTATACAGAAGTACGATGCCAAAAAGCAAATTGAACTACAGCACAAAGAACTGGAAAGCCTCAACAGGGACTTGGAGTTCAAGGTTATTGAACGTACCGAGGAACTACAGGCCACTAATGAAGAGCTTCAAAGTACCAACGAAGAACTATTCAGAACACTGGAGGTAGTCAATGAGCAAAAAGAAGAAATTGAGCGAAAAAACCTTAAAATCCTCAATAGTATTCAGTATGCACAACGTATTCAGAAAGCAGTACTTCCAGATGAGCAACAGCTGGAACAACACTTGCAAGATCACTTTGTCTTCTTCAGACCCAGAGATATTGTCAGTGGTGACTTTTATTGGAGTAAAAGCACAAAAGAACGTACTTTTGTGACTGTTGCCGACTGTACAGGCCATGGTGTCCCGGGTGCTTTTATGAGCATGATGGGCGTAGCTTTTCTAAACCAAATTGATCCTTTGTGCAATGCTGCAGACTACTTAGAAACACTAAGAAATAATGTGAAGCATTCGCTAGGACAAAATGGTAGTAACGGAGAGCAGCAAGATGGTATGGATATCGCTTTCTGTATCATTGAAAAAGAAAATAATCTACTACACTTTGCCAGTGCGCATAATACGGCTATTATCCTTCGAAAAGCGGGTACTCCCCTGCCGGAAACGTCAGAACATATCAAGTTGATTGCATCCAAAACAGGCGATACCCTAATAGAGATTAAAGGCAATAGACAACCTATAGGGATATATCCAAAAGAAAAGCCATTTGTCAATCTCTCTATTCCATTACATAAAGGTGATATGATCTACCTGGCTTCTGATGGTTTTGCGGATCAAATAGGTGGGCCTAACAATAAAAAGTTTTTGAAGAAAAACCTGAAAGGATTCCTCTTCTCCATCTTTACACTGCCAGTAGCAGAGCAAAAGGAAATTTTAGAAGTAACTTTTGAAAGATGGAAGGCTGAGCAAGAACAGATTGATGATGTGGCTATTCTTGGCTTCAGAATCTAATAAGCTCTTTTTGTTGAATCGTTGAGGCAGCTTACGCTGCTTGTTGAATTGAGCTTCGCTCGTTGATTCGAGTTGAACTGTTGATTGAAATATATACAAATCCTCAAACCACCTATCAACTCGAATCAACGAGCGAAGCTCAATTCAACTCACCGAAGGTGAAATTCAACGATTCAACAAATACTACTGATGGTCTTTTTCCGCATGAAAGGCCTTTTTTCCTCTCAGAATCTCAAAAAACAGCTTGAAATCTGATCGTAAGCTCCACAAAGGATACTGAAAAGTTGCTGGCTTATTTTTCTCAAAGAAAAAGTGTCCTACCCACGCAAAACCATAACCAATCACAGGAAGAAATACCCATTGCCACGTCCATCCAAAATAAATAGCGATCCCCAAAGCTATAAAAAACAATAACGTTCCCGTAAAGTGTAATACCCTGGAGGTGGTATGTTGATGTTCAGACAGATAGTAAGGGTAAAATTCCTCGAATGTTTTAATTTCTTTTGATGACATAATCATTGTATTGGTTAAGGTTGAATCATACAGTTTTGTTGATGTTGTTTAGTTGAGCTTCGCTCGTTCATATTGTTTAGTTATTGTTGTTAAACCTCAATACGAAGTTATTGAGGTTTAATAACTTAATGTTAGATTTCAACTAAACATCATGAACGAGCGAAGCTCACTTAAACAATATGAACAGTTTATTGAGTACTATTGATGGATATCGCTCCTATTGGCAAGAATAGTCTCCCTTCTTTCAAGTCAATCCATTGTGATGGATCTCCTTCTTTATACAAACGACAAGCAAAAGTACTTTTCAATACGTAGTAAGCGGAATGAATATCGACACCTACTTTCTCATTGGAAAGATCAATTTCTTTATAAAAGTCATTGACGAAAAAATAGGTACTGTCCACTGATTGAGGTGCAAAAGCTGTCGAATAGAATGTGTCATTCTCCTTGTCTCTTACGGTCAATCGAATCCCCATTTGCACCAATCGTTCACAACTCTCGACCTTAGTATTCATACTCACTTGAGCAAAATCCAGCTTTGTTTCCCTAAATAAATAATCGACTTGATCCAGTCTCAATAGATCTCCGTCTGTCTTGGCAGAGGCACCTACCTCTATCTCAAAACGTTCCGAAGAAGTGAGTAATATACCATCCTCAAAACAGCTATAAAACCCAAAGGAAGTTTCTTCCGTCTTTTTTCCTTGCTGCAATACCGTATTTTGCTTTACATGATAAGCTACCTTAGTGGTATCCAAAGTGGCCGTAAAGTAATAATCTATAGGTTCCACTGTATCTTGGGAGCCACACGCCATCAGTAGTCCCATCAATACCATCATTAAAACTATATTATTCCCCCTCATTGTCTTCTTCATTTTCAATACGCATTACTATCGTTTCATAAGTCTTGTTCTCCATTCCTTTTTTCAAGGCTCCTGAAGATAATCGAGACAAGTACTCTTCATATCCCTTCACTGTCCCGGGTGTTTTCCAGGTTACTTCTTTGACTTCATATCGACCATATAAAAAGTTAGGCAATACTTCATTAGGCAACTTAGGGACTTTAATACTTAGTGATTCGGCAGGTAAATGAAGTGTCCAGAAACGCTTTTGTGTTCCTGTTCCTCCTTCCAATGAGATCTCGGCCCAAGAAGCCGAAGACTCCTGTTGAAAGGATAGGGCATCAGACTGTACTGTATATTCAAATGTATGCGTATTCCATACAATGTCACTTGGCAATACTGTCCCCCAATGCTCATAAGTTCTATTAAATTGTGCTCCTGTATCCGTTCCTGTAAAATAGAAGTTCTCCCAATGCTGATCGGGGGTATAAGTCGTTATTGATGAAGTATTCGTACTCCCTTTAGTTAAAAGGTGTCTCGACTCATTATCCATCAATCTATACTGAAAACTATTGGTTTCTGAAATTGAAATTTGATGCTTTGAATAAGCTGTGAAGTCATCCAAAGACAAACGTACCGTATCCCCTGGCTGTTGTGCCGCTTTTAGGGCTACAAATACCGTATCTTCCACTTCATAGGACAAATACAAGTTACTATGATTCTTCACGACCTCCATCGCTAAAGAATGCAACGTATCCTGCACTATCTCAACCTCATGAAACGTAGAATCACTTCCGGAAACTGTTCCAAAAAAAGCTTTGGGAATATGCGGATGAAGGTCCATTTCTACCATCACCGTTCCCAAAGAATCTGTCTCCTCTAAGAGCTCTTCTTCCTGATTGACCCAATTCCAGCTTGACAAAGAAGCATTGGCATAATAAGAATGTAACTGATTCCCATAAAAAACATGGACAAGAAATGTTTCGTCAATTGCACCATTATAATCCTTGAAATGATACTGCCCTCCATTCACCACAGGCTCTATATACTGTAGTGTTCCTTGCTCATCCGTAACCAATAGAAATGCCTGTTCTGCCGTTCTAAAATAATCGGGAGCAAATGAAAAGTCCAATTGATAGTTGTGGATGTTCATACCCAGAATCTCCTTGGATACTTCTCCATTAATTGTAGTCAATATTGCTACCAACTCGTAGCTTCCATTCGGATAATTGAACGTATCAAAGCGAACATTATACTCACTTTCCTGAAAGTCTGAACGGTAAATCAGTTCTCCATTCAAAAAGCATTCAAACGACTGTATAGAATCTGGACTATTGTTTAAAAAGGTCAAGTCATTGATCCCACGGACAAGCTCATCACTACTCTGGTTAATTTGTAGATAATCCTCTATGGGTATGAACTCTTCCTCAGGCTCCTTGAACAGAGCACAAGAAGTCATCCACAAAGTCAAGAAAAGCAGCAGGTAATAGTTTGTTTTCATTCGTTCAAAAAAAGCCTATCAGTTTATAAAAAGGTTAATACTATCCGGTTTAAAATTACTCTCCCGAAAATAGTAATAATGTTCTTTCTCCAAAGGAAAAGGAACACCTTGTTCTATATAAGTCGTAATTTTAAAAAGAGAATCCTTCACTACGGCTCCTTTCAACTCTAAGACAAAAGCTCCACATAGTCCCGGATACCAAGTTTGAATATCCAATTGTTCATTATTTACCTGAAAAAGTCCCCAGTCAATCGGGTTTGTCTGATAATTCTGTGGTAACTCCGGAATCCAATTCCCATTACGTACAATATCAGCCGCATCGGTTACTTCCCCATAATAGTAAACTACTCCATTGCCATATAGATACACAACATCTACAGCTGTACTCGTATCATTCTCACTATAATAGTACCCGTTCAAAGGCAATTGCCCTGCCGTGTAGTTCTCTCTTTCCAAAGTGAATTCCTGATTTTCACAAACATCCGGCAATACAGCTTCCAAAGAACATGCCTGTACAAGAAAGGCCATAACGGCTATTAGAACACTCAATACCCCATGAAAAATATATCTTGTTTTCATTCAAAAAATATTGTCTAAAAAATAATTGTCACTGCTTATCGCTTATCGCTTATCGCTTATCGCTTATCGCTTATCGCTTATCGCTTATCGCTTATCGCTTATCGCTTATCGCTTATCGCTTATCGCTTATCGCTTATCGCTTATCGCTTAAAAGCGAAAATTATAAGGTTCAGTTTAAAGTTCCTACCAATGGGAAAATTACGGAAATTATTTATTTAATCGTATTCCTTCCCATAACAAGACAATTATTCGGAGAGATTAGACAGGTTAAGGGAGAAAGTAAAAGGTAAAAGGTAAAAGCCATCACACATGATCACTTTTACCTTTTACCTTTTACCTTTTACCTCAAGAAAGATAAGGTATAATTTTATCGACTTTTTCAACGATCCAGTCAGCACCTTGCTGGATTTTCTTGTAAAACATCCCGGAAGCGATCAGGCTATCCCAATCAAATTCATAATTGCGATAGAGATATAAAGGTGCGTTCGGGTGCTGCCAATACTGCTTAAATCCTCTAAACTCTAATGGATCATTGTCTATCATCCAATAACGATATAGGGCCTGTCGTTTTTCTTCTGTTCCCTGAAAAGTCACTCCTAAACGTTCTTTCTCTAACAAGATATCAATGCCTTCCGCATAGCCTTCACATTGAGCTACCCACTCTCCTTCTTCAGAAAACAGTGGATAAAATAGCTTATTTGGAAAATGAGGCAATAGCGCTTCACAGTAAACCATGGCCTGCTCCTCTCCATCTTGGTATGGGATCGCATGATGCAACCGTGTCGAGCGTTTAATCAAAGAAGCCTGCTCCAATGCATTTTGGAAGCTCTCTGTAAAATCAGTAAACGTCGTAATATAATCTGCCAAAGTCCCTTCCAGATCCGTAGAGTGGTATAAAACACTGCCTTCACTGTCCAACACTCCCCTTAGTAATAATTTGTTATTAAAATAACTATACTCCTGCAAGCTGGCATGTTTCAATAAAGTCAGATGCTTCAGTTCCCAGAAATCCTTCAGTTCCTCCGATAGGATTCCTGATTGTTGATAAATAATCGTTTGTTCTACCCCTTGTTGATCGATCTCCTGCAAGATGCTCATACAATCCCTTAGTGCTTTCAGATCATGAACTACCATGACCAGCTCTTCTTCACTTTCACGAATCAATCGCTCCAACCATTTAATGTGTTGAGAAGGGGTTAAAAAAATAGCCATTTTGTTATTTGTTCAAGGTGTTTAATTGAGCTTCGCTCGTTCATAATGTTTAGTTGAATGTTACCTACTTGTAGAAAGCGTAGTGCAAACCCGCTTCAGGTCGTATCATTACATGACGTGGTCGACCCTACGACCAGTTTCTACCTTTTTACTTTCAGCTTAAATTGACAGCATTGGGGGCGCCCTTACTCTATCCTTCAAACACAAAGATACCTTTTTCCTTAAGCTTAAAATAGCAAGCAGCTGTTGCTTTTACATCTGCCAAGGCATCATGTGCTCCTTCAAAGGGTTCCTCAAACAATTTCCAGTAAAGTTCTTCTAGTTTTGGCCACTTATATCCCCCATAATACTCATTCCATATCCCTACATAATCGGTACTACCGAGCATAGTACAAAATGTATCAGGGACATGTAAAAGCTTTTCTTCTCGATAAAATTCTGCGCCCATTATAGGTAGGTCAAACTTAATATTATGCGCTACCAATAGGTCTGCTTGCTCCAACGCTTCTTCAAAAACTGCCACCGCCTGAAACATGGGCACACCTTCCGCTTCTGCTACTTCCTGGGAAATACCATGTATACGACTCGCCTCAATAGGAATCTCCCACCCATCAGGTTGTATAATAGCCTGATACTCTTGAATCGTATTCCCTTCTGTATCAGTTAACAAAAACCCTAACTGTACGACTCTAGGCCAATTACTAACATCTGACCATTTAGCGTGATAACTCCTCGGCAAGCCATTCGTCTCTGTATCGAAAAATAAAATATTACCCATTTGCTTCTTATTATGCGGTGATTTGTCCATGCAATATAAGGCAACAGAACGTAAATGAATTACGTCCTCCTTACGTTCCTTGATTTTGCAAGATAGCCATCGCCCGTTCCTTAAGGTCTTCTGCCAAAGACATTGGAGCTAATACTTGCATACCATGGGCATAAGTCATCAATAAGCTTTGCAGCTCATAGTTCAGTACGACTTCCAAAGAAATTGTCACAAACTTCTCTGTTTCTTCCACTTTACGCTGTGAACCGTGAATAGGTTTGGACTGAATGTAAGGCCAAAGCCCTTTCTCTATTTTTAATAATACTTTTTGAGGGCCCTCTTTTTCATTTCGGGTAACTCCTACTACATCTTCAAAATACTCCTGGAAATTATATTGGGTATTCTCAATATAGGGTAAACTGCAAGTCTCCATAGCCACAATACGGTCTAGTGCTATATTTGTCAAAGCATCGTATTTAGGGTTATAGCCCAACAAGAACCATCGGTTATTATATTGTTTCAGGTGATAAGGATGAATCTCAAAATATTCACTTCCCTCTTTCTTGTAACTCTGGTAGGTCACCTGTAATACCTTTTTGTAAATAATAGCATTATATGCCTCTTCCAGATATTCCAATCCGGTCAGAAAAGGATTTTGTTGGAAAGACATCACCTCCTGCTCCTGCTTTTCCTGTATTCCCATATTGGCATGCAGGCGAGTAACCGTTTCCTGTAACCAGTCAAATTGTGGCAGTCCCTTCATCAAGTTCAGGGATTGTAAAGTTTCTTTTAAGTGGGCTACCTCCAACTCCGTCATGGGTTGGTTATCAATAGAAAAACTGGGATCCTTGTAACGATAATATGTTTTGCGGCCTTCCCGTATACGATCAATATCTGCTGACCACCCCTGATCACTTTCCATATAGGTCAGATCATTGAATAGTTGCCTTCTCTTAATATCCACACCATTGCCAGTAAATTCTTGTAATGCACTATTACACTCCGTCAGCAGGTCTTCCAAAAAGTACTTTCTTCCTGTATTTCTAAAGCAACGATCTAACGTTTTATAGCGAATAATTGCGTGTTTATTGGTGGCCATTTTCTCTTTTGTTTATGGTTAAACGATCAACTATACACAAATAAAAAACACAACTATGCAATCTAAATGCACAGTTGTGTTTTTTTTGTTCATGATGTTTAATTGAGCTTCGCTCGTTCATGTTGTTTAGTTGAAAAAAAATAAAACAACTAAACACTATGAACAACTAACGGACGATTTTTACTACTTGTTTTTTGTGAGCAGTGATTAAGGATAGTAATGATAATCCTTTCTCTATGGAAAGCTCAGGGATAAGAAGAGAGGTATACCCACCAGAAATTGTTATTCGCTTCTCATAGGTCATCATTCCCTTGGAGTTGACGATCATCAGATAGATTTGCTGAGTAATAGGAGAATAAAACTGTATCCTAAAAGGGGTGTCTACAAAAGGATCACTTCCATAAATCTCCATATTCACTCCTCTTTGTTGTGCCGCAGGATTAACTATTACATTATAATATTCAAACTTCCTATCGATATCCATCTGCTTAAGTCTATAATATACGATTCCCATAGGGGCATCCCGATCTACAAATTGATATACCTGCCCATAATCATACACCCCTTTTTTTAAACCATGGATGGTATCCAAGGAGACATACTCTTTCGCATCAATAGAACGCTGTATGACGAAAAAATCATTATTCTCCTCATAAGTGGTTTCCCACTCCAGTTCAATGTTGCTATTTTTTCGATTCGCATTGAAATAAAGTAACTCTACCGGTAAAGCGCCGAAAGTAATATAACGGTTATTGACTTGATCGACCACTGTTCTCAAATCTGCCGCTACGGCATCAGTTTCATAATCATCCAGATTTCCTTTACCCTTTGAGTAATTATATCCGGAAGGTGTTGTCCCTTTCACATCTCCTCCCACAACACTAGCACCCGAAACAGAACCCGTATGTTGTATATCTACATCTCCAAATACTACCAACATATTAGAGGATGCCAAATTAGCCGTTCCTGTCACGATTAGATCTCCAATGACAATCAGTCTTCCTCCATTTGTGAAATTTGTACTGCCATCCAATATGAGGTCTCCATTTATGATAATAGTTCCAGTTGCAGCAAGCGTTATATTCTTATCTGTGATCGTTATATCTCCTACTCCTTCCCAATAATCACCTGTAGGAATATCGTTACCTGGAGCGGTATCCCCATCTGGCCCATCAATTGTACCTAAGGTAAAAGGACCTGCAGAAGAGGAAAGTTCAGCGGCCAAGTCAGCTCCTTTTTGGGCTTGTAGACTTTGCTTTCCCACAAAAAGTAAAAAGCATAACAAAACGGCGCCTTTTAAAAGGCGATACATTACATGTCTCATTTTCATTTTATCGGATAATTTTTTACCCTAAGAGCTTGTTTGGAATACGTCTATGGGCGTTTGATAGTTATTTGTATAATATTGATAGTGTGTATTTTGCAAATTGGATTGGAATAATTTGCTTTTCATAAGGATACCGATAAAAGAATTCAATGTTAAATTGAATAAAGACTTGTGTAATGTTATCCATAAAAATCACAATAAACAGGGAAGGACTCCATCATGGTTTATTGGTAAATTCCAAAGGATATATGCATAAAAAAAGGTATCCAAATGGATACCTTCAAAGAAGAATAATTGATTTATATTTTTAATTTTTCATAGCTTCAGGACGTTCTACTCCACCTGCTTTCACATGATTCTCCAAATACTGTGTCAGGAGCGTAAATAAGTGTCTGCTAGTATTGGCACCTTCCCAAATCCCATGAGAGCGATTAGGGTAAGCCATCATTTGAAACTGTTTATTATGCTTAATCAACTCATTGATTACCATTTCAGCATTTTGATAATGCACATTATCATCTCCCGTTCCGTGTACCAGTAAGAGATTTCCTTGAAGTCCTTTGGCGTGAGTCACTGGAGAACCTGCTATAAAGTCTTCCTTATTCTCAGACGGCAATCCCATATAACGTTCCTGATAGATATTGTCATACGTCAGCTGGTTAGCCACCGGTGCAATAGACATCCCTGTTTTATAGATTTCAGGGTATTGAAACATGAGGTTCAATGTCATGGAACCTCCACCACTCCAGCCCCAAACGGCCACACGGTCCTCATCAATAAAATCCCATTTCAGAACTTCCTTAGCGGCCATAGCCTGATCTCTGGCATTAAGAATCCCTACTTTACGATAAATGCTTTTTCGCCACTCCCTTCCTTTGAGGGTAGGAGTACCACGATTGTCCATTGTAATAGCGATATAGCCTTTTTGTACCAGCATGCGCTCCCATAAAGAACGCATAGACCAATCATCCACCGCCGTCTGTCCCCAAGGTTCTCCATAGACATAGAAAAGCACCGGGTACTTTTTATTAGGGTCAAAATCTACTGGTTTTACTATTCTACCATCCATTTCTATACCTTCTTCTGTAGTCACTTTAAAGAAGGTTGCTTTTGGCATTTTCAGCGCTATTAATTTCTCTTTCAGTTCATTATTATCCACCAAGTTAGCAATCGATCGATGATCTTTCGTACGGATCAGTTGTATCGTCGCAGGACTATTGGCACTGGTATGGGTATGCACCGCATATTTACCATTAGGAGATACGTTATATACGTTTACTCCCTCATAAGCAGCAGGGGTCATACGCTTCAATGTTCCCTTTCCATCCAAAGACAAACGGTATAAATAACGCTGTGTATTATTCTTAGGAGAAGCATTCACATACATGTATTTTTGCTTTTGATCCATCGTATACATACGAGCCAAGTCATATTCCCCCGGAGAAAATAATGTCTGAGCGCCATCGTTCAGATTGATTTTGTACAAATGTCTCCATCCATCGGTTTCATTAGTTTTCAGTACCGCTTGTCCCTTGTCTACCACAGGCATATCATCCACCACCCAAGAAGCCGTCAAGTCGGTGTGAATCACATCTACCCATGCCTGATCTTTTTCCGTATAGAGTAAAGTAGGTTGCGCTCCTTCTTTCTTTCTCCACAGCTTCAAGGTATTCTGCTTTCTGTTTAATTGTGTGATTAGTAAATCGTTTTCATGCCATTGCATTCTGGGCAAATAATGCTGGGATGGGTCTCCCGGAAGATCTACCCACTGTATCTCTGCACTTTCGACCGTAACGGTACCTACCTTTGCTGCAGAGGGAGCTTCCCCTACTTTTGGATACTGTAAAGGAATCAGACTTGCGTAAATACTATCCGTATTATTAATCATATAAAACGTCTTGGTATTAGAAGCATCAATCTGCCAAAAAGCAATCTTCTTTCCGTCAGGACTCCAGCGGAAACCATCCCTACAAGCCAGTTCCTCCTCATAAGCCCAATCAAAGGTACCGTTGATCACCTTACTCGTTCCATCTGTCGTTAACTGACGAATTTCCCCATTACGGTAATCCTCTACATATAAATTAAAATCAGAAACATAAGCTACCTGACTGTTGTCTGGGGAGAATTTCGCAAACATCAAGGAAGAAGACGGCAACGCTTTTCCAAGCTGCTTCAACCGTCTGCTATCCAGGTCAAATACATAATAATCGCCTTTGGTATTACTTCTCCATACTCTTTTGGAATTGGTAAACAGCAATACCTTACGCTCATCTGCTGACCAGCTATACTGCTCTATCCTCAGGGGCTTCTCCTCTCCTTGAGGAATTAATTCTTTGGCTTCAATCAACACCTTAGAGGTTTGTTTTTCGGTATGATACTGTATCAAGTCATACCCCTCTGTTCCTTTTTCCCATAGCGTATAACGATCTCCCCCTTGCATCCACTGTAACTTGGGAGCCCTCTCGCTCTGCAACTCATAATCGTGAAAAAGTTGGTCAATCGTAATCCCCCTCTCTTGGGCATTCAGGCCTAAGACCATCAGGCAAGCCAAGAGGGTTGTCATCGTTCTGTTTATTAGTTTCATTGGTATATGATTGGTTCTTCCTACCGGAAGTTCTGTCTACTTCCCAGCAGTTATTAATTAAAAAAGCGATAAAGGGCAGCAGTTTACTAATTAATTTCATTAAATGCTTATATCATTTAGGCCTATTGCATTTACCATACAACCACATGGGGAATACTCCTACTTTTTTGGGCGACCACATGGAGTCGCCCCTACCGCCTCTTTCAGCACTTCATACGTCTTATCCAAAGCCAGCCCTTCCGGTACATACAGCATCATACCATCTCTAGCCCTACTGAGTAACACCCTATAGGCATTCTTGCGAAGACGAATGGACTGATCTGCTTCTTTACGGTGATACAACTCTATCCAGCGGTCCCCGTTCCATACTAAATCATCACCCCAGCATACCATTGTATAATCCAGGTCAAGCCCCTGACACTCAAACTCCGTCACATACTCCTTAAGCTGACAACATGAATGAGTGTCTGCAGGAGAGGTATTATAAAAAGCAGCAATATCTTCGGTTAACGTTAAGTCGGTCTCTTGTAGCAAACGATCATGAGAAGTCGATAGAATACCATAACGTTTCTCCTTAGCCTTGGAATAGATATGTTGAATATGCTGTTTTGCTACGGACATTCTGCGAGTCAAATCGATATGAAAACCCTTTTGGTTAAGCTGATCAGACAAGGTAGCACATAAAGCTAAATCTCCTTCCAATAAAGCATCTACCCAAGCTTGTAAGTCATTCGCTAAATGAGTTCTCATGGAAGTCGTCAAATGCAACAAAGGGTCTATTTGATGTGGATAAGTAAAACGACTTTCCCAATGAGGTGGCACTAGCACATCCCATTGTGTTGAGCTACTTTCCAAGGCCTCTTCCCACAAGCTTAACCCTTTTTCCTCTCCCAAATAAATTTCCTGCCCTTCCCCTACGAGGCATACAATTATACTCCAGGTGTTCTTCGCTCCTATAGAAAGCAAGGCGGAAGCCTCAGATTGCTCTGCTCCTCCTTGCGCACTTACGGTAGAAGTATCCCATACACGTTGGGCTTCGTCCACGATAATCACAGGAGTATTTACCGTAGAATTCTCACTTAAAAACTGATGAAGATTTTGCACAAAATATTGACTAGTGGTCTCCTGAATAACTTCTGCAAAAGCAGTGTTAGCTGTAAGGTAAAGTGGATTGTCCAGCGTTTGCGCCAATTGCAACCCTGCCACTGTCTTTCCGGTACCGGGTGCTCCCGTCAAAAATATTAATTGATGTTTTTTTGCATTAGCTACAGACACAATAGTCTCTTTCAAAAAACGCATCGTTTCCGGCAATTTCGCTTCTTTTGCCTTCTCCATGACCGGAAGTTCTTGCTGTTCAAACAAGGTTTTTGCGGCCTCCCTTAAGTCTGGTAATGCCTGATAAGAAGCCTTCGCCCAAGTATCAGCAGACACAATAGGAGACTCTTTATACCTTTTAAATAAAGAAGATAAATACGATTTAAATCCTGCATCCGTCAATTGCTCAATACCATTTACCGACCGTTGTGCTTTCTTGGCATCCGCCAGAATACGTAATGATGTAATCTCTAACTCACCCGAAGCGGTATGATATGCCTGAAGATCACGAAGATAATGTGTACTCTCTATCTGCTCTCCTTTTCTGGTCTCATGAGTCGATTGAATTTCTATCACTAGAAGCTGATTTTCTATCAACAAAATTAAGTCTGGACTTCTTCCTTCTTCCCCCGGAAGCTCATATCCAAAAACAAGTTCCGCTGGAATCTCCTTGAATGTCGGCAACACCTTCTGCAGTAACTCATAGGTCTTTAGCCATTTCACCTTTTCTTCCCGATCTGGACGCTCTCCTTTTCGTTCCTCAAACTGTTTCGCTAAAGCCATTCCAAAGTCCACTAAGGAAAGGGATAGAAGTTCTTGAATGGAATAAATCACTGGCGTGAAGGATTGATTGGTATTGCTCATGATATAGATACTCTGATGTAAAAAATGGTCAGGGTAAAGGTAGGGATAACTTCGGCAATAGAAAAAGGAGGAAGGAGGAAGGAGGAAGGAGGAAGGAGGAAGGAGGAAGGAGGAAGGAGGAAGGAGGAAGGAGGAAGGAGGAAGGAGGAAGGAGGAAGGAGGAAACTAAACATTTCCTCGGAAAAAATCCTTACTTAAATTGTCGATTTCTAAGTGCACTAAGTTGACTACTTATTTGACGAATATGTTCCCGCAAAGACTTATACGATTCTTCCTCTAGGTACCCTAAAGACACTGCTATTTGCAATTGACAATTTACTTCAATAAGAGACCCATAAGCCATTTGAAAAAAATAAGCTTGTTGCTTAGGAGAAAGGCGAGCTGAACCTTCAGCTATATTAGAAGTAACAGATACCACCGCTCTTTTTAACTGAGATTTTAATGCATAATCTTCTGACTTTGGAAATTTGATAATCGCCTGATAGACTTCCTTTATAAGGAGCATACTTTCTTTCCAAACATTAAGGCGTTCATAAGGAAACTGATACATAAAGTTGTGATTAAGATTAGATAAATTACGATACCAAGCTGTGATTTAACTAATTCATCCATTTCACTACCCAATTAAAGCACTATAAGAAAAATAATCCTTCATCCTTTATCCTTTATCCTTTATCCTTCATCCTTTATCCTTTATCCTTTATCCTTTATCCTTCATCCTTTATCCTTTATCCTTCATCCTTCATCCTTTATCCTTTATCCTTTATCCTTTACCCCTCCAGCAACCTTTTGCCTCCCCTCCACGTTAAACCCAATACATCAATTTTATTTTTAACCTTATACAAATCAAAAACAATATGTTTGGAAAAGTAGCCTCGGATATGATGGGTCTTAGTGACATCGGTACTATTGTAAGCCCTTCTGAGTATCATATGGTAGACTCTGATGACTATGTCATGCACGAAGATGGAGAGAAAATCTATTTTTTGATCAAATCCAAAAGTGATGAATACTGTTTTACGAATAAAGCATTGATCCATTTGGATGGTACCTCAGCAATGAATAAAAAACGCATGCTAAAGAGGTATTCCTATAAGCACAACAACTTCAGAAATGTACGTCTGGAAACTGCCGGAAACCTGGATAAGGACGTAGAGATCAAGTTCTATCTTGGTGATGTGGATTACAGCATTGATGTTGATAAAAAACAACTGGAAAAGCTGAAAGACCTTTACAAAGCTTTAGTGAAAATTGGTTCCATGCAATACGATAATGACCGCATGCTGGAAATGTCTGAAAGTAGCCTTAGCAGTACAGTACAAACACTATCTGCAAGCCGATTCGAGATGACGGATGATCTGTTCAAAAAAGTCAATGAATATGCTTTTGATTGGCAAAAAGACCGTTACCTTGAGTTCAATCGTGAAGACTTTGGGGAGATTTATGAGAAGTTTATAAACGAATAGTCTAGGATGAAGGATGAAGGATGAAGGATGAAGGATGAAATTAACTATCTTTAGCCCATCACTCAATTCATAACTTTTCATTTTTCATTCTTCATTAACATGATTCGTCCTTACCACCCCGATGACTACCCAAAAGTCATCGCCCTTATGCAGGCCAATACCCCTGCTTATTTTGCTGAAGAGGAAATTACTGACCTAGAAGATTATTTGAAGCAGCATATAGAAGACTATTTTTTATTTGAAGAAGAAGGGGAGATCCTGGGTGCTGCAGGTATCAATTATTTCCCTGAACAACAGGAAGCTCGCCTATCCTGGGATTTCGTTCATCCTGATGCTCACGGAAAAGGCATTGGCAAACAGCTTACACTATTTCGACTAAAGCACATCCAATCCCAAAAACTATATTCCAACATTATCGTACGAACCTCCCAATTGGCCTATCAGTTTTATGAGAAGATGGGGTTTACACTACTTTTCGTAAAAGAAAATGGGTGGGCAGAAGGATACCACCTGTACCATATGCAATTACGCAGCTATTAAACCCTTTACAACCTTTCCTCTCCTCATTACATCTCTTATTAAAATCTATTTTTGTTTTTTTTTTGCATAATTTATTTTCTTTGTGAACAAATAAGCAAAACACACTTTAATAATCTGTAATGAATAAAACTATTTGCCTTTTACTACTCCCTATAGTATTACTATATGGGTGTAGTGAACCTATTGCCTTTGAGGTAGATCACAACGAAGAAATTATCGTAAATGGGATGATTTGCCCTGATTCGAGTATTAGTATTCACCTCTCCAAATCAATACCACCTACCGCTGCAACAGCATTTCCTAATGTGGACAATGCCCAGATTACTGTATTTGAAAATAATACTGAAATTGGTACGACCGCCTATAGAGGGAGTGGTTATTACCAATTAGACTACCTCCCAAAAGTCAATCATACCTACCGTATTGAGGTAGCGATTGATGGACACCCAACCATTGAGGCGGAAGATACTGTTCCTGAATTGGTTCCTGATTTTACAGCAAGGCATATTTATGCTTATGACACTACCGTACTTGATAATGGATGGTCTGTTCGCCGTTATCAGTTATATACCGTAACGTTTGAGACTCCTTTGCCAAAGCCCAGTTGGCTGGGAGGGTTAGTACATGCACACTACTTCGACCACGATAGTATTTACCAAGCTTCTGAGAAATATTTTGGTTATAACTTTCAGAGTATTGATCCATATTTTGACCAAAAAAGAGGGGAGTTTGACAGTTATACTAATACGTATGGGTATGGTGATTTTTCGCCCATACTTCCGGCACCAGCCTCCTATACCTATGCATTTGAGTTTGGCTATCAAACCTATCAACGGGAATACTCTGGCCGTTATACCCGATATGACCTTACCGCTTCCGTAGTCAATGGCAGTACCACCTATGACCAATACCTTCAAAGCTATATTGCCAGTAAAAAATACGAACCGGACCCTGAAGACTGGTTCCCTTTTGGGCAAAGCACACAGCTTTATTCCAATATCAAAAACGCCAACGGCATCTTTGCCGCTTACACCGTACGCCAAGTCGCTTTTCCTCCACTAAAAGATGAAATTTTCTAGTCCTATGTCTTCTTTTTACCCTACTATTTTATTCCTGCTTGGATTTTCTATACTATCCATTTCATCCACTTCTGCACAAGAAAAAGCTACTGTAGAAGGGAAGGTCTTGGATCAACTAAGCAAACAACCGCTGTTTAATGTAAAGGTAACGGCCATACAATCCGATACCCTTAAAACAGCAACGGACTTGTCCGGCTCTTTTACCCTTCCATTACGAGAGGGACCGGCTACCATCCTACTTTCTTACGAAAGAATGTCCCGAACAACACAAGTCGTCATCCGGAAAGATCTTCCTTTAACCCTTCTTTTTGACCGACAAAAAGAATTAAAAACGGTAGAAGTCAAAGGACAGAAAGACTCCCCCTTTCATACCCAGTCCATTGCAATAGAGCGAGCGGTTTTACAACGTATCCCTACCATGGGTATTCAAGACCCTATCAAAGCTTTGCAGATCCTTCCAGGGGTGAAGCCGGGACAAGAGGGCACTACGGGATTGCACGTAAGAGGAGGAAGTCCAGACCAAACCATCACCTTGCTGGATGATGCCCGTCTTTACAATATTTCCCATTTTTGGGGATTTGTCTCTTCCTATAACGAAGATATCATTGAACGTACCACGCTTTTTAAGGGAGACATCCCTGCCCATTATGGAGGAGGACTTTCTTCTGTCCTCTCTACGAAAAGTCGGGACTCTTTGGACTATCGTTTCAAGCTGAATCTCAACCCTATTCTTTCCTCTTTTTCAGGCCAACTGAAAAGCCCTAATGAAAAGCATCAC
Organism: Algivirga pacifica; assembly: GCF_039543525.1. NCBI lineage: Bacteria > Pseudomonadati > Bacteroidota > Cytophagia > Cytophagales > Flammeovirgaceae > Algivirga > Algivirga pacifica. Next base: position 43,119 of record NZ_BAABJX010000026.1, read on the forward strand.
CTAATCATGGCAGGGAGAAGGAGTTTTACCGATGTGTTGGCATTAATCGGCGGAGAAGGTTCTGGTGCTCCAAACTTTTTATTCTATGACGTCAATCTGAAAAGTCATTCCAAGCTATCTTCCAAAACCACTTGGAGAAACCACCTTTTTCTTTCCCGTGACCGTTTCCTACAGCACAGTGGAAATTTCAGCTACTCAGACCATCGATATAGCTTAAACTGGACCAATATGGCTGTTTCCAGTCAGTGGCAACATCAGTTTACCGACGAACATACCTTGAACCTGAAGGCCTATTATAGTGCCTATCAAAACGATATTTTAGTAGAGGATTTGTCTCCAGAAGAAGAAAGAGGACCGGACCGAGACATACGTTCCAATATCCGAGACTATGGCGTACAAATTGACAATACGATTCAAACAACTTGGGGAAATATACAAGTAGGAGGAAGTGTAGCACATCAAGAATTACTTCCACAAGTCAATACGTTTTCTGAAAATCCTAATGACTCCTTAGCAGAGGAGTACTCCCTTTCCTTGCTTAATAGTGCCCTATACGTGAACTATAGCAAAAGCATTGGTGAAAAGATTTCCTTGAGTGCCGGATTGAGAGGGGGGTACCTTCACTATTTTGACAAAGAGGAAAATGATCTTTACCTCTTGCCAAGGGTCTCCTTGAAATATCAAGTCAATGAGCAATTGAGTATTGCCCCTTCTTATAGCCAGATGGTACAGCCGTTTCAGCAGCTTAATAACCTGAATGGCCGTCTGCCATTGGATACCTGGGTCACGGCCACTGATCTGCACCCTACTGCCAAAGCCACACAATATGCTTTAGACCTACAATATCAATCGCCAAAAAAATGGGAGGTAACACTAAGTGGCTACTATAAAGAGATGGAAAACTTATTAGCTTATAAAGACCCAGGTAATACAATGTTTGGCTTCCAGGAAAATTGGCAGGAACTGGTAGAAACCGGAACCGGTACAGCCTATGGCGCTGAAATTCTTCTGAAAAAAGAAAGTAAGAAATGGATGGGTATGTTGGGCTATACGCTCTCTTGGTCTAACCGTCAGTTCCCTACACTTAATAACGGGAATACCTTCCCTTATACTTTTGACCGTCGTCACGACCTTTCTCTTTTCGGAGCTTATAACTTCAATAAAGACAAGCAGATCTCTTTTAACTTCGTCTATTTCACCGGAAGCGCCTTCACTATACAGGACAGTAAACAGCTTACGGCTTCCCTTATGCCGGGGGCCTCTCCATTGGAAAGTATAGGCAACGTAGGAGGTATCAATCGTCACCGACTCCCGGCCTATCACCGTATGGATATCAGCTACCAAAGCAAGAAACTGAGACAAAGAAATGGACAGGAGTCCCTACGTACCTGGTCGTTCTCCTTGTATAACCTGTACAGTAACCCTAATCCATTATACATCTACTATTATAATAATCAGTACTGGAAGCAGTCTGGCTTCCCGTTGATTCCGATGGTGAGTTATATTGTGCAGTTTTAAATGAAGAATGAAGAATGAAGAATGAAGAATGAAGAATGAAGAATGAAGAATGAAGAATGAAGAATGAAATTAGGACTGATAAAGTTGGTATGCAATTCCTAAGCCATCTATTCTTCATTCTTCATTCAACTTAGTGTACCTTGACACTACTCTTCTGATCCTTATCAATACTTAATATTTCAGGATCATTCAGTGTAAGCTTCGATTCATTGTAAATGGTTCCTTTCAGGGATTTTAGTTTCTTCTTGTTATAAAAGTGAAACTCCGAATTATTTAGATTGACCGTAGCTTCCTCTATTTGAGTGTTAGAAGAAAATGAAGAGTGATTGACGACATCTCTCAGGTCAAGGGTACATGTTCCAATTTTAGTATTATGATAGGCTGAAAGCTCTCCTTTTTCCATCGTTACTTGTAAATAGTCACTTTTTAGGTTACTGAGATTTACTCTGGTATTTTTTGCATCTATCACATGTACCGAATCCGGTGTGGTCAAGGTAAAGTGATACAAAGGAATTTTCTCCTGCTCTGCCGTCTGGTCCTTAAAATAGAGGGTATCATTCGAGATATAATAGTTCAATACATGCTTACTGTCCTCTATTTTTTGATCTGAATCCAGCAAAAAAGCATGTTCCTTACCTGTGCTCATTGATAGGGTAAAATTGGGACTATTGACCTTGATATATTTAAAAGGAGCAATTGACAACCTATTTTTTACTAGCTGTAGCCTATCCGTATCATTCATCTGTATACGCATGGAGGTTCCAGCAATCAGGATAAAAGCCACAATACTCCCAAAAGCGGCCATCAGAATTTTATTACTTGTTTTCATTTTCGAGTGTACTTAAATGTTTTTGTAGATCTTCCAGTTCTATACCAAGCAATTCTGCTTGTCGGATAAATTCCGGAAGGACTTCCTCATAAAAATGCTTACGCTTTTGCAGTAAAATGGCTTCCTGTGCCTTCTCATTCACGAAATAGCCGATTCCTCTCTTATTTCCAATAATCCCTTGGGACTGTAGTTCACTATACGTTCTCATAATGGTATTTGGATTTACTCCCATGTTTGCTGCCATCTCTCGCACTGATGGAATCTTATTTCCTTCTGCGTACTCTCCCCTCACGATCTTCTCCGTGATGCTCTCAGCAATTTGTAGGTAAATACTTTTGTTGTTATTGAATTCCATTTTTAGACCTCTTTTTCTTTCACCTTATAATACGCCGCAGCAATCAACCCTCCATTAAATCCTATCCCCAATAGAATAATCGCCGCTATCCATACTCTTTCCAATATAGAAGATTGCTTTAATACAAAAGGATAGGAGTTCACATCAAAAAGAAAAAACATTAATACAACTAACCCAAAATATAGAAAGAACAATGCCACGGATACGAATATGGTTGTCAACAAAGGCAATCGTTGGAACATCGCACTTCCTAAAAAGGCTAAATTGATACCTGTCCAGAAAACTACGCCCAGCAACATGGCCGACCATGGCTTCATAAATTCCTCCATATGCTTAAACAGTTCAATTTGATCCAATACCTCCCAGCCATAAAAGTTGATATCCTGCAATAAATTAGCATGCAACCATCCTTCAACCATATAGGTCATCAAAAATAAGAAGGGAAAAACAATCACAAACAATAGTATCCGAGTCAGGTATTCCAAAACAAACTTCTCAAATGCGGAAGCCGGTAACATCAGGTAAGGAATGGTCTTTTCTTTAGAGCGAAAAGCCGGAAAAGCATAACCAATGTAAATCAATCCTAAAATCACAAACAGTGTGATAAATATTTCCAGCAAATGCTTTCCTTCCAAGGCTCGTCTCATTCCCAAGGGAGATTGCATCACCAAAAATAAAATAAACAGTGCACCACAAAATCCGGCGATCCCCTTAAAAAAAGCCTTTCGATTTAAGAAGTACGTTTGCTGCGCCAGCAACTTGAAACGGGTAGCACTAAAAAAGTCATTAGTTGTTTTCATGATCTAACTTATTCGGGTTTTTCATTAACGCATTGAATAATAACTCCAAGTCAACTGGAGTATCCATTTTTTGATTAGGGGTAATTACTTTGTAACCTCCCACACTTTCCTCGCTATACAGCACTTCCCTTCCCTCTAAAGAAGGTACCAGGGCAAAGGCGAGCTCTTTGCTGAGCTGATACATACCCTTATGGTAAACTACCTTACCTTCGTCCAATACCACTACCTGATCAATCAAGCTTTCAATATCATTGATCTGATGTGTACTAAGCAAAAGCAATTGATCGTCATTCATCGTCCCTGCCATCAATTTCTTGAAGGCTTTTTTGGATGGAATATCTAGCCCATTAGTCGGTTCATCCATGATGATCAAACGACATCTACTGGCTAGGGCAAAAGCAATCATAAACTTCTTTTTCTGTCCATAGGAAAGCTTTTTCAAGTGAGTGCCGATCGACAACTCAAATACTCTTAAGCTCTCTTCCAGTAAGTTCAGATCAAAATTTGGGTAGAATGGGCTATAAGCCTGAATATATTCCTGAATACTAAGCGAAGGGGTTTCAGGTTCTTCAGGAAGAAGGAATACTTCTTGTAAAAAAGAAGGGACTCGTGCGGAAGGAGTATATCCTAAAACGCTTAAGGTGCCTTCTTGAGGAGACAAAAGCCCTGCTATCATTTTCATCAAGCTACTTTTCCCTGCTCCATTTTTTCCTAAGACTCCTACAATACTCCCTTCATGAAGGGATAAGTTGAGATTATTAAACAATATGGTCTTGCTACTATAAGCAAAACCTAGTTTCTGGAGTTGTATCATTTTACTTAGTGATTTAGTGTACTACTTAACTAATACAGTATAAATGTAAGTTAAAACGAATCTATTATCCAAACTAAATTCTTATTTAAAATAAAAAACCAAACAAAAACCGCATTAACACAATGCATAGCGAAGTATGACTGTCTATCATCTATAGTAAATCACTTATCGTTTGGATAGAACTAACGCAAACGACAATCACAATGCCTTTCAATAAAAAAACTTGTCAACTTTTAGTCATGACACTCCAATAATCAGGTTGAAATCTCATAAATTAAACCTAATCGCCCATCACTAACCACCGATCACCTAATGGCAAACGAAGAGAACCCAAATAAAAAATCACGACTGGAACGAAAGGTCATCGAAGACCCCACAAAAATAGAAGACAAGAGTGTTCGGAGTATATGGCAACGTATACTTGACGAAATCAGGGAGTCATTTGAACTCACCCAAAACGTAGACTATGAAGCAACCATTAAATCCATAGAGGGAAGTGTCAAGTATCGTGGATATAATATCTGGGTATTGATGTGTTCTATTGTCGTGGCCTCTGTCGGATTGAATAACAATTCTCCGGCGGTAATTATTGGTGCCATGTTGATTTCCCCTTTGATGGGACCTATACGGGGAATTGGACTAGGGTTAGGATTAATTGACTTTGGGCTAATTGCGATCTCTTTAAAAAACTTCTTAAAGATGACCATTGTGAGCTTGATGGTTTCTTTCCTTTATTTTCTCATTTCACCGATTGAACGGGAAACTCCTGAACTGTTGAATCGAACATTTCCTACTACCTTAGATATCTTAGTTGCTTTTTTTGGAGGACTAGCAGGAATCATCGCCGCCACCCGGGGAGAGCGGGGTACAGTGGTACCAGGTGTGGCGATTGCTACCGCTTTAATGCCACCCTTGTGTACTGCTGGCTATGGAATGGCTTCCGCAAAATGGTCCTACTTCTTTGGGGCTATGTATTTATTCTTACTCAACTCCCTGTTTATTTGTATATCCACTGTAGGGATTATACGTTTAATGAAGTTTCCTACCCGACAATTTATTGATCCCAAAGTAGAGAAGAAAGTCAAAAACTACCTCCTATTGGGAACAGTAATCATTATTATTCCCTCCGGTATTCTTTTCTATCGATTGGTAAAAGAAAGCCTCTTCTTAAATAATAGTGAGAATTTTTATTTGGAAGTCATCAAGCCTTCAGTCACTGATGAAAACATCAAGCTTAACTTTAACAGTAAGTATATCAACCCAGATTCCACTTACATGGAATTGGATGTCACCCATGGTTCCATTGATGATCGCACAATCGCTACCTGGAAAAACCAGACACAACGTTATCATTTAGAACAAACCACTTTTAGAATCTTTCATCGACAATTTCGCTTTCGGGACTTTCAACATATCGATAGTTTAATCCAGCAAGTACCTGAGTCCGAAAAGGGGGATGCTCTAGTGTTTTATCGTAATCAAGTAGATTCCTTGGAAACGCTCTTAAAACAAAAAGAAATTGATCAATGGAATATTTCACCTCTGAAAGAAGGTTTAAGAATTGACTACCCCGACTTACAAAAGATGGCTTTCGGTAAAGAAATCACAGAGGACATACAACTCCATCGGGATACCCTGTACATCTTAACGCTTCATTGGAAAAGGAAGCTCTCGAGACAGGAGCTAAAAGTAATCCGCATGAATATTCGTCTAAAAACCATGTTGCATTTACAGCAAAATGGTATTTACCCTGATTCCTTGGTTATTAAGATCAAATAATATAAAAGGCGACCACGTGGGGTCGCCCCTACCTTGTACTTTAATACCAAATTCCCTGCTTTTTACACCCTCACCTTAACAAGTGGATAGGATAATATTATATCCTGCTAGAATGGTGAAAATATCTTCCTTAGTCTCCCTATACATTTGTCATATGCTTATACTGTTGGAGAGCAAATGGAGAGCTATTCTGTGCTAATCTCATTTCTCTACTGACCATATACTAACCATGTAGTAAATTGATAAGAGGTAAAATAAAGGTAAGAAGTAAAAGATAGTAGATCTCTAAGGCTATCCTTTCAAAAGGTAATGATCCCTAATCTTCGCTTTGTATTCACTTGGTTTTTGCTTGCCTACCTTAAGCTCTTCAGCAGTGTAAGCTCTTTTGGATTTCTATTTCATACTTAAAAACGATCATAAGAAATGACAATCAATTGGAAAGGGGTATACCCAGCTGTAACCACAAAATTTACAGAAAACGACACATTAGATTTAGCGCTATTCAAGAAGAATATCGATGCGCAATTAGAAGCAGGTGTTGATGGAATTATCCTTGGTGGTACCCTAGGAGAAGCCAGTACACTGACCGAAGAAGAAAAATCTACCCTTGTTCGCACAACCGTTGCTCACGTAGCAGGTAAAGTTCCTGTAATTATCAATATCGCAGAGCAAACTACTAAAGGAGCAATTGCTGCGGCTGCTAAAGCAAAAGAAGACGGTGCTAGTGGCTTGATGCTATTACCTCCTATGCGATACGCTGCTACTGATTATGAAACAGTTGCTTACTTTGCTGAGATCGCCAAGAGTACAGACCTTCCGATCATGATCTATAACAACCCGGTTGACTACAAGACATTGGTTACACTGGATATGTTTGAGGAGCTGACTCAATACGAGAATATACAAGCAGTAAAAGAGTCTACCCGTGACTTGTCTAATGTAACGCGCATGAAAAACCGTTTTGGTGATCGTTTCCAGATTCTTTCAGGCGTAGATACACTTGCCTTGGAAAGCCTTGCCATGGGAGCTGACGGATGGGTTGCCGGACTGGTATGTGCTTTCCCTAGGGAAACTGTTACTATTTTCCAATTGGCCAAAGCAGGACGTATGGAGGAAGCGCTTGCGATCTATCGTTGGTTCTTACCACTATTGGAACTGGATATCAATGCTCAACTCGTACAAAATATTAAGCTAGCAGAAGTAGCTGTTGGACTAGGCTCTGAGACTGTAAGAGCTCCTAGACTTCCGCTTATCGGTACTGAACGCAAACGTGTCCTTAAAGTGATTGAGGATAGTCTGGCTTCTCGACCAGCTTTACCTGAGGTAGAAGTTTATCAATAGTTTTATCGGTTATCAGTTATCAGTTATCAGTTATCAGTTATCAGTTATCAGTTATCAGTTATCAGTTATCAGTTAAGAAAGTTATTTAAACGATAAGCGATAAACAATAACCGATAACCACTCTTACCACCACAGCATTTCTTCTCTTCCGAAGACATCAATGCTCTTGATCATTTTTAGGCTGAATGTTTTTCTTGTAGAGGACTGAATAGTAAGAAGAGAAAGTGACTGTGGTGGTTACTACGCACCAATTTATTCAAAAATATTCCTGATTATGCACGGTAAAAATATTATCGGCGGTACTTTATCCGCTCAAGGTACAACAACTTGCCAAAGTATCAACCCTGCTACGGGCACTACTTTACCCACACGTTTTTTTGCAGCCACGACTGAAGAAGTAGAACAAACGATGTCTTTAGCGGCTAACGCATTCATTACTTACAAACAAACTTCACAAGACCAAAGAGCAGACTTTCTGGAAGCTATTGCGGAGGAATTATTGGTGCTGGGGGATGAGCTGGTACAACAGGCTGCTCAGGAATCCGGGCTCCCTCAAGGGCGGATTGAGGGAGAGAGAGGTAGAACCGTCAATCAATTACGCTTGTTCGCTACCCTACTTCGGGAAGGCTCCTGGTGTGAAGCTGTGATTGAAACAGCTCAACCGGAAAGAACTCCCGTCCCTAAACCTGATCACCGTACCATGCTCCGCCCCCTTGGTCCTGTAGTTGTATTTACGGCCAGCAACTTTCCTTTGGCATTCTCTACGGCTGGAGGCGATACGGCCTCGGCATTAGCTGCAGGAAACCCTGTAGTTGTGAAAGCTCATGAAGCACACTTAGGTACCAATGAATTGGTATCTACAGCAATCATAAATGCTGCTGAAAAAACCAATATGCCTCAAGGGGTTTTCTCTTCCCTAAACGCTCAAGGCTATAGCGTAGGAGAGCAGTTAGTGAAGCACCCTGAAACCAAAGCGGTAACCTTTACCGGTTCCACTCGAGGGGGGCAAGCATTAATGAAAATCGCTACTGAACGTCCTGTTCCCATTCCGGTATTTGCCGAAATGGGCAGTATCAACCCGGTACTATTACTTCCCGAGAAGCTTAATCTGGAAGTCAAAGAAATTGCACAAACGTATGCCGCTTCCATCACATTAGGAGCAGGACAATTCTGTACCAATCCAGGCTTATTAATCGGACTGGACTCTATGGAGCTGGACTTGTTTACCTCTGAACTCAAAGAGGCTATTGAGGATAGTACACCACAAGTCATGCTCACTGACGGCATTCTAAAAGCCTATGAAAATGGAAAAGAAACCGTTCTTTCTTCCACAGGAGTCAGCCCAATAGCTAGTTCACAACAAGAGTTACCAAAAGGTGCTGGTCAGCCTGCTATAGCTATGATCTCCGGAGAAGACTTTATCAACAATACATTAGCCCAAGAAGAAGTGTTTGGTGCATTTTCTTTGGTCATAAAATGTAAAAACCGCCTAGAACTAAAATTGGTATTACATGCACTGAAGGGACAGCTTACAGGGACTATCATGGGTACCAATGAAGATGTGAAGATCTTTGAGAACGAAATCGATATCCTGCAAGAAAAGGTGGGACGCTTGATCTTTAACAATGTTCCTACAGGTGTAGAGGTAAGTCATGCCATGCAACACGGAGGACCATTTCCTGCAGCGTCAGATAGTCGATTTACTTCCGTAGGTACTGCGGCTATCAAGCGATTTGTTCGCCCTATATGTTATCAAAACTGTCCAGAGTCCTACCTTCCTGAAGAACTTAAGGATGCAAATCCATTAGGTATCTGGCGAAAGGTAGACGGACAAATGAGTAAAGTGTCTATAGTTGAATTAGTAGGTTAGGTAATTATTAATACAGGGATTTGTATAGTAGAGACGCCCTATTAGGGCGCCTCTACATTGTATTATTATGGAAATTATTAGTCAACGAGAAGTTCAGGAAAACCTCCCCTTCAATCTCCTTATTCCTGCATTGAGGGAAGCCTTTAAAACTCAGCGTATAGAAGTACCTTTAAGGCATCATCATTTTTTCCAAGGTGTATCGGGGAAAGAGGTCTCTACCTTGTTACTTATGCCTGCCTGGCAGACCAATCAGGATGTAGGCGTAAAAGTAGTGACCGTATCTCCTCATAATAGCAAGTTTCAGCTCCCTTCTATACAAGGAGTTTACTTTTTGCTGGATGCAGTCACTGGACAACCAAAAGCCTTAATTGATGCTCCTAGTCTTACGGCTAAAAGAACAGCAGCTGCCTCTGCCCTTGCGGCTTCTTTTCTTTCCCGAGAAGATAGTCGTACCCTGCTGATGATCGGAACCGGTGTACTCGCACCTGAACTAATACAAGCACATTGCAGTATAAGGCCTATTGAAAAAGTTTATATCTGGGGGAGAAGTTATGAGAAAGCAAAAAAGATTGCCCATACTCTTGAGGATAAGATCACTGCTTCCATTGAACCCATTGAAGACTACACAACCATCATCTCCGATGTTGATATTGTGAGTTGCGCTACATTAAGTAGTACTCCACTTGTATTTGGAGAGCAATTAAGAGAAGGGCAACATATTGATCTTGTGGGGGCCTATAAGCCCAACATGCGAGAAGCTGACAATGCCGTTCTATGGCAGTCCAGCATTTTTGTAGACACCCTGGAAGGCGCAAGCAAAGAAACCGGTGATCTGGCAATACCACTAGCTGAAGGCAGTATTACCCCTAATGATATTCTAGCTGAATTAACCACACTCTGTAAAGGAGAACATATGGGCAGGACTTCCTCCAAGGAGATTACGGTATTCAAATCCGTAGGACATGCACTGGAAGATCTTGTCGCTGCACAACTTATTACGAAACAATTGGGCATTAGCCCTGCTACAAACCATGCCATAAATCAACATGAATAGAAAATCTTTTTTTTGTATCGATGCACATACCTGTGGTAACCCAGTAAGGGTAGTTGCAGGAGGAGGCCCTCTTCTGAAAGGAAAAAATATGAGTGAAAAAAGGCAGCACTTCCTCAAGGAATTTGACTGGATCCGAAAAGGCCTCATGTTTGAACCAAGGGGACATGATATGATGTCTGGCAGTATTCTCTTCCCTCCTTCCGATCCGGAAAACGATATGGGAATATTGTTTATTGAAACCAGTGGCTGTCTTCCTATGTGTGGACACGGTACGATTGGCACGGTAACCATTGCTATTGAAGAAGGATTGATCACTCCCAAAGTTCCGGGGCAGCTTCGACTGGAAACCCCCGCAGGACTCGTCAAAGTGTCCTATGAACAGGAAGGAAAAAAGGTCACCTCTGTACAACTGACCAATATCGCCTCTTACCTTGCTGCTACCGATATAGAAATAGAAACAGAAGAACTAGGCCTCCTGCGTATGGATGTCGCTTATGGAGGAAATTTCTATGCCATCGTAGACCCTCAGGAAAACTTCAAAGGCATTCAGGATTACTCTGCCGATCAGTTGATTCGATGGAGTCGGGAGATCCGTAATAAAGTAAATGAAAAGTATGTCTTTGTTCACCCTCAGGACGAAACCATCAATGGGTTAAGTCACCTCTTATGGACCGGAGCTACTTTATCTCCTGAAGCTACTGCTCGCAATGCCGTATTCTATGGCGATAAAGCCATCGACCGTTCTCCTTGTGGAACGGGTACTTCAGCCCGTATGGCACAATGGTACACCAAAGGACAACTCAAACCCGGTGAACAATTTATCCATGAAAGTATTATAGGCTCTCAGTTTATTGGGCGTATAGAGGAAGAGGCTTCTTTGGATGGCCTTCCTGCCATTATTCCTAGCATAGAGGGATGGGCACAAGTGACAGGATATAATCATATCATCATTGATGAAAATGATCCATATGCACACGGTTTTCAGGTAATATAGTTGAGTTATGAGTTATGAGTTATGAGTTATGAGTTATGAGTTATGAGTTATGAGTTATGAGTTATGAGTTATGAGTTATGAGTTATGAGTTATGAGTTATGAGTTATGGCTTCAAAAATAAGTTCGTCTATTTGAACTATAGATCAAGTATAATATTAAAAACTTACCATCGAACACAATAACCAATAGTTTTTACAGCACTCATAATTCATAACTGTTCACTGCTCACTGCTCACTGCTCACTGTTCACTGCTCACTGTTCATTGATAATTGAAAATTCCTCATTAGTAATTAAAAATTGTATGAATGTAACTGTAATTGGTGGAGGAATCATTGGATTATCTACTGCCTATTATCTATCCAAAGAAGGTTGTCAGGTAACTGTTCTGGAGCAAGGTAAAGTATTGGATGGTTGCTCTTTTGGGAATGCTGGAATGATCGTTCCCAGTCATATTATTCCATTAGCTGCACCCGGGATGATTTCTAAAGGTATACGTTGGATGTTTAATGCCCGCAGTCCTTTTTATGTCCGTCCAAGAATCAGTCCTACCCTGTTTAAATGGGGACTTCATTTCTATAAGGCAGCCAACCATACCCATGTATCCAACGCGATCCCTTTGCTTAGAGACTTGAGTCTCTTCAGTAAATCTTTATATCAGGAATTAATGGATGACTTACAGCTTCCATTACAGCACAAGGGATTACTGATGCTTTATAAAACAGACCATATGGAAGAAGAAGAAGGTGAAGCGGCACTCTTGGCTCAAAAAGCAGGGCTAGAAGCGCAAATCCTTTCGGCTTCAGAAGTAGCCACTTTGGAAAATAACTGTACCACTGATGTGAAGGGGGCTGTTTACTACCCGGGAGATGCTCACCTTAATCCAGCCGAAGTATTACAGCAATTATATACCAACTTACTAGCTAAGGGAGTAAAAATCCTAGAAAACACTACGGTCACACAGTTTGTCCAAAAAGGTAATAAGATACAAGGAGTAATCACCAATCAAGGAATGATTGATGCTGATGAGGTCGTCGTTGCCACAGGAGCATGGGCAGGGGATTTGGTTGAACAACTAGGACTAAACCTACCTATGCAAGCCGGAAAAGGCTATAGTATTACACAGGAGAATGTTAAAAATAATCTTAGTATTCCTTCTATCCTCACAGAAGCAAAAGTCGCGATGACGCCTATGGGGAACTCACTTCGCATTGCCGGTACCATGGAGATTGCTGGCGTTGACTTCTCTGTAAACACTAAAAGAGTGGAAGGCATCGTACAGGCAGTAGAAAAATACTATCCACAGCACCAAGCTCAGATTCCAGAGGATAAAACTAAAATATGGAAAGGATTACGCCCTTGTTCTCCTGACGGCCTTCCATATATTGGTAGAAGTAATAAGTTTACTAATGTAAGTATCGCTGCAGGGCATGCGATGATGGGGGTCAGCTTGGCACCTGCTACCGGTAAATTAATTGCAGAGCTACTTACGGAACAAAAAGGGAGTTTGTCACTGGAAGGCTTTTCCCCAAATCGTTATGAGAGAAAAGCACAGTTGATTGCGGCAGTGTGATATGTAGGTGGGGTTTATCAGTAATTATTGATAACTGATAAACCCAAAATGATCCTTTGGTCATAAACTGCAAAGTCAAAGAGCGATATCATACTATCGTATGATCTCTGAACTCTTTGACTAGATAGTCCTTTTCAACTTTCACTGATAACTGAAAAAATGAGCATTTACCATAAAATACAAACACAAACTTCCTTCGTCCCTCCAGAAGGATGGCTTCAAGTTCAGAGTATTGATATGCATACCGGAGGGGAACCGCTAAGAGTGATTATCGGAGGGCTTCCCAAATTAGAAGGAAACAATATCTTGGAATACCGTCAGGATATGAAAAACCGACACGACTCCCTCCGAAAAGCATTGATGTGGGAACCTAGAGGGCATGCCGATATGTATGGTTGTGTTCTACTTCCACCCAATACAGATGAGGCCGACTTCGGTGTTCTTTTTATCCATAACGAAGGGTATTCTACCATGTGTGGGCATGCCGTTATTGCCCTTACTAAACTAGCTGTAGAGATGGGATGGAAAGAAAAAACATTCCCTGAGACACATCTTCGTATTGATGCGCCTTGCGGAAGGATTGATAGCTATGCTCGATTGGACGATCATGGAAAAGTAACCGACTGCTATTTTTATTGTGTTCCTTCCTTTACTCTTGCCTTAAACCAAGAAGTACAGGTAAAAGGAATTGGTAATGTCCCTTATGATATTTCTTATGGAGGTGCTTTTTATGCTTATGTCGATGCCGATCATTTAGGTATTTCCATGGCTGAGGAAAATCACAATGAATTAATTGAAAAAGGCAGGGCTATCAAGCATGCTGTAATGGAACAAGTGAAGGTAAAACACCCTTTTGAAGAAGATCTAAGCTTCCTATATGGAACAATCTTTATGGGTAAGCCTGAGGACTCCTCCACAGCAAACAGTCGAAATGTATGTATTTTCGCTGATGGAGAAGTAGATCGCTCCCCTACAGGATCTGGTGTCGCAGGAAGGATGGCCCTTCATTATGCCAAAGGAGAGTTATCCGAATCCGAAAGCTTAACCATCGAAAGCATTACCGGAAGCCAGTTCAAAGGAAGTATCAAGGAAGTGATTCCTTATGGTCCTTACCAAAATGCGGTGATTCCTAAGGTAGAAGGTACAGCCTATATTACAGGAATGCATACTTTTTTAATTGATCCGGACGACCCTTTTAAGGAAGGATTCTTATTACGATAAAAAAACAGGCACATTAGTAACGTGCCTGTTTCATCTCTCATCATTTACTACTTTCTGTATTCCCCTTTTACAGTTTCTTTCTGCTGAGCGAGTGGTTGAGGCAGGTACTTTAACACCACCAAAATGTGCTGCTTCTCCTCCAGTGTCAACTCACTTATATAAACATTATTTTTTTGATGCTTAAGAGCAATATGGCTCTTGTCTTTAAATAAGAGCGTAGGATCCAATATCAATTCTTTACACGAACAGTCCATACACCCTCTCTTACTCACCACCTCTTCCTCCACCTGAAATAATTGCTTTCCTTCATCCTGCGCCAATACTGGTAATGCTCCGATGATCATTCCTAAAAAGGCGATTCCTCCAATAATCTTTTTCATATGCCCTCATTTTTTAAGTGATCCTATCCCCTCTACTGTTTCTTTCTACAACCAAGGTAGAGATTACGGTTTCCTCAAAGAGTGACCTATATGGTGGGAAATGATGATTGTAATCAAATTTTCAATAGACTTTATCACGGTTAGTTTCGTATGGGTAGAAAATATGCTCCTAGTTCAAGAGTTCAGTATTGATAGGAGGGACGACTATCAATACGCTCTTGGACTAGCGCAGTACGCATTAGACTTGACTGAGGTAGTAAACCGCTTGGTCCAAGAGCAATTCCGTACTCGTACCTCGTTCGGAATTTGAACTCTTGAACCAGTTCAGCTAACATTGATAATTTAAAAAAACACCGCCTCTCCATCAAAAAAGCGGTGTTCCAGAAGTCTGTGTTTATGAAATACAAGTGTATCGCCATTCAATAAATACTACTCTATACAGACATTTTCTAATGGTGTCACTTCAATATTCAACCATTTCACTAGCGTTGCGTAAACTTTCTTTTGATCTTCTTCTGAAAAATCTTTGATACGAGTCGAATGGCTGCCACCCTCCAAAACCATTTTCAATGCATTCGTCTGGTCTGTAGGGTTCACACTACAAGCACCCCAGGTATCATATCCTCCATAGATATATAAAATATTATTCCCCTTGGTCTCCAAATAGTCCAATACCTTTCTCATATAAGTATTGTCATAGGTTAGTGTGACTCCTTCTGGAGCAAAGAACCTATTTGTAGGCGTCTTTACGACTTCCAGAAGGTCTTTGACGTTGGAAGTATCAAAACCATAATATCCTAGTTCTCGCATATGCTGATAATACGAAGGTGCTAATCTATCCAGCGTTTTATCACAGTAAAAACTAATTCCCACAATGCGATTCAAGTAATCAAACTGCTCTTTTGCTGAAGCTCCTTTACCCGGAATTTCTTCTGGTTTTCCACCCCATTGCCAATAGGAAAATGGAAATTCCAATACCGCATACTCCAATGCAACCTCTTCTCCTACCTTAAAATGCATACCCTTTTCAGCGGCATATCGGTGAATCTCATTTAGAATAGCCTGTCTATTCTTCAGTACTTCTCTCTGAAAAACCGCTATTCTATCTCTTGTACTTTTCTCTCCAACCGTTTGAATATGGATATCTGTTCGGGGATCTTCTCTCGAAAGAATAATTGGTGCTACATAAGGAATGGCTACATCCACATCATTCGGGTATTTACTCTTATAAATCAAGGTTGTTTCACCTCCCTTACTGATTCCTGTACTTACCCATTTAGAAGAGAAAATTGGTTTTAGTCTGGTCACTAATCGATGGTAATCTTCTATCGCCTGATCATTCGTCAGATACTCCCAAGGAATACCGCTTTCTGGTACTGATCTCCCATAAAAACGATACTCTACTACCAACTGATTTGCTTGTAATAGTTTACTTGGCTCTTTGGTATAGTTATATGCCCCATACCCTTCTGTTTCCAAGATCATCGGGCGGTCAAAACCAGCAAAACCAAAATAAGCTCTTTGCATAAAACGATCTCCATCGGGCGACTGATGATCCATTGGTTGAGGGATAAATAACTCATAGTACTGAGAAAAATGATCGCTCGCCTTAAGCTCTTTAAAAGTCACTCCAGGAAGTCCTTCTGACAGTTGCTTTCTAAATGCTAATTTTTCTTTGTATTCTGATTTCTTATAAATCCAATTATCAGGGTCTATCGAAATCTCCTCCATATTGATATTTCCTAAAGGTATTTTTGCCTGATTCCCAGTCATCTCAATACGCTGACGTTGTCCACCTATCTCAATTTCCAGAGGCATTGGAAAATCCATCTCTTTTGGAAGGTCCCAACGTAAGGATAAGTAGTCCCCTTCCTTGTTAACCAATAAGTTTGGAATTTGAGGTTGTCTGAGATATACCTCAAAAAACCAGTCCAAGTCCTGCCCACTTTCCTGTTCTGCGATAGTTATAAAGTCACTAGAAGAAACCAATCGACATTGAGAGCCATCAGTCTTTCCTTCCATTTCCTTGCTTGGATACGCCATTTTCCTCAAACTCCTCATCAAGGCCTCCTCTCCAATCAGGTAGCGAAGCGTATGTAGTACTAGTACTCCCTTGGTGTAAATATCTCCATCGCTTTCCGTGTAACATGGAGCATGAAAATACTTCTCCTTGGTAGATTTAGAAGTAATAGGTGCTAATGCTTGAATATTTCTAATTTTAGGGCGCATCGTACCTATATACTGATGATATCCCTCTAGACCTTTCTTTTCTTCTGTATACAGTGCCTGCATATAAGAACAGAATCCTTCATGTATCCAGAAGTCTTTCCAGTCTGCCGCTGTAACCATATTCCCCCACCACTCATGACCTAACTCATGATGATGTAAAAAATCAAATCCAAAAGCATTGGGCTTAAAATTAGCCCCATACGCAATAATGGTTTGATGCTCCATCCCAAGGAAAGGTACTTCCGCTATTCCATACTTTTCATTTCGGAAAGGGTACGGGCCTAATTTCTCCTCATAAAAGCGTAAATGATCTGCAAACTCCGGCAATAATACTTCTGCTTGTTTTTGATGAGAAGGCAATACCCACCATCTCAAAAGCATTTTTTCCCCCAATACATTCGTATACTCATAACTCACCTCTTTATAAGGGGCTATATTAAGTGCAATATCATAGTTGTTGATTGGTGTATTAATTTGCCAGTGGTACGTTTTCTTTCCCTTGAATTTCTTAATCCCTTTCAACTGTCCATTAGAAGCTACTACCAATGGTTTCGGCACGGTAATGTGTAAGTCTACACTGTCCGGCTCATCAGATGGGTGATCCTTACAAGGAATCCAAAGATCTGCTCCATCAAACTGTACAGAAGTAGCAATCCACGGAGCTCCCTGAGGTGTTTCAGCCCAGGAGAAACCACCTACCCATGGGGCCCTAGGGGCTTCCTTAGGATGTCCACTATAATTAATGGCTAATTTCCATTCCTCTCCTACTTGCAGCATACGGGAAGACCTATACCATACTTGTCCCTTTTTTCGTTTTACTTCTAAGGGTGCTTCTTTTCCTTCCACTTTAAAAGTACTTTTCTGCACCTTCAAAGCAGTGTCTAAGTCCACAACTACCCATTCTGAAGGAGCCATCACCTTTGCTGAAATCGTCACTGTACCTAAAATCGATTTCTCTTCTGGAATAACTTCCAGGTCAATATGGTAATGCGTGACATCATAAGCTGCTTGCTCAGGCATCAGTACTCCACCAGAGTCTGTTGGTTTTGCACCTAGTTTTCGTTGTCCCATTACCCAAGGGGACAAGCATAACAAAAAAATCAGCAATAGACTGCTGCTTTTAATCGTTCTCGAAATCATCTTTATATGTTTACTCGTTTATTTTATCGGCGGGAAAAAATTATTTATTCAGTACAATAAATTGTACACCACAAAGGTCAACACTCTTCACTTAAATAAATTGCCTATAGAGAGGTGAATATAGAATCGCAGCTGCTCGTCTCATTACAGAATGTAACCGAACAAGGTCTAGTCACCTTTTACCTTTTACCTTTTACCTTAAATAGCTAATGCTCTTTTATGCCTACGCCCATATTCTGTAGGAGTAACTCCCATATACTGCTTAAACTTTCTGTTGAAATTCGACAAGTTATTGAAACCTACCATAAAGCAAACCTCTGTCACTGTATGCTCGTCATACTGCAATAGCTTACACGCCTGTCCTATTCGAACCTCGTTCAATAAAGTCACATAGGTTTTACGTGTATGACGCTTGAAATAGCGACAAAAAGCATTCGGAGTCATATTTGCGATATCAGCCACTTCATCCAGAGATACCGATCGCTGATAATTTTCCATCGTAAACTTAAAGATTCGGTCCATTCGTCTACCATCTTCTTCATTATCATAGGTCATGTTACTTGAAGAAGCCAAAAGGTCATAATCCTGACAATTGGACAATACTCCCAAAATATTCAAGAGTTGAATGGTTCGGTCAATTCCCTTTTTATCCATTAAGGCAAACAACATAGGCTGTAAACGACTGACTACCTCAGGAGTTTGTACCTGTATACTACGGCTACAAATCTTCAAAAAATCAGACAATTGCCTGCTTTCTGGAAGATCAAAAAAACCATCGCCCAATGATTGCCAGTCAAAGTAAACAGAAATGGCTGTGGCTTTTAGATGGCTATCCTTTTCATAATAACTAGGATCATTACGAAATACATGTGGCATATTCTGTCCAATCACAAAAAGGTCTCCCTCTTTAAATGGATTGATGTAATCCCCTGCAATCACGGTTCCTTCTCCTTCTACAATCAGCATAATTTGAAATTCTGAATGCTGATGAAGCGTATCAAACAAATATCGATCAGCATCTAGCTGTACGCGAAATGATTCTTTTGTACTTTTGGGAATCTTGAATGGAAGTACTTTCATGGTTGTTGGTTATGGTTTTTAGTACATCATTTGAATTGGTAAATGCACTCCAAAAGGAATTAAAACTTAGATTCTGTGACCTATTTACTATAGTTATTTATTGGCTTCCTTAATGGCTCTTACATTCAACTTCATTAACAACTGATACATAAAGTGCTTCAAGCGGATCAATTAAGCAACCTTTGGGTTAAAATAGTATTAGTATTGGATATTATTGAATAAAATCAAGGAAAGTTTTCACTTTACATTTGTGAAATCGGGTTATAAAATCAACTAATCATCACTATGTTTCAAACTTCAATTTATCAGAATAGAAGAGGCATTCTCTCTAAAAATATACAAGACGGTATCCTTGTGTTCCCTGCCAACAGAGAACTGGGAATGAACTTCGCCGATAATGTTTATCACTTTCGTCAGGACAGTACTTTTCTTTATTATTTTGGCATTGACCAACCTGATATCGTAGGGGTATTGGATACAGATACCGGAGAGGAAATCATCTTTGGCGATGAACTTTCCATAGATGCTATTATCTGGATGGGAGCATTGGAAACATTAGCTTCCAAATGTGAAAAAGCAGGTATAAAGGATGTCCGTCCCAAGAAAGAATTGGCCCCTTTTTTAGAAAAAGCCAAACGCAACCAGGCAATTCATTACCTTCCACCTTATCGCCACGATATACAAATAGACCTGTCACTTTGGTTAGATCTACCCATCAACCTAGTCAACAAAAAGGCTTCGATTCCTTTTATCAAGGCCGTAGTTGCCCAGCGATCTATTAAGGAAGAAGTTGAGTTGGTAGAACTGAGAAAAGCAGTGGACATCACCAACCAAATGCATCTTAAAGCCATGGAAATGGCTCAACCCGGAGTTGAGGAAGCCGAAATTGCTGCCGAGTTACAGCGTATCGCCCAAGCATCTGGTGGACAGTTATCCTTCCCTAGTATTGTCACGAAAAACGGGGAAATTCTTCACAACCATTACCATGGAAATACCCTGAAAGAAGGAGACCTGTTGTTGGTTGATGCTGGTGCAGAAACAGCTATGCATTATGCCGGAGACATGTCCCGTACCATGCCTGTAGGTGGAAAGTTTAGCCAACGTCAAAAAGAAATCTTTGAAGTGGTATACGGCGCCCACCAAACAGCCATTGAAGGCTTACGTCCGGGAGAGCGTTTTCTGGATCGACACCTTGCTGCGGCAGCGGCCCTTACTGATGGCCTTAAGGATTTAGGCTTGATGAAAGGGGATACACAAGAGGCTGTGGCAGCTGGTGCCCATACCCTCTTCTTCCAGTGCGGTTTGGGCCATATGATGGGATTGGATGTACACGATATGGAAAACCTTGGAGAAGAATATGTGGGCTATACTGATACCTTACAGAAGAGTAAGGAGTTTGGCCTAAAGTCCCTTCGTCTAGGAAAAGAGCTGGAAAAAGGGTATGTCATTACTATCGAACCAGGAATTTACTTTATTCCTCAACTAATTGATCAATGGAAAGCAAATAAGCACCTTGAGCAATTCATCAATTACGATGTTGTAGAGACCTACAAAGATTTTGGTGGTATCCGACAAGAAGAAGACTTTGTCATTACAGACAATGGATATGAGTTACTTGGAGAGGAAATCGCTAAGACCGTGGAAGCTGTTGAGAAAGAGGTAAGCAGATAGCTTTTGTTGAGGCGGCTTGCGCCGCTGGTTGAGTGGCACTGCGTGCCGTTGAGAAGTGCTTTGCACTGTTGAGAAATAGCTCTCCTGCTAAACCTCAACAGTGCGAAGCCTACACCATGTAATGCACTCCACTATTCTGCTTTGATAATGGTAGAACCTCCAGACAATTGCTCTCGCTCTACTACACCGGAGCCTTTATAGGTAACCCTGCTCCCTCCGCTTGCAGATACATCCATTGCACCATTGATGCTCATTTTCACAGTACTTCCTCCTGACAAATCCGCTTCAAAAGTATCGGTTACAAAATCAAACCCTTCAGCAGCTCCCCCTCCTGAAATTTCCAAATCACAATGTCCCGTATTTCCTGTCAACTCCAGAGTACTTCCACCACTCAGATCAGCTTCAAACGTCTCGACCTCAATAGTTCCTTTAAAATTACCCTCTGCGGATAAAACCAACTTAAGATCCTCAGCAGAGAGCGTTCCTTCCACTTCCATCATCGTCCCTGCTGACCCACTAATTCGCTCTAGAGTCTTGGCTGAAATAAGTACAGTTACCTCAACATCTGAAGAAAAACTTACCCATCTATCTTTTTCTATCTCTAAAAAGTTCCCTACCTGTTTTACGTTTACGTACCGTTGTACATTCTCATGAGCCTCAACCGCCACAGACTCTGTACTATCCATGGTAATTTTCACCCGGAAGCCATTGTGAATACTAATCGCTGAGAAAGCATCTACATCCCTGCTCTCAGTAATCACCGATCCAGTAGGTGAGATACGCTCTCTTGAGCAGCTTGCTAATACAACTAGGGTAAACAGTGCTATGACATATTTTTTCATAAGTATACCATTAAAGTGATTGACACAAAATACTAACCATTATACCTATCAAAGGTCTACTTAATGACATACTATTCAATGTGCTAGCCATGAATATTTCAAAATATTCACAATATAAACATATGCATAAAAAAAGGGAGGCGATAAATCGTCTCCCTCCTATATCATAATTCCAAATCGATAGATTATACCATCTCAACGACCTCGCTGTAAGGCACACGATGTCTTTTCCCCCAGATTCCTTCTGGCTTTCCTTTACCACAAGCAATAACCATTGTAATCTCATCCGAACCTTTCAGTTTCAATAGTTTCTTTACTTTTGGTCCATCAAATCCACCCAAAGGACAAGTATCATACCCTTGCGCTTTCATCGCATACATAAACGTCATCGATGCCAAAGAGTTAGATCCGTGGATTGTCGCAGAGATATCACTTTTACTTACCTCTCTCGCCATAGGCTTTTTCAGACCGATCGCATTCACCATCAATTTTCGGATACCACCAAAGATTCCGAAATAATCATGACGATAAACAAAAGGCATTAGCTTACCATAATACTCCTTTACCTTTGTAAATTGCTCAGAGTCTTTTCCATACTCCTCTGCCAGGCGATTATAATTGAAAGCTGCACGCTCCTTACCAATCGCTGGTCTTCCAACCACTACCACAAACTCAGAAGCCGTCTTTGCAGCCGACTGTCCTAAACATAGTGGTGCCATTGCCTGACGCATTTCCTCCGAACGCACACGGATAAATTTCCACATCTGCATATTGGAGCTATTTGGAGACAATAATGCCTGCTCTAGCGCATTGGCTACCACCTCTTCTGGCATATTATGCTCTGTATCAAATACACGGTTGGATCTTCTAGCCGCTACCAAGGCCTTGAAGTTCTCTAAAGAAATATTTGCTGCTATATCGTTCATATCTGTTTAATTGTTAGAATCAAGATCAAAACTCAACAAAATGAATACCCGTTCATTTATAATGCAAAGATATGAAAATATATCTTGCAAGACACAAAAAGAGGGTTTGATTTTCAGGATAAAAGGAGTTTTCAGGATTTGGAGATAGATTTTTTATTCGATCCATCACCAATCTTTTTTTCCACCCATACCACCCGAGCGTGGACGCTCGGCGAAAGCGCTTTTAGGTCTTAGGCAGGAGCCTAAGACCAGTATCTGTGGGCAGTACTGTAAAGTCTCAACAGAACGAAGTTCTACTCAACGGACGCAGCCCACTCAACCAGCCGCGCAAGCGGCCTCAACGATGGTTATGGTCTTTCCCCCATCAATTCGCCAAAAAATCCTTAAACTTACTCACCTTCTCCGCTGGTACTAACATGTCGGTGGGGGCTTCTGGAGTGGTGGAGATTTTTAGCTTACTTTTAGAGTATTGAATGACTTGCTGTATGGCTTCCCGATGTAATAGGTACTTACGGTTAACCCGAATAAACTGCTTGGGATTCAGCTCTTTTTCTAGTTGCTCTAAGGTAAAGCTCAGGTCATAGGTTTGTCCTTCTAATGTCGTCATAAACACCGCTCTGCTTTCAGCAAAAAAGAAAGCCACCTCCTCGGCTTTAATGGAACGTAATTCATCCCTTACATAGACCATAAAACGTTCTCGATAGGATGGACTCATCTGCTCCGCCACCAGCTCACTCAATGCCTTGTAATCTACTTTTTCAGTCGCTTCTGAAGATTTAGGATTAAAATACTTCAGAAACTTATCAATACTTTTTTGAAGTTCCTGCTTTCCGATAGGCTTCAATAGGTAATCAATGCTGTTTTGTTGGAATGCACTCAACGCATATTGGTCAAAAGCAGTGGTAAAAATGATGGGGGTCTCAATATTAATCTGATCAAAAATATCAAAGCTATTGCCGTCTGATAGATGAATATCTAAAAAGATCAAATCTACTTGATGTTGCTTTAAAAAAGCTAGCGTTCCGGAAACACTGTCAGTTATTTCTACCACTTCGAATTGTGGGACAATATCTTCCAGCATTTTTTTCAGTTTACGGGCAGAAAGGGCTTCGTCTTCGGCGATCAGTATTTTGGTCATGATGATAGGGGAATTGTTGAATCGTTCAATTAAGCTTCGCTTCATTAGATGTCGTCTCGATTTGAGTTGACTTATTTACGACTCATGAGACTAGTGAAGGAAGTATCCTTCTTCCTTCTTCCTTCTTCCACTAGATATTAATATTTTGGTTCTTTGATCAATGGCAAGGTAACAATATACTTTCCGTCTTCCTGATAAAATGTTGGGAGTTCACCTGAAAGCAACTCGTATTTTTCTGTCAGATGTGCTTGTCCCGTTTTATTGGAGGCCATATTCGGCTCTTTTCTCAATTGATACGTATTGGTAATCACTAAGCAATCACTTTCCTGACGTATACAAATCTCCAGAGGCTGGGATTTGCTCACTACATTGTGCTTGACGGCATTCTCTACAATCAGCTGTAAAGACAAGGGCGGGATATACCATTCTTTGACTTCTTCCGATACTTTCTGTTGATAATGCAACCCCTCTTCAAAACGAATGGAAAGCAAAAACATATAGGAGTCTATAAACTCCAACTCTTCTTTCACCGGTACTAGTACTTTCTCTTTAATATTCAGAACATAGCGATAGATCTTACTCAGTTCCTGAATAAAACGATCGGCCCGATCCACATCCTCATAAATCAAAGAAGATAATACACTTAGATTATTAAATAGAAAATGATGATCTAGCTGTTGTTTAAGGGCATTATATTTAGAGGCGATATGCTCCTTTTCCATCTTCTGTACTTCTACCTCCAGGTCTTTCTTATCCTCATAAATTAAAACCATCTCAATAATAACCATTACCAACGTATGCACAATAAAAGGCATGGCAAAACGCATTTCTGCGGGTACCTTAAGATGAGGAGTAAGTGTTACGATCATACCCACTGAAAACGTAACAACCATCAGCGTATCCAAGAAGATTCGAAGGGGTCCCCTGGAGTTCCAAGGAACATGCTTATTCAATCGTTTCGTTAAAAACCCAAATACAAAGACCACTAAAGTGATATGCACTAACAGCTTAGGGGTCACATGCACAACAAAGTTAAACACCTCATCCGCAGACTTCTCCCCCATCCAAACCATCATACCTGCCGGTAAAGCAGACATCACGACCCAGAAAAAAGGAATCAGTAGCAGACGGGGGTTGATAATGTCCTTCATAATCTTTTTAATTTTCAATGATCAATTTTCAATTATTAATAGACTTTATCACGGTTTACTTTGTATGAAATGTAGAAGTGTAAAGTTTCAGCCTATGCACCTCCACACTAAAAACTTAGCCGATGTGGTAAACCGCTTGGTCCAAGAGCAATTCCTTACTCGTACCTCGTTCGGAATTTGAACTCTTGGACCAGTTCAGTGTTTTCTCCTACTTATCAACAACTAACCGTGATAAACTCTAATGAGAGCCCAATTATTGAAAATTGATCATTAATCATTGAAAATTAATTAATCAGCATTCCTGCTAACTGCAATAAATTTACTTCTGAAATCTTGGCTGCATATCGTGCATTGCTCAAACGATTTTCTGCCATACGCAGGTTCTCCTGAGCGGTACGGAACTCTACGGAAGTCACCTGCCCTAACTCATAGCGTTCTTTCGTTTGCTCAAAGTTAAGCTTAGCGCGCTCTACTCCTGTTTCTTCCATACTGGCAATACGCTTTTTGTACTCATAGTCCGTCCAGGCATTGGCTGCACGTCGTTCCAGATCAATCTGCATTTGGTTTAATTGATTCTGTTGCGCTTCGGTAGCCAGTTTTGCATTTTGTACACGAGTACTCACTTGATTTCCGTTAAAGAGGTTCCAAGAAAGACGTACTCCTGCACTATATCCAATACTCTGGTTATAGGTTACCTGACTGGCATCACTTTCCATCTGGTTCCACCCGTAACTGCCATAAGCACTTACTCTTGGTGCTTTTCCAGCTTGTGCAATTCGCGTATCCAATTGATTTACTTCCACCTGCATTTGTTGTGCCTGCAAAGAAGCATTATTTGAACGAATATTACTCATGATCTCCTCAGCACTCAATTCTTCCTGATACACTACCTCTGTATCTACAGCATACACCGTATTGACTTCTTGCCCTAAAACCACGTTAAGGTCACGCAGCGACATCTCATACCCTTGCTCTGCTTCCAATACTTTTGTACTATCTGTATTCAAGTCTACCTCCGCATTCAATACGGCCAATTTATTGACTTGTCCATAAGCATATTGATCTTTCAATCGCTTCACACGATCTCTAGTAATCGCCATGGTTGACTTGGCTACCTGCAAGTTTCTTTGTTGTCTACTCACCGCATAATAGAATTGTACTACCTGAGCCACCGTGTTCTCCATTTGCTGGCGGTACTTTACATCTTCCAATTCTTTATTTTGCTTGAGCTTCTTGAAGGTATAATAGTTTCCAAAACCATCAAACAAGGTGTAATCTACTTGAACCCTCGCATTGTAATTGATAGAAGAAGCCCCATCGATTTCCAAACGGTTCGCTTCAATTGGCACGTCGCCACCTCCTCCTTGCTGTTGGTTATTTCCTCCTGCAGACAAGAACTCAATCTCCGTATTATTATTCGAGTATTCTCCCCCTCCATTCAAGCTGACAGAAGGCAATAGCCCTGCATTACCAACGGTGGCATTGTTCTCTGCAATCTCTTTATTAACCGCAACTGCCTTCAGTTGATAGTTATTGCTTAAGGCGGTACTAATCGCCTCTTGCAAGCTTAGTTTATCCTGAGCCGAAGCCGTGAAGGTTGCCAATAGCAACCCACACAACAGGCTTATATTTTTATACTTCTTCATGCTTGTATTCGTATTTAAGTTCCTTGATTGCGCTTTCTACCTCTTCTGCAGTAAGTTCCTCTCCCGTCTTCAACTTATGCCATTTACGCTTCAACTTATTCACCATATCCAATAGGATTGGAAGTACAATCAGTGTTGTTGTTGTTGCCGCAATGATACCATAAGCGATTGTCACTACCATTGGGATCAAGAACTTGGCTTGCATACTGGTTTCAAACACCATTGGCCCCATACCCGCTACGGTCGTCAAGGTAGTCAGTAAGATTGGACGGAAACGGGAAGTTCCTGCCTCAATTAATGCTTCACGGTATTTCATTCCCCTCTTTAAGTTGAGGTTCAAGGCATTAATAAATACCAGGGAGTCATTGACCACAACCCCTACCAAGGCGATAAACCCAAGGAAAGAAAGAATACAGATCGGTACATTATGTACCATATGCCCAATAATTACCCCAATCACACTCAATGGAATCATGGCAAATACCAAGATCGACTGCGTCACGGAACGCAAGGTAAAGACCACAATCGCAAACATACTGAAAAAGACAATTGGCAATACACGTTGTGCCGAGTTCACCACTTTCTCCTGCTCACGCTTCTGTCCATCATAGCTCGCTTTCAACCCTGGATACTTATCCTGTAATTTTGGTAAGATGTCTGTATTGACCTGCTTGATGATCGCTGGTACGGATGCATTCGGGCTCGTCAACTCAGCGGTAATATTCACTTCACGTTGGAAGTCCAAGTGATTAATGGCTGAGACACCATTGACAAACTCCAGATTGGCAATCTCATTTACAGGATAAGCAGAACCGTCAGGCATACGGATACGCATGTCCTCCAGCTGTCCAATGGTTTTTCTGTTTTCCGGGCGGTAACGCACCCATACTCTTACCTCATCTTCGTTACGCTGTAAACGTTGTGCTTCTAAACCAAAGAAACCCTGACGCACCTGAGAGATCACGTCTTGAAGTGTGATGCCTAAGTGATACGCTTTATCTTTCAAGGTAATCAGGATTTCTCTGTTTCCTACTGGTGTGTTGTCTGCAATATCTCTCAGCTCCTGGATAGACTTCAGTTCAATCTTCAACTCTTCCTTGGCCTTATTCAATTGTGCAAGGTCAGGATGGTTTAAGGAAAGAGAGAATGGTTTTCCAAAAGGTGAGAAGGCTACAAATTCATATTTCTCCGCCCCTGGAATAGCCGGTACCTTTTCCTGAATCCCATCAATCACATCGTAAATTCCTCCTTTACGAACCTCAGCATCCAGCAACGTAATGTTCACTCTCACCTTATTTTCTGCATTCAGGTAAGTCTCTGATACTTTTTGAATCAGTGCTTGTCCCCCTGGTTGGTTGACACTCAACTCTTCATTCACCTCATCAATAGCTTTATTGATCACATTCAGCCATTCGTCCGTTACCTCTTCTTGTGTACCGGAAGGCATTTCCAGGTTCATGGTAATATCGTCTCCTTCTACATATGGGAAGAAAGTCGCATCCACGTATCCCTTACCCAACAAAGCGATGGATGTGATGAATAAAGCAGTAGGAATTGCTAACCCAAGTATCTTATGATCCAGAATATAGGTAATCACTGGCTTATACGTATGGGTACGCAACCAACGCATCGCATCCTCGGTCTTCTGTGTCACATTGAAACGCTTTTGATACCCTGCCTGCAATGCCTTGGAGTGTGCAATATGACCTGGTAAAATAATCAATCCTTCAATAAGAGATACAAACAAGATAGCTATTACAATAATTGCCATCTCCGAGAAAAAATCTCCCATACGGCCATCCAGGAAAACAAAGGTTGAGAAGGCTACCATGGTAGTCAAAACCGCAGACAGTACGGCAGGCAATACTTCCATTGTTCCATCAATGGCCGCACGAACCGAAGTCTTTCCTTCCTCATAATGCTGGTAAATATTTTCTGCCACTACGATGGCATCATCCACCAGAATACCCAATACCACAATCAGAGCAAACAAGGTAATCATGTTGATCGTTACCCCTGTGAAAGAGATAATGATAAACATACCCAACATAGAAATCGGGATACCGATCGCTACCCAGAAAGCAATTCTAGGATTCAAGAACATTGATAGGAATACCAATACCAACACAATCCCCATGATCCCGTTGTCTGTCAGTAAATCCAGACGTTGCTGCAAGATCACAGACATATCCTTTACGATGGTTGCCTGCAAATTGGTATTACTGTTATTGAAGTCAGTAATGTAGTTTCTTACCTTCTCGGAAATATCTACCACGTCTTCCTCATACGTACTACTCACGGTGACAATCACCCCTCTCTCTCCATTGATCAATACTCTGGTAGGCGTGTCAGCCCATTGGTCTTTTACTTCTGCAACGTCTTTCAGACGAATCACACCACCATTGTCTGTACGTCTTACGATCAAGTGATCCAGTTCTTCACTGGTATAGGCCTTGTCCTTTACACGAATAAAGAACTCCTCTTGTCCATCCTTGATGCTCCCCCCTGTCATATTCAGATTGGCTACTGATACAGCTCTGGCTACCTCCTGAAAAGTCAGGTTGTAAGCACGCATAGCCGACTCATTCAGTAGAATCGCTATTTCCTCTTCCGGAAAGCCCGACAACTCCACCTTGGACACCCCATTCATCGCCAATAAGTCTTTCTCAATAGTACGTGCTGTCGCTTTGAGCGTATGTAGGTTTGCCTCTTCTCCAGCAATACCAAAGTTGATGGCAAAGTTCACATTCTCTTGCTTGAAGGTAATGATGGACTCTACCCCTACTGGGAAAGAACTGATCTTATTCACGGCATTCTCTACATCCGTCAGGGCTTTTTCCATGTTTGTCCCCGACTGCATTTCTACCGTTACCTGTCCGGAGTTTTCACGGGACACGGAAGTCAATCGCTCCAGCCCGGTGATTCCTTTCAGGTTTTCTTCAATTTTCAGGACTACCCCTTCCTCAATTTCTTCTGCAGAAGCCCCCGGATATACCGCTTGTACCATCACAAAACGGTTCGGAGAGTTGGGAAAGAAGTTGCTATTGATTTCTCTGACTCCCATAAAGCCAAAGAAAACAATCAGTACCATCACCAGATTGACGGCGAGGGGGAACTTGATAAAATATTCTATTAGTTTCTTCATATCGTCAATTGGTGATTATTTAATGGTTACTTCCATTCCTTCGTAAGCACTTTTCATTGTGGTCATCAGGATCGCATCTTTGGTAGAGACTCCTTTCACCATCGCAGTATTTTCCTTCACGGCTACCACCTCTACGTACTTCTGCTTCAATAGTCCCTTACGATTATTACCTTCCACGATGTAAACCTTGCTGTTTTTCAATAGTTTTCGAGGAATCTCTACAACCCCTTCCAAGGTATTCCCTTCAATCATTGCTTGCATAAACATTCCTTCCTTCAAGCCTTTTCCTGAAGTCATTACGAAAATATTCACCAACTGTGACTTTGGGTCCAGGTTACCACCGATACGGGCAACTGTTCCTTTCCATTCCCCTTG
The DNA here is from genome assembly GCF_039543525.1 of Algivirga pacifica. Taxonomy (NCBI): domain Bacteria; kingdom Pseudomonadati; phylum Bacteroidota; class Cytophagia; order Cytophagales; family Flammeovirgaceae; genus Algivirga; species Algivirga pacifica. The sequence goes on from NZ_BAABJX010000026.1 coordinate 72,988, forward strand.
AATATCCGGAGAAGATAAGGTTACCTTATCGCCTTTCGACAATTGTCCCGCTTCTTTCAGAGGCAGTGCCAAGGCTACTTCAAATACATCCGTACGGATCATTTCACCCAATTGCATTCCTGGGCGCACCGCCAAACCGGCATCGACATTGGACTTGGTTACAACACCTGAAAATGGTGCATAAATAGTATATTTCGAAAGGCGTTCTTCTCCTGACTTGATCGAGTAAAATGCATTGTATACCCCTTTTCCTGCCAGGTAATATTTTTCTTTCTCTGAAACAGGCGTTGGCAACGCTTTCAAGGATTTGTTGATATCCATCTGATCCAGGTATTTCTGCCATTGTGGATAACTCTCAGGAAAATCTGCTTTTAGATCTGGAATAATGGCTGTGATTGCCGACAAGAAATTACTCTTCTGTGCCAATAGCGTCATCGCATACTCTCCTTTATCAATCGAAAGAATTGGCTGACCCTTGCGGTAGGTATTTCCTTCCTTAAAGCTTTTGGCAGAAGCTAACAGACTACCTTCTACTTGTGCATATACCTCAAAGCGTTCTTTAGAAGTCAGTTTACCGGTGGCTTGCAATTGATTCTTTAAGGTATCAGGCGTAAAATACTTCACCTCCACTAAAGGAGCTTTGGCCTCTTTAACCTCTGCATTGGCTTTGGCAGCCCCTGGCATAAACTTGGCAAAGATCACCGCAGCTATAACTAATAAGGCTCCAATGCCTGCTGGTAATAGTTTCTTGTCTTTCATCACTAAGTAAGTCTTATCGTATTTATATTGATTATTCGCAGATATTTTAAACTATTCAATCCATAGAATGTTCTTCGTTTTCTCATACTTCTTCCCTACGTCGTACATTCATTATCGATCGTCACTAAAATGTAACTTCTCTGCCACCTTATTAAATAAGAGTGGACGAAACGGGAAAAACGTTTAATGAAGAATGTAGAATGAAGAATGAAAAATACGCTTCCTATTCACTTCTTTTGTTGGGACGATCACAAGGAGCGTCCTTTCTTCATTCTGCCTTTACCCTTCGTCGGGGCGACCACAAGGGGCGCCCTTCTTCCTTCTTTCTGCCTTTACCCTATCGTCGGGGCGACCACAAGGGGCGCCCTTTCTTCATTCTTCATTAAATCGATGACCTCTACCCCTCCCCACCCATTACATTCCTCATTGAAAATGAATAATTGTAAATTTCCCATGGCCTAAACATGAATTATTCAACCATCATCTTAAAAATTTCCTATAGCTTTTATATTTTAGGGCAAAGTTTTCATTCACCACTTATCATATCATAATGGATCAGAAAATTAACGATCAAGTACAGGTCTGGTTAGACGGTAACTATGACGAGGAAACGAAAAAAACAATTGAACAATTAAAATCCAGTAACCCAGAAGAACTAGCAGACAGTTTTTACAAAGGTCTTGAGTTTGGTACAGGTGGCTTGAGAGGTATTATGGGTGTAGGTACTAACCGTATGAATAAATATACGGTGGGTATCGCGACACAAGGGTTAGCTAACTACCTAAAAGAAGCCGAAAGTGGAGAACTTAAAGCAGCGATTGCTTACGATAGCCGTAACAACAGTGACTACTTTGCAGAAGTAACGGCCAAGGTATTTGCAGCTAACGGTATCAAAGTATATCTTTTTGATGCCTTGCGTCCTACTCCGGAACTTTCTTTTGCTATCCGTGAGTTGGGTTGTCAGACTGGTGTCGTATTAACCGCATCTCACAACCCTAAAGAATACAACGGTTACAAGGCTTACTGGAAAGACGGTGGACAGCTTGTACCTCCACACGATAAAAATGTGGTAGCGGAAGTGCAATCCATTCAATCAGTAGACGATGTGAAATGGGAAGGCAACGAAGAACTAATCGTTAAAATCAATAAGGAAGTTGACGAGCCATACTTGAAAATGTTAGAGGAGAATGTGATTGCTCCCGACATGATCAAGTCTCAAAAAGATATGAAGATCGTCTTTACTTCTATTCACGGTACAGGTATTGTACATATTCCTGAAATCCTAAAACGTATTGGATTCGAGAATGTACATGTCGTAGAGGAGCAAGCTGAGCCTAATGGCAACTTCCCTACGGTAGTATACCCTAACCCGGAAGAGGCGGAAGCCCTAAGCATTGGTCTTGCCAAAGCGAAGGAATTGGATGCGGATATTCTTTTGGGAACTGACCCGGATACAGACCGTGTTGGTATCGCAATCAAAAATCACAAAGGAGAATGGGTATTGCTGAACGGTAACCAAACCGCAGCCCTAATGTTCAACTATGTGATTGAGAACAGAAAGGCCATGGGCTTGGCTAAAGACAATGACTTTGTTTGTAAAACCATTGTAACGACTGAGCTGATTGACGCATTCGCCAAGAAACAAGGTATGACTTGCTACAATGTCCTGACTGGTTTCAAATTTATTGCGGAGGTAATCAAGGAAAAAGAAGGAAAGGAAAACTTCGTTGTTGGTGGAGAAGAGTCTTATGGTTATCTGGTAGGCGACAAAGTTAGAGATAAAGATGCAGTAGCTTCTGCTGCCATGATCTGTGAAATGGCCGCTTATGCACGTAGCAAAGGACTTTCTTTGTTTGATCAACTGATTGAAATCTACGTGAAGTATGGTTTCTACAAAGAACGTTTGATCTCTATCACCAAGAAAGGAATGAAAGGGGCCGAAGAGATTGCTGAGATGATGAAAGAGCTAAGAGCAAACCCTCCAGCAACCATCAACGGTTCTAAACTAAAAGATGTTATTGACTACCAGTCTTCGGTAGCCAAAGACGTACAAACAGGTGCGGAGTGTACCGTAAATCTTCCAAAATCTAACGTATTACAGTTCTATACGGAAGACGGATCGAAAATTTCTGCTCGCCCATCTGGAACAGAACCTAAGATCAAGTTCTACTTTAGCGTGAACACAACATTGGACAGCAAAGAAGACTTTGATAAGGTGGATGCTATGCTCGATGAAAGAATCGATGGAATCATTAAGGATATGAAACTGCAATAGTTTTTTACCTCTATAAGCATCAATAAAAAAGCCATCTTAAGTATCAGCTTAAGATGGCTTTTATTTTATAGCAATACTAAAAACAGAAAAGGGCACCGCACTGCGACACCCCTTTAAACTTAGTTAGTAACCCAAAAACTAACTATTTCTCATTGCTACTTTCTACTATGAACCCTTAAGAGCGAGAAACGGGATTCGAACCCGCGGCCCCGACCTTGGCAAGGTCGTGCTCTACCAGCTGAGCTATTCTCGCTTGTTTTTGTATTATTTGTATAGCAAATATGAATATATAATTAATAATATAAAACCCTTTACATGTTAACAAATGAAAATATATTCATTCAATAAAATGAGCAACACGATAATTAATTACAGATCAAACACTTAAGTATATTTCTATTTTTAGATTATTATTATTTTAACATAATTTTAACAAACTATAATTAATCTAAATAAAAAGTCTTCATATTGTTAGCTGCACACTAATCTCTAAAGAGGTGTAAAAAAAAGACAGCAGAAGCTGCTGTCCATTTTCATTCTCTCATTGCTACTTTCTACTATTTAATCTCGAGCGAGAAATGGGATTCGAACCCAAATAAAATGCCTTGTAGTTTTACGATTGTATTTAATATATCACGCTGCACTACCTCGCTTATGTGAATAAACTATTGCGTTTACATTAACTAATACAGATTCAAAATGTTTTCCCCTACGCTCTTTTCTCATCATTAGATTTTGTTTGGAATAGTCTTTTTTAAAGAGAGATAGAGTAACTTGTTCATCCCGCTACACGGCGTATGTTAATTGAGCTTCGCTCGTTCATGCTGTTTAGTTGAGTTGTTTGTTTTTATTGTTTTTTTGAAAGCTTCGCTTTCTATTTGGTATGATGACTTCATTATCTCTACGAAACATAGCCACTGAGCGGAGCTCAATAAAAACAAACAACTAAACATTATGAACGAGCGAAGCTCAACTAAACAATATGAACAAGCAGATAGCTTATTGCTTCACGCCTACCAATACCTCTTCCATTTCTAAGCCTGTGCATTGCTTTATTGCTTTGATCAAGTACCACAAAGCCGCAAACATCACCAAGGTCGATGGGATCGCAATCACCACAAAACTCCAAGCCGTCATTTGCCCTAATTCTTCGTTAAACGCAACAGTCCCCGGATCACTTACAATAAGTACCTTTGCTAGTATAAAATTTAAGGCTGCAGACAAGAAGAAAGAAAATGCCAATAAAATAGTCGCATGGTTCAGCTTTTTCTTGAAAATTGACTCATTACCTTGTTCTTCCAGAGATGCATTAATCTTGTCTACTCTAATCAGCGTAGGATTGTACAACAGCTTTTCCACTAAAGGGAACTTCGTTTTCATGGAAATCAAAACGACCAAACCAATAATGAAAGGAATCGCGGCCTCTTTAATAGCAATATATTCTTTAGGTAGCTCTAATAGTCCTACCGTTCCAGTCAATAATACACTCACAAATCCCATCACAGAGAAAAAGTTGACCTTACGGGTCTTGATATAATCATAAATACCATAAAGCACCGGAATACCTACCGCTACGATCAACCCCAACGTAGGCCCCAGATACTCCTCATCACTAAACTTGGATAAGATCACTGTAGGGATCAGGATATTGATCAATAAATTATTTAATGGACTTTCTTGTTTTTTCTTATCACTCATTGTATTAAATTTTGTTTCAAGGGATCTCCTTAGCGTCTGTTTGCAATAGCTTCTTTATTGATGCTTATTTTTTGAATCGTACAAAATTATAAAATATTACCTTGTGTGTAACGTAAAATATAGGGGAGTATATCCTTAAAAGCGTTAAAAGATTTGAAAATCAATACATTTACTACTAACGCCGCACTCCTAAATACGATTCTGCACACCTTTTGTAACTGATTCACAGTATAATTAAATGCTTTAAGGGATTGTAATATTCTAACATTTTTTTGCTTTTTTGTAGGCCAAATCTGAATTCCAATCAACCATGAGAATATATTATTTCATTGTTTCCCTCTTACTCCTGCCGCTTTTCTTACAGGCTCAGAGTGTCTCTCAATTGCTTACAAATGTCAGTACTCCTGAAAGCATTGAGAAATTTCCTAACATCCTTCACGGCGCAAGGCACAAGGAACTCATCTTTGCTTCTGATCGTGAAAACGATACCTTTCAGTTTTATCGTAGTGAGTTTAAACGATCAGAATGGCATAAGCCTGAAGTATTAAAGGTTGCCGACGAACTAGTAAATGTGACCTCTCCTTTCGTGAGCTACGACCAAAGCATGATCTTGTTTTCTGCCTCCAAGGAAGATGACAACTTCGGGGGTACAGACCTATACTATATCGAGAAATACGGTAACCGACTAGGGAAAATCCATAATTTTGGCTCGGTTATCAATAGTGAAGGCAACGAACTATTTCCTAGTCTTTCTGCGGATGGCAAAAGTCTTTACTTCGCTCGTATTGATGACGACTCTGATTTCATCTCTTTTACGTACACTATTTATGTCGCTCATAAAAACGAGAAAGGTGAATGGCAATCCCCTGTTCCTTTGCCAGCTCCTGTCAACCTTAACAGTGAAAAAGCCCCTCTGATTCTCGAAGACAATCGAACCTTACTGTACGCAGCAGAAACTAGTAGTGGAAACATGGACTATGATGTTTTTGCCAGTGTACTACAACCTGATGGCAGCTGGTCCAATCCTATCGCTTTAGATTTTATCAATACCGATCAGGATGATTATCCTCCATCCATCGACCTAAAGGAAAACATGGCCTACTTTATCAAGAATAACGATATCTTTTCTACCGCAATTCCTGATAATGCCCTGCCACAAATAGAGGAAGAAGAAATTCCTGAGATGATCGCTAGTGTTCGAAATGTGGAAAATACCAATACGGTGGTGATCGATGAATGGGATATGGGAGACCTTGATTTTGACGTTAAGGACTATGTAGAGGAAATGAAATACTATGCCTTGATCATCGGTGTACAAGATTATCAGGATCAAGGAATACAGGATCTAGAACATCCACTAAGAGATGCCGAGGACATGAAAAATACCTTGGTCAATCATTATACCTTTGAAGAAGAAAACATCACGGTTGTAAGCAATCCTACCCGTTCAGAGTTGATTCAAGCCTTTGATGGTCTAATGAGCAAAGTACGTGATATTGATAATGTATTGATCTTTTATGCGGGTCATGGATACTGGGACTCCAAAAAAGAAGTTGGCTATTGGCTTCCCGTTGATGCACATCCAAAAAGCAGCAGCAACTGGTTTAGTAATAGCAGACTGAAAGAATACCTGAAAGGACTTCCCGCACAACATACCTTGTTGGTGACTGACGCTTGTTTCAGTGGCTCTATTTTCCGTACAAGGGCCGCGTTTGCCAGTGCTCCACGTACTATCCGTAAGCGATATGAGCTCCCTAGTCGAAAAGCAATGACCAGTGGTGCCCTTAAAGAGGTTCCAGATAAAAGTATTTTCTTATCTTACTTAATTAAGCGACTGGAAAATAATCACAATGAATTTCTCCCTGCCGAGCAATTGTTTGACAGCATGAAGGATGCGATTATCAACAATAGTGAAAACCTACCACAATATGGTACAGTACACGGAACAGGAGATGAAGGAGGGGATTTTATCTTTATCAAACGCTAATGTTGAGGTGGCTTGCGCCACTGGTTGAGCGCTTCGCTGTTGAGAGGAGCTTCGCACGTTGAGATTTTGCAGTACTGCTTTTTCTCAACAGCCCGAAGGGCTACTCAACGGAGCGAAGCTCCACTCAACAGCACGTAGTGCTACTCAACCAGCGGCGCAATCCGCCTCAACAATTTTTCTCTTTTATCAATTTTAATACCCCTGTCATAATAAGGTATTGGGCTGCAATATAGGTCAGGATAATAAAGTATCCTGCATAGGCAATCTCCGTAAAAAATCGATTGAGGGCAATGACACTATCTGAACTCATAAAGAGTAATGCTCCTATAAAAATACGTTGAGCTGCCGCTTTGTTTGGCCCTGTTTTAAGGTTAAAAGCGGTCAAAGCCATACCCAAAATAGAGGCTTCGTAAAATAACACCGCCACTTTTAACACTTCTCCCATCCCTGGATAGAGTAGCCAATATAATCCTCCTCCTACAATCAGAAACGGAATAATCCACCAAGGCTTCTGCTTCAATAAGCCTACTTCCTTCTGTCCTTCATTCAAACGAAGAAAAGTAAAAACATACCAACATTGTGCTACTAGAAAAGCACCCAAGCCTGTCACAAAAAAGAAAGGATTGACTTGCTGAAACATCAGTAAAACATCTCCCAACCAAGAAAAGAAGAAGGCAAACATCATCCCTAAATAGATTAAACTAACCCCTCTCCTCCAAAAACGGGTGAAGTAAAGAGAGATCCAAAGCATAATCATCGGTTTGACTATATATTCTACTTCTTCTGGTAGAACCAATATACGTCTCAACACCTCTCCTATCACGATTAGAAAAAATATAACGTGCCACGCCTTAGACACCTGATAGCGTTTGCTGGTTGTTGTTATAGCCATAAAATGTGTTGTTTATTTGTTAGTATAATGCTTAAAATCGGCGATATCCAATCACCCGATCCGCTCTATCACCGATCTTTCGATAATACACAATGATGTCATAGGTATTCTGAGCCAATCGATAGTTTCCTTCTATATAGCCTTCACTTTTCTCCCCCTGATCATAAATGCTATACGCATAATCATACATCCCCTGCTTGAGAATAGCACTTCCCACATAGATCCCTTTATCGGGTAAATAGGTCATCTTATATTCTTCCTGCAATTTCCAGTCCGTAAACTTCCCCATCAAGTATACATCTCCTTTCACCTCCTCCATTTTAAGGGTAAAGATCACCTCCATATAATCAGCGTCTGTAGAAAACTGCCTTCTACCCATGACTTGTACAAAGTAACTTCCGTTGATATCCTGCTGCTGCTGATTGAATGACTTATCTCCCCTTCGTATATCATTATATAAGTAAATTCGCCTCATATTCCCCGCATCAGGAACTTCAATCGTTCTAACATTCAAGCCACTACCCGTCATACTCCTGAAACCAAATGTTCGAAACTCATTCCCTGCCGGAAATGCATTTTCCATATTGAAGTAATCAAACTCCATCACACGATCATTGGTACGAATAAAACGAGGAGGCAAATTGTAAATTGCATTATCCCAACGTTCATTCTGTCGAAGTGTCACCCACACGCTACGGTCTGGAAAGGGAATCTCCAGGTTACTATAGTTCACTTTAAAGTTCAATTGATGAGTCTCCCAAGTGACTCTTCCTCCTACGGTCTGTGCCACTTCCCCCACAATACTCACTCTATCCTCATATACGACAAAGCGACGAATAAAACGTAAATCGTCTTCGTCTCCCTCCCGATATACTACCAGTAAATAATTCCCAGAACGATTTAAGGCTGGTAATTGCAATTCATAATGTATATAAGGCACCTCCTCCGACATAGAATACTCATAATCATTAATTCGAAAGGCATTGTATTGATTCCCCATAAAATCAAAAGAGCTCAAGCCGGATAAAGTCCAATCATGATTACAATGTAAAATCTTTGCCTCATAGTACTCTCCATCCTCTGCTAGTTCATCAAACCGAAGCAATAGACTCCCTGACTCTCTCACCGAAACGACAGCATCAGCAGTCTCCGCCGGATTGGCTCCACTGTTCGGATTAAAAAGCTGTACCGTTTTAATGGTAGGCTCATAAATAATATTCTCAGGCAATAGCTCTTTTTTATCCAACCATCCCTGATGATACACAGCCTCTTGCCCTAAAGCATTTTCCAAAGAGAAAAAAAACAAGAGGGTTAAAAAGGAACAAAAAGAGAAAACCGTAAAAAATTGTTGTCGGGGCATAGTATAAAAGAATAATTCAACATTTGAAAAAACAATATAAGAAAAATCATATTGAAAAATTTGTATTTTATGGGGGAGAACAATGGTTCTGTTACAAGGAAACATAGGGCGACCATGTGGGGTCTGCCTATTGTTTAATGTTCAATATACTTTGTAACCCTGGGCGACCACAAGAGTCGCCCCTACACCTTTTACCTTTTACCTTTTACCTTTTACCTTAAACATGGATAATCAATCAATCGACCCAAAAATTGTTGAGCAAGTCAGTAAGCTACAAGAAAAATACGAGGCCATGGGACAAGACCTTTCCTCTTATCTGGATGGCTTACTCTATTCCAATTACCTGACCTATTGGGACTATATTCATCTGGATACATTATTGAGTCTACAAAACCCTCGTACTGACTTTCCTGATGAGGAAATCTTTATCATGTATCATCAAATCACGGAGCTTTACTTTAAGCTAATTATACATGAACTGAAACAGATCAGCACACAAGGGGATGGTATCACCGATAGCTTCTTTCTTAAAAGGATACAACGAATCAACCGCTACTTTCTGCATCTATGCGATTCCTTTGAAGTTATGATCGATGGTATGGATAAGGAGCAGTTCTTGAAATACCGTATGGCCCTTCTCCCTGCCAGTGGGTTTCAGTCAGTACAATACCGTAAGATAGAAGTCATGAGTACTGATTTTATTTATTTGGTAGATCACGCCTATAAGGAAGAATTATCACAAAATACTTCTATTGAAAAACAGTTTGCACATATTTATTGGCAACAGGGAGCTACCGAACTCGCTACCGGAAAACAAACTCTCACCCTAAAAATGTTCATGCGCAAATACCGGGATGATTTAATTCAACTGGGCAAGGATATGCAAGCATGTAACCTCTGGAGACTGTATCAGGAACACTTACAGGACACTCCTCTTCAGCAAGAAATCGTTGTTGCCTTACGCAGCTACGATCAGCTCGCCAATATCAATTGGCCGCTTTCTCACTATAAATCCGCAGTGCGCTATTTACATGCAGAGCCTAAAGATATCGCAGCTACGGGAGGTACCAATTGGCAAAAATATCTTCCTCCAAGATTCCAAAAGCGCTCCTTCTTTCCCGACTTGTGGAGTGAAGAAGAAAAACAAGAGTGGGGCAAAGCTTATGTTATGGAGGTAATAGGTAAGAAGTAAGAGGTAAAAAGTAAAATCACCTTTTACCTTTTACCTTTTACCTTTTACCTTTTACCTTTTACCTTTTACCTCAAAAAAATATCTTTTTTGTTATGCATGCATAACATTTTTTATTTACATTTGATTACAATTATGTAACATGGTAATATTTTATCTCCTTTTAACCATAGGAATATTACCTTACCTCCGTTACAATAGTACTTATTGGAGTACTGCTATACTCCCGTAAGAATTTCATCATTTATACCAACAAACAACACACACAAATATGGAGAACCCTATTCAAATTGCTCAGCAAGCGCTTTTTGTGCTTGTCTTGGGTGCTGCAGGATATCTACTTTTTAAAAGAGGTAGCTTCATTAGACGCAATATCTTGCTTGGGAAGGAGGTTGAGCAACCGGGAGACAAAGGGGCTCGCATCCGCAATACAATATTGATTGCTTTCGGACAAAAGAAAATGTTCGAACGCCCACTGGCCGGCATCATGCACTTCACGATTTACGCTGGTTTCTTATTGATTAACTTAGAAGTACTGGAAATTGTCCTGGATGGGCTATTGGGAACGCACCGTCTTTTTGCTGGCATTTTTGGCGATTTTTATTCCTTTCTGATCAACTTCTTTGAAACCATCGCTTTATTGGTTGTTTTGGCCTGTGTCGCATTCTTGGCTAGAAGAAATATCATGCGTTTACCACGTTTCCACAAACCGGAAATGAAAGGATGGCCAACCTCTGATGCCAATATCATTCTGATATGGGAGATTGTACTGATGTTTGCCCTGTATACTATGAATGCTACCGACAGTATTCTTCAAAGCCGTGGTGCTGAACATTACCCCGTTGTTGGAGAGTTTGCTATTAGCCAGTCATTGATTCCGCTTTATCAAGGACTTTCTAACACGGTACTGATTGCTGTGGAACGTACTGCTTGGTGGATGCATATTATTGGTATCATGGCTTTTGCGGTATACATTACTTACTCTAAGCATTTACACATCTTCCTGGCATTCCCTAATACCTACTTCGCAAACCTGGAAGCAAAAGGGAAAATGAAAAACATGGACTCAGTCACCAATGAGGTTAAACTTATGATGGGACTTCCTGCTGAAGAAGGTAATGAAGAGGAAGAAGTCGGTACGTTTGGAGCCAAAGACGTACAGGACCTTACTTGGGTCAATGTTCTTAATGCCTATAGCTGTACCGAATGTGGTCGTTGTACCTCTGTTTGTCCAGCCAACCTTACGGGCAAAAAACTTTCTCCTCGAAAAATCATGATGGATACAAGAGATCGTGCCGAGGAAATTGGTAAGAATATAGACCAACATGGGGAAGGACACGACGATGGTAAAGCACTTTACGGAGACTATATCAGCAAGGAAGAGCTAATGGCTTGTACTTCTTGTAATGCCTGTGTTGATGCCTGTCCTATCAATATCGACCCACTATCAATCATCCTGGATATGAGAAGATATGTAGCCATGGAAGAGTCAGGTACTCCTATGGAGTGGAATGCGATGTTCCAGAATATTGAGAACAACCAAGCACCTTGGGCTTTCCCTCCAACGGATCGCTTCAAATGGGCAGACGAAATCAAATCTGTAAAAAGCTAACCTATGTTGAGGCGGCTTACGCCGCTGGTTGAGTGGCACTGCGTGCCGTTGAGTGGAGCTTCGCTCCGTTGAGCATTAGCTCTAATATAAGTAAATCAGCCTTTCATCACCTTTGAGCATATAAGTGGAGCTTTGCTCCATTGAGCGCCGGCACTACCGTAAAACTCAACGGAGCGAAGCTCCACTCAACAGTGCGAAGCACTTCTCAACGGCACGTAGTGCCACTCAACCAAATATTAATTGACAAGCAAATAAACATATGGAAAATACCAATATATCAATCCCTACTATGGCCGAAATGGCTGCAGCAGGTAAAGAACCAGAAGTATTATTTTGGGTAGGATGTGCGGGATCTTTTGATGACCGTTACAAAAGAGTGACCACTGCCTTTGTAAAAATATTGAATGGTGCAGGCATCAACTTCGCTGTACTTGGTCCTGAGGAGTCATGTACCGGAGATCCTGCTCGCCGCGCTGGAAATGAGTTTCTTTTCCAGATGCAAGCCATGACTAACATTGAAACCCTGAATGCGTACAATGTTAAGCGTATCGTTACGGCTTGCCCTCACTGCTTCAATACCATTAAAAATGAATATCCAGCCTTAGGAGGTAATTACGAGGTAGTACACCACTCCACTTACCTTCAAGAGTTGATTGACGCTGGAAAAGTAAAAATGCAGGAAGGAGGAGAGTTCAAGGGTAAAAAGATTACGTATCATGACTCTTGCTACCTGGGACGTGCCAATGATGTTTATGAAGCTCCTCGAAAAGTTTTGGAGGCACTAGATGCCGACTTGGTAGAGATGAAACGCTGTAAAACAAAAGGCCTTTGCTGTGGAGCCGGTGGTGCACAAATGTTCAAGGAAGCCGAAAGTGGCGACAAGGAAATCAATATTGAGCGTACAGAAGAAGCACTGAAAACAGGTGCTAAAGTAATTGCTGCAGCTTGTCCTTTCTGTATGACCATGATGACTGATGGTGTAAAGAACAAAGAAAAAGAGCAGGAAGTCCAAGTTCTGGATATTGCTGAACTAATCGCAATACAACAGGAAAAGTAACCGATAATAGATAAGAAGTAATCCGTAAGGGCACGAACATTCGTGCCCTTTTTTCGTCTCCGAATATTTTATTTTGTGCTACCTCCCACTACCTTTGCCTAGTGGTTTAAGGAAGAAAGAAGAAGGAAGAAGGAATAAGAATTTATGGAGACAGTTATTATCCTTCATCCTTCACCCTTTATCCTTAAACCGGCTGAAAATAGCACTTAGCTATAAGTTTACTTAGCAATCAGCCCACGAGTTTTATAAACAAATTGGAAAAGTAAACTGTTTCACTTAGAAACAGATAGCTTATATTTTATTAGTTGATCAAGAACATATGTATATCGCATTCGAAAATATTCCTAACCATTCCCGTATCTGGGTATACCAATCCAGTAGAGTATTCTCTTCTGATGAGCAAAAAGGCATTGCACAACTATTGGAAAACTTCATCAACCAATGGGACACACATGGTACAGCCTTAAAAGGTAGCTTTGAGATTATCAAAGATCGATTTATTATTCTGGCAGTAGATCAAGAGCACCATGCCCCATCAGGATGTTCTATAGATAAGTCTGTCGCCATTATCAAAGCGATTGAGGAGCAGTTGAACGTGCAGTTATTTAGTCGAACAGAGGTTGCTGTAGAAACAAATAATGGATTGGAAATTATCCCAATGATGGGGCTAAAAAAAGCGGTAGAAGATGGCTTGATTTCCTCAGAAACACCTGTATATGATAACACTATACAAAATGTCGCCCAATATCGAGAAGAATGGCCTAAAGCATTAAATAATACCTGGCTAAAGCGTTACCTTCCAAAGGCAGTTCAATAAAAACTTATAGGGCTGGCATAAAATCACTATTCCTTGGTATTCTTCTGTGATTAAGGGTGTTAAAGGGCGTTAATCACTTGAGAATTCAACAAGTTTTATTAATATTATAAAATAACCACTGGCGGAAAACCTTTTTCCGTAATATATTAGTTGATAACTTGAAACTATTGCAACAGATTGTCGCAGTAGTCTATTTGTTCATCCTAAATCATTTGATTATAGATTAAAAACTGTACAACGAATGAAAAAACTTCACGCATTAATGGTGAAGTTCTTTGCGCTTTCACTTTCCATTGTCCTTTCATTGACAAGTTATGCGGGAACTTCCACGCTACTTAAGTTCCCACTGGAAGGTCATCGAAGTAGCGAGTTATTAAGCTACAGGAATTCAGGGAATCTTGACTTCGATATTTATCCCGATGACAATACCAGGGAGGAAGTTAAAGTTAGCATCACCGGTGCTAACAGCAACCACATTTTGGAAATCACTATTTTCAACTCTATTGGAAATGTGGTCTTCAAGAAAAAGGTTACTCCAGTTAGAAGTGCGATGGAATATACAATCGCTCCAGAAGCCGCTTTTCAAGCAGGGTTGTATTTTCTGACACTAAAGAATGGGAGTAGTAGAATTACAAAGAAATTTGTCCTCAATTAAAAAAGGTGTTCTTGCTAGCAAGAACACCTTTTTTGGTACCTTAACATTACACTTGCAGACATCATGATGTATAAATACCTCCCTTTATTATTAGCCATCTTTTTATTGCTAACGGGGCTCGCTCACCTTATGATTCCAAACTTTTACGAACCATTGATCCCTGAAGTGGTTCACCCTCATTTTGCCAACATTGCCGCAGCTATCGCTGAAATCTCTACTGCTTGCTTACTTTTATTCAAAAAGACACAGAAAATAGGAGGAATAGCTTTTGCCATTCTCATGCTTCTTTTTTTACCGATCCATATTCTTGACCTAATAAGTGAGGTCCCGGTAGTAGGTTCCAAAACTACTGCGGTTCTACGCCTTTTATTACAGGGAGTTTTTATTTATCTAGGATGGAGCATATGGAAAAGCTCAAAAGATTAAATATTGTCACTAATTAACCTATTCTATCGTTTTTTAGCGATTAATAATAAAGAGTCATCTGGATCAAACTCCTGATAGGATTTTAATAATAGTATGTCAAAATACTTCCCAAAAGCTTCTTTCAACGTTTCTTCATTCTGATAGTTCACAAATAGTCCATTGAAAACCTCAGAATCTTCTCCTTTCCAAAAAGAAAAACAAACTACTCCATTGGAAGATAATATAGCAGCTTGTCGTTCCACGGACTGTTTCAGCTCCTCATCATTAAGGTGGTGTAATACCTTATTGGCATAGACTCCATTAAAAGTCTTTTCTGTTGCTAGTGTGATCGCATCCAACTCCAAGAACTCTCCTTCAGGGTTTTCTTTCTGAAGATGTTTCAAAAACTCTACAGAATTATCAGACCCAATGACATCATAAACTTCCTTAAGAATATTCCAGTCTGTACCCGGGCCAGAACCTATTTCCAATAGACGAGACCCTTCTGGTAAAAACGCTTTCAATTGTTCAATCAGTTTTCCTCCATCAAACCCCTCTGCCATACGAATATATTCCTCTACTGATGCTTTCGTTTTATAATATTCTCCTTCCATATCCTTTTTTTTCACTAAAAACTTTTACCTCAAGTTAAAGCCTACAAATAACTAATTCCACCCAATTTCTAGTACTCTTCCCACCATCGAAAAGTAGGTACCTCACCCATCTTTACCATTTCTCCCAACCTTGGCATAGCAACATTTACCCCTTTACTTTCTGCCTCCATTACAAAACGCTTAACAGGCTCTTTCCAAGGATGTAAAGCTAAACGAAACCCTGCCCAATGCACCGGAATAGCGACATCAACTTTTGCATCCTGAGCTGCCCATATACTTTCTTCCGGCATCAGATGAATCGCTTGCCACAATTTATCATATTGTCCACATTCCATAAAGCCCCAATCGAATGGACCTAAACGCTCCCCTACTTCCTTGAAATGTGGCCCATAACCTCCGTCTCCTGACCAGTAAATCGAATGTTCTTCTGACTTAATTACCCAACCTCCCCAAAGGGACTTCGCTCTATCCTTTAATCCTCTTCCTGAAAAATGTCGGGAAGGAGTAAATGTAATTTCTAGTTCTTGGAAAGAATCGGTATCCCACCAATCAAACTCCTTAATACCTTCTTTTTTTACTTCCCAGCGTACAAGGTGACGCTCTACACCCATTGCTACCCACCAATGGTCCACCTTATTTTTTAACTTTGTAATACTATCCAGATCCAAATGATCATAATGGTCATGGGTTTGTAACACCAGGTCAATCGGCGGAAGTCGATCAATAATATCCAGAGTATTTTCACTAAATCGCTTGGAAGGGAAAGGGGCTATAGGAGCTGCATTAGGTCCAAACATCGGATCAATTAAAATATTTTTTCCTTTGACCTGTAGCAATAACACAGAATGTCCATACCAGATAAACTTAGGACGGTCTATATCTTCTTGAAAGCGCTTACGGTCTAAAGGTAATATCGCTAAAGGATCCTGAGGAGTCCGATTTCGCTTGTCTCTCATATTCCTCATAATCAACCCTGGCATCGTCCCCAAATTGATGTCCATCTTGGTTTCAATCAAGTTTTCAAATTGCCCTTTTTTCCAATTGGATGATCGTTGATATCGTTCCAAATCATTTTTTGTTATTTTACCGCCAAACTGACGCCCTTTCAAAAAGGCTATCCCTACAGAAATTACAGAAAGCATAATCACGAAGGGAAGTATTAAGCTTGTCATAAAGAAGGTGTTTGTTTTACTTTGAAAAGTGTTTATATATTTTTTTATAAAAGCGACCTTATTTAAATAGGTGGCCAGATAGGAATAAACTCAAACGATGGGCGACCACACGGGGTCGCCCCTACCTTTTACCTTTTACCTTTTACCTTTAAAAATGAATCAGCAATTTAAAAAGGTGATCCTACAATCTACCAATTCCGAATCAATCACCAAAACCGAGGTTATTCAAGAGCTTTGGAGTGGATATGGAAGAATCTTAAGGCTTCAACTAAACAAGGGAGACCACAAGAGTGTTGTTGTCAAACATATACAATTGGAAGAAAAAGGGGCACACCCGAGAGGATGGAACTCCGACCTTTCGCACCAGCGAAAACTACATTCTTATGAAGTCGAGACTCAATGGTATAAGGACTATGCTCAACAATGCCCTTCTCTTGCACGTATTCCTCAATGCCTTGGAATGGATAAAAAAGATGGAGAAGTATTAATTATACTGGAAGATTTAAATAGCAGTGGATATCCCTCCCGCAAAACTGCCGTAACATGGAAGGACATTGAAAACTGCTTGCACTGGCTCGCTAACTTCCACGCCACCTTTATGGGGAACAATCCCAAAGGACTATGGGAAACAGGTACCTATTGGCACTTAGAAACACGACCGGAAGAACTTGCTGCTCTTGATGATCTTCCACTAAAAAAGGTTGCAGAAAGAATCGATCAGATCTTGAAAGAAAGCCCCTTTCAAACCATCGTTCACGGAGATGCTAAACTCGCCAATTTCTGTTTTTCAGAAGATGGAGAAAAGGTTTCTGCTGTCGACTTTCAGTACGTAGGCGGTGGCTGTGGAATGAAAGATGTCGCTTACTTTGTTGGTAGTTGCCTCTATGAAGAGGATTGTGAACGTTACGAAGAACGCATTCTTGACTCTTATTTTCAGGAATTGAGAAGTGCACTTCAAAGACAAAGAAAAAACGTCGACCTTGATGCACTAGAAAAAAACTGGCGAGCTTTATATCCCGTTGCATGGACTGACTTTCATCGATTTTTGAAAGGATGGAGTCCGGATCACTGGAAGATTAATGCCTATAGTGAAAGGGTGAAGAGGGAGGTATTGAAAGCAGTGAGCAGTGAGCAGTGAGCAGTGAGCAGTGAGCAGTGAGCAGTGAGCAGTGAGCAGTGAAAATTAATCATTGAAAATTAATCCTTGATGAATCTCGAAGAACTTACCAACCTTGCGATAGAGGCGGCAAAAAAAGCTGGCAAATATATTTCCGAAAGCCTTCATGATCCTAATATCAACGTCTTGCGTAAAGAGGGTAATAGTCTAGCATCCTCGGTGGTCACGGAAGTAGATTTTAAGAGCCAGGAAATCATATTATCCATACTCGCTGAGAGTCAGACTACCTATGATCTGGGACTATTGACCGAGGAAAGTCAGGATGATAAAAGTCGATTTGAGAAAGCCTATTTCTGGTGTATCGATCCTATGGACGGCACTTTACCCTTTACAAAACAAACCGAAGGATTCTCCGTTTCTATTGCCCTAATCAGTAAAGAAGGTATCCCGGTAATTGGCGTTGTTTATGATCCTGTCACAGATACCTTATACCATGCGATAAAGGGGAAAGGAGCTTATAAAAACCAGCAGCCCTGGACAATTACTCCATCAAGTACTTTTCACTTTATTGCCGATCAAAGTTTTCAAAAACACCCTATCTATGTAGAGGTTATCGAAAGCATGGAGGCCTTGGTAAAACTGCATGGTTATAAAGAACTAAAGCGTAAGGAAATTGGAGGGGCAGTGATGAATGCTTTATGGGTATTGGAACATGCACCCGCTTGCTATTTCAAGCTTCCTAAGCCTCAAAAAGGAGGTGGTTGCAGTTGGGATTTCGCTGCAACTGCTTGTATTTTTCAAGAAATGGGAGCACACGTTTCCGATACAAAAGGTTCCCCTTTACCACTCAACAAAAAGGGAATGACTTATATGAATGAAAAGGGAGTACTTTATACCTCCAACCATGAACTGGCAGAGGCCTTGCTATTACTATTAGAAGGACTTTCTGCTTAAAAACTTAGACAATAAGAAGATTCATATTCAGGGAAGACAACTTTTTGAACTTTCCTGCTATATCCATACAAACGATTTTTTTAGTTTACCAGGTGCTCCTTTTCAACGGACCCTAGGTATAGTATCAAACCAGACGTAATTAACATTCGAGATTATGAACCGAAGAAACTTTCTATTCAACACAGCCATGCTTTCAGGCATTTTTTTACCTTCTTCACCTGCTTTAGCTACTCCTTCTACTCCAGGACTTATAAAACCAAGACCATTAAAAAAAGGTGATAAAGTTGCGATCATGGCCCCTGCAGGAGCGGTCTTTAGTCCCAAGCATATTGATAAAGTATGTGATGCCCTTAAAGAGCTTGGCTTAGAAGCAGTCAAAGGAAAAAGCTTATACCAACAACACGGATACCTGGCAGGAAAGGATAAGGATAGAGCCAAAGAGTTTAATCAATTTATGGGAGATAAGGACATCAACGGCATCTTAGCGATTCGTGGCGGATGGGGATGTGCCCGTATGCTTCCTTATATCGATTATGAACTGGCCCGAAAAAATCCCAAGATGGTGATGGGGATGAGTGATATTACTGCCTTGTTATTGGCCCTTTACCAGAAATCCTCTTTGGTTACTTTCCACGGACTAGTAGGATATGCCAGCTGGAATGAATTTTCTGTAGAGCACTTTCAACGTACCGTAATGACTAATGAAATGTACACGCTCATTAATGATACCTCTACGGAAGAAGAAGCCTATACTATACGTCCCGGTGTAGTAGAAGGAGAATTGGTTGGAGGAAACCTTACCGTACTCTCTGGACTGATAGGCTCTCCATATATTCCGGACTGGAAAGGAAAGATTCTATTTCTGGAAGATCTAAATGAAGACCCTTACCGTATCGACCGAATGCTGACGCACCTTAAAATCTCTGGAGTTTTAGATCAGATCAGCGGATTTATTTTTGGGAATTGTCGAAAGTGCGTTTCTGACGACCCTGCCGCTTCCTTCTCCCTGTCTGAGCTGTTCCTGGATCACATTTACCCCCTAAAGATTCCGGCTTATTACGGTGCTAACATTGGGCATATTACCAATAAATTTTCTCTTCCTGTAGGAGTAAAAGTACAGATGGATGCCAAGAAGCATACGCTAACTTACTTGGAAACCCCCATGCTCGAAGCGTAAATGTTGAGGCGGCTTGCGCCGCTAGTTGAGTAGCACTGCGTGCTGTTGAGTTTCACCTTCGGTGAGTTGAGAAAAGGTACTGTTTAAAACTCAACAGAGCGAAGCTCTACTCAACAGCACGCAGTGCTACTCAACCAGCGGCGCAAGCCGCCTCAACTGTGCTAGAAGATCTTATATAGCTTCAATTGCTGCCTTTTATAGTGTTTATTAAAAGGTACTGAGGCCGCATCAAACTTGGGATTTCCTAGAGGCTTATAGTTATTTCCAAAAGCTATTGGTTCTTTGGGAACTCCCATCATATTATCATCCAGTTCTCCATTATCATTAAGATCCTGAAAAACGGATATTGCATAGGTGCCATAAGGTACCTCAAAAGAAATCACCTTTTTATCTTCTTTAGTATCGATAACCATATCCTTAAACGGCTTATCAATCCAGTCCTTTCCATCGCGATCATAAAGAGCGATAAATACCGTCCCTTTTCCTTGCTCAATATTGGTAATCTCAAACTCCAGGGTTTGGGTTTGAGCATATCCATTATAGGGTTTAAACAGTAGGCTCCCCAACAGGAAGCAGACAGTTATTATTATTTTATAGGTATTCATAGTCAGTGGTTAATATATGAATTCCCTAGGGTAACACTGAATCACCTACTACAGTTATTAAAATGGAAATTTTTTATGTTAAGGAGTTGAATAGCAATTCGTGCTATTGAGGCTTTATCATCTAGTCAAAGAAAACTTCTGACATTTTTATTCGTTAAAAGAAAATAACATTACAAAGTAGTATCACAGAAGAAGGGGACTTATACCTACCCGCTTTCTTCTTCTCCGTCTGCTGCTATCAACATATCCTAAAAACTATTTTGATAAAAGGTAAATGGAAGCCATTGACAAACTAAACGTTGGCGACTTTTTAAGCTCTCCTCGCCACGGCTATTTTTTCAGGAAGGATCAACGTGTTCTAAAAAAAATCAGGAGAAGAGTAAACCAATTAAGGCATACCGGAAGTATTCCTGAAAAAACCCTCATTATCAATATCCAGAAAAAGCCCAAGATTATCGAGCTGCATGACGGCAATGCAACGGTGGTCGCCTGGTACCTATATGCCCTGGAGAAAGGACTTCCCTTAACGGGACGGGAGCTTCGAAAAAGCTTTGACAATATTATCGTACTTCACTCCAGACGCTATGTTACCGGACAGGTATGGCATCCTTTTGTTCCAAAGGAATTAGCCTGTGCCCGACGCCTTTTTGGTGTGGTAGATGCAGAGCAAAATAGCGTAGCCCGAAAGGCACTAAATCTTAAACGGAAGAGCATTTACTTTAACAACAGTAAGTACTTTGCAGGGAGGGACAGTTGTGAGCCTATTAAGGTTATTGTGGATAAGTTACAGCCTTTGCTCTAAAACACTCCCCTTACCAAGGTTGTTTCTATTGTAATTATGCTTAATATATATTCCGTTTATCACCTATAAACAATTAGCAATAAAAAACACCTTATGAACACAAAAAAAATCACTTTCAACAACCAAGAAAACCTTACCCTATCTGCTGAAATACAACTCCCTTTACAGAAGCCTTTAGCTTACGCACTCTTTGCCCATTGCTTTACTTGCAATAAGAACTTCAAAGCTGTTCAGCATATCGCTGAGGCACTAACCAGTATGGGCTTTGCTGTTTTATTATTTGACTTTGCAGGACTGGGCAGTAGTGAGGGAGACTTTCAGGACACCAACTTTTCATCCAATATAGAAGACCTTGTCACTGCGGCAGAATATATGCAGGAACATTGGGAAAGCCCTAGTCTATTAATTGGACATTCCCTGGGAGGAGCCGCTGTTATACAAGCAGCCCATCATATTTCTTCTGTCAAGGCTATTGCAACAATAGGCGCCCCTTCTTCTCCAGATCATGTTACCCATCTTTTTGATGAGCAACTGGAAGAAATCAATCGCTCCGGAAAAGCGACGGTCAATATTGGAGGAAGACCGTTTACCATCAAAAAGCAGTTTATCGATGATATTGGAAAAAAGGATAAGCAAGCGTCTATTAAGCAACTCAAAAGGGCGTTATTGATTTTGCACTCCCCACAAGATAATATCGTCGGAATCAATAATGCTGCCGAGATCTACGAGCAAGCTATGCACCCCAAAAGCTTTATTTCTTTAGACAAGGCTGACCATTTATTAACCAACAAGGACGATTCCCTATATGCTGGAAAAGTAATTGCTCAATGGGCAGAAAGATACCTTGAGCTTTCTAAAGCTCCATCATTACAGACACATCAACAAGTGGTCGCCCAGATTGGCAAAGATAGTTACACTACACACATTCTTGCGGGGCAACATCCGCTACTGGCCGATGAACCGGAGGACGTTGGCGGCGATAATCTAGGACCAACTCCTTATGAACTATTGCTTGCTTCTCTAGGAGCTTGTACTGTTATGACTTTGAGAATGTATGCTGATCGTAAAGAATGGCCCTTGGAGGAAGTCGAGGTACATCTATCCCACAAGAAAGATTATGCTGAAGATTGTAAAGAGGCTAAAAATGACGGAGAGAAAATAGACTTTATTGAACGGGAAATTACTTTAAAAGGTGATTTGAATAAAGAGCAACGAGAAAGACTATTGGAAATTTCTAACAAATGTCCTGTCCATAAGACGCTGACGAGTACGAACAATATTACGACCAAGCTGCTGTAAAATTCAGCATCTGAGACGCATACCCCATAGACGTATCTCTACGGTAATTAACACTAAAAAGCTTTAGAGCTTGTTTGGAACACTGGTTCAGATAAAAAATTCCTCGAATCAATGTTCCAGACAAGCGCTTACTCATAAATCAGAGAAAAGCCCATAAATTGATAAGTAGGGATATTTCGAAACTGTCCGTGATAGTTTAAGCCAGTATATCCCCTTAAAAAGAACCCTATCCTAGATATTTCCTTGACGGTATCCCGATACTTCCACCCTAACAATAAGTTAAACGTAGGACTATATCGCTCCTCGTTTTCGATCTCCACAATCGTTTGTCCCTGAGGTCCCCTTAAATAAAAAGGATATCCATACTGCACTCTTAAACTAAAATCAAAAGAAGTCATAAACAACCAATAGTCAGACGACAGCACCCCTTTTGCTTGTTGGTATTGATATTGGAAGTATGCTTCAAACCACCTTTTGGAAGCGATATAATCTGAGTCCTCAGCTTCATAAGAGCCTATCGAATACCATCCTTTTGAGTGGTTCCACAATACTCTCGCCCCAATTTTTGAAGCGTGATTACTTATCCACTCTTCTTTAGGATCATTCACCATAAATGCAAATTCAAATGTCTCAAAGGAGACATTAACTCTTGTGATAGGGATGGAATCCAAAATTCTACTAATCGTCAGTTCATCCCCGATATGTGTGCTTTCATGAAAGAACGGAATTATCTTGAAACCCCAGTTCTTGATTCGGCCATTATCTACTTCTTTTATAAAATTGGTCTCCATCAAACCAAAACGATAATCTGTATTAAGGATAGGAGCTGTAATATCTTCGGTAAAATCAAACCATACGGACATAGAGATGGGTAGAGAAACTGCCAAAGAAGATTTCTTCCACTTTTGAAGGTACAAAGGAATTTGAGTTCCTATTACTGTCTCATTATAAAATACATATTGTTCATTTCTATCTGTATTAATGTTATACCCTGATAGATTAAGCCCCAAACCTCCATTTACTCTGACATTGGGCGCATAATGGTCCGATAAGAAGTACTGTCCGAAATCTCGTGTCTTGAAAAATGTTTTCTGGGGATATATCTTTTGTCCTAAACCTTCATAATGAATAGTGATATGCAATAATAACACAAGTAAAACTCTTAAGGTAAAGATAGACATAGGTCGAATAATTAGTCATTGATATACGCTATTGAAAATACATTTTTTTACGATAACTCTAGGAGGGGGATTATATAGACTTTCAGATTAAGCCTATCACTACTCATAAACAATAAGTATATCTCATACAACCGCTTCAATCTTAACTACTATAGTATGGAGGTTCCCCATTGCTTTTGGGGCGTAAGCAAAACTTATGGGCAGTAAAAAACAAAAAACACACCCAAAGGAAGACGCCTCTCCCTTCAAGGTGTGTTTTGATGAACTATAAACACGTAAACAAACTTAATTTTTATAGCTGCTGAATGAATTCAACAAATTACAATGTTACCTTACGAACAGCCGATACTTTTCCTTCCGTCTGATGTACCAAGATACAAGCTCCTTGTTCCTTCAGTGAGATACGCTTGCTATTCACGGTAACTTGTCGCAACAACTTTCCTTGTAAAGAATAGATCAACAAGGTTCCTTTAGGTGTATCTGTAAAGTGAACTTGCTTATCCTTTTGGCTTACATAAAAGGTCTCTTTTTCTTGTGTTTCTTGATTCAAGGCACTGATCAAAGGGTAGTAATACTGCTCTACAGCCATAAATGTTTCCTCTTCTGGTCCATAAAATGCGCTGCGTTGTCCATAGCTATAGCCTTTATCCCTATAATATCCGTTGGTTATAAAGATCACTCCGAAACGATGTTCTGTATTGAAATACATATCGGAGATCAAGCCGTAAGCCTCGCCAGGATGTCCTACCATTTTCAAATTGTCAATGACAATATCACCATTAGGCTTATTGGTTATTAAGTGTGCACCACATCCCCATTGGTTGAATAGCTCGTGATAGTTATTGCCATTTCCTGTGCTGGAATAAGTCCATACCGGCTCATGAATCTTGGCAATCGTAGTGCTATCAAACACCTGCTTTCCCTCTACTTTTCCATAATTGATATGCATTTGCATAAACTTACCCAATGACTCAGCAGAAGTCCTCAAGCCACCCTGAGGGGCAAACGCTAACCCATTACTACCAACGATATAGTGATCCATATTACGGGAAGGAGATACTCCTCCATAATTATCGGCCTGAGGTATTCCTTTGCGATATAACACGGCCATATCTTCAATATTAGCAATGTCACTTACATTAAAGCTGCCATCCATTCCTAAAGGATCGAGGATAACTTCTTTTACGTACAAATCGAATCGTTTGCCACTAATTTTTTCAATGAGCGTACCGATCACCCCATAATTGATATTTGCATAGGTAAAGTACTTGCCAGGAATCTCCGTCCCCCACAAATCGGACGTATGATAGGATCCTTCTATTGTTAATAATCCGCTAATATTTTTAGGAGTACTTCCGTAAGAGGCTTTCAGAAAATCAAAATATCCTTTCCCATCTCTCAACCCTGAAGTATGTGCCAATAGCATTTTGGCTGTAATCGGTGCATTAGGATGATTGGGGTGTCTAAATTGATATCCCAAATACTCGCTCACATCCTTATCCAAATCCAAACTCCCTTCCTCATATAGTTTCATCAGTGCGGTTGCCGTCACTAACTTAGAAATAGAAGCGATGCGATACATCGTTTTTTTCCCTATAGGAATATTTCTTTCAATGTCTGCTTTTCCAAAGTGTAGAGACTCTACCATTTGTCCATCGTGTACTACAATAGCAGACATTCCTACCAATTGATGCTTCTGTGCAATCCCCGCCAAATATGTCTCAAAGTCTTGCGCAAAAAGTAAGTTGCTCAACCCCATCCCGAACAGAAAAGTAATAAGCGAAAAGCGCAACAGACGCAGCGTTTGTTTGTGTATCATGAGAAGTCGTTTTATTAAAACATAGTAAACCTTCCCTATTACCCATGATTCACAAGTAATGGGAAGGCAACCAAGCGTAAATTTAATCTAAGTACGAAAACAGATAAACCATTTTCATATGCATTTTTTTCAATGCTTCTTTCTTAGGATACAATATAAACAAAAAAATAAATTATTAATGAATATTTTTAATTTAAATAAGTTAAAAATAAAAAATAATCACTTTTAGTTAATTTATTTATTCAAAACGACATTTTCAGAGAACTTTATCAAGACTCCATTCACTACAGCAGCTTCTAATACTTCTCCCCTCTTCAATAAAAAAGTAGCATGACTTCCATACCCTATTCTAGAAGGTTCTTGGTCTTCGGCCAGCAATGGCAATAAATAAGCATAACGCTTTTCCTCAGCAAGCTCTTTGACCTTCACATAAGTATACCCTTCCTTTAATAAGGCTTGCATATCCAATGTTCCTATCTCCTCTACTTTCTGAAAAACTTTAGGATATACTTTTCCCCCTTGCAGCCTTAAGCCTTCCGCATCAAAGTACTGATAAGCCGTAGAGGTGCTCAGGTCACCAACATCTGTAATACGTCCAACGTAAACAAAAGGATCATTGACAGTTCCAATACTTTCATTTCTACGAATTCCCAAATCCAGAAGATACTCTTTACCATTTAATGGATAACGAACCTTGGATAACTTAAGATCTAATAACTTTCGCTGGTTTTCGGGAAGTGCATGATACTCCGCAATATCATAGGCTTTGTAACCTTCCTCAGCAATACTGAATAATGCAGAAAGGATTGCCAGATAATTCATCTGACGGATATACTGCTTCTCTCTATCTTGTGGATACCCTCCAGATTCTATCAAGATTGTTCTGGTACCCCACTTCTGGATATTATCCCCAAAGGCTCTTGGCTCAAAAGTATCGTCATACTTTGCCACTTGCCCTGGCATCTGTTGCTGCAAAGCCTGGTTCATCACAGCAATTACCTGCATGGCTTCTTTTCTTTTCTGATTGATCTCTCTGGCTTCATTATAGGCAGGAGCTAGAAAGGAAATGGTGGCTGGTTTATCAGAATCTCCAGCCGAGTAGTAACGACTCTGATCATGCAAATTAAACCCAAAGTCAGCCTTCAAACTATCTCTGACTTGCTTTAGGATTTGTGCTTCTGGAGATTGTAACCTCAACGCATCTCGATTGATATCTACGCCCAGAGCATTTCTTCTCTGAAAACGTTCTGCTCCATCAGGATTCAGCATAGGAATAAAATGCAGCTTCACCTCCGAGAGTAACTGCGCTTTCTCTTCTTTCATCACGGTAGTATCCTTCAGAAAATTGAAGATGTCCATCAGTGCCATAGTGGCCGTCACCTCATCCCCGTGCATCTGTGACCAAAGCAAAACATCTATATCTCCTTCACCAATAGAGACCAAGTAAATCTTACGTCCTTCTATGGAGGTTCCTTTCTCTACTACCTCAAAAGAAGTCGGCAATTGTTGTAGCAATTGTTGTACGGTTTGATGTGCCACCCTTCGATCTGTGATCGTCGTTTCTTTAAATTGAGGATAATCTTTCAACAGTTGTTGTCCCAAAGCATACTGCTGTTTTTGGGAGGAAGCAATACCCTTTGTTGTCTTCTGCGTATCGCAGGCGGTAATCAATAATAATAGTAGGGTTAGATACGATAATACCTTCATGGTCAATTCTTTTGGATGATAAATTCTTTCTTATCAAGGTTACATTACTCGCCATACTACCAACTAGCTTTGTTGAATCGTTGGTAGTGTGGCGAATAATGCAACCTTAATAAGAAGAGTAACAATCACCAAAATGTACCACGAAGAAAGTAAGAGTGCCCCTTATGGGCACCCTTACTTATTCTCCATTTTGCTGACGAATACCAATGACATCACACTCAAGGCTACTCCAGCAAAGAAAGGTAACTGCCAATTTACCAACCAGAAAGCGCCTCCAATCACTGGAATAACTACGGCGGCAATGTGATTAATAGTAAATCCTACCGCCATTGAGGGCGCTATATCCTTGGGATCAGCGTGTTTCTGGAAGTAGGTTTTAATCCCTATAGAGAAATTAAAGAAAATATGGTCCAACAGGTATAAACCTGCGACAATCCAACGATTTTCAACAAAAGCATAAGAGAGAAAAATCACGATCAATCCTAAATACTCTGTTGTAAGGACCTTCTTCTCGCCATAACGGTTAATGGCCTTTCCAATCAAAGGATTAAAGAAGTAGGTAATGATATTGTTTAATATGAAGAGTACGGCTATTTCCTGAATGCTATACTGATATTTCTGCACCAGAAGAAATACGGCAAACACCACAAAAATCTGTCTACGGGCGCCACTGAGGAAGTTCAATACATAAAACAACCAATAACGTCTACGTAAAACCATACG
Organism: Algivirga pacifica; assembly: GCF_039543525.1. NCBI lineage: Bacteria > Pseudomonadati > Bacteroidota > Cytophagia > Cytophagales > Flammeovirgaceae > Algivirga > Algivirga pacifica. The sequence goes on from NZ_BAABJX010000026.1 coordinate 100,864, forward strand.
TTTATGCTGTACCTCTGCCTCCTCTTTTACCGGATTCTGGAGATATGCAAATACGCCAGCAAACAACGCAAATCCGCCAATCAACAAGTATAGAACTTGATAACTCAACACATAGGATAGACCATAAATCGCTCCTCCTACCACAATATTGGTCATGGCCGTAATACTCTTAAAGCGAGCAAAGACATGCGGTGTCTGTTCTTTATTGAAGTACTGTAAAGTCAGGGATTGATTGGTGGTCTCAAAATAATGGAAGCCTACCGACATAATCACAGTAGTCAGGACCATACCCCAGAAGGTCGGAAAAAAGCCTGTCATCAAGATTCCCAGTCCCATCGTGATCACCGACAAGGCGCTTAACTTATGCTCCCGAATCAAGAATAATAAAAAGATGACCAACAGGGCCATAAAACCTGGCACCTCCCGAAAAGACTGGATTGCTCCTACATCCAACCCATTAAGGCCTATTTCATCTACTGAGAAATTATTGAAAAGCGTACGCCAGCCTTGAAAGCCTGCAGCCGTAGCGATGGTTAGTAAGAGTAAAAAGCGATACATGGGATTCGCTTTCGTCTCCCATTTTAATTGATTGTTGTTCATCTGAATATTACCTTAAAAAATATACGGCCATCAATATATCAAATTTTGATCAATTGATGGCCGCACTGTTAACTACTCCCATTCTATTTTGTTGAAATTCCAGTAAATGGATTTCTCGGGAAAAATATATATCACCGCCTCTTGATAGAGCTTTTTATTATTACCTGATCGATTATTCTTGATGACTTTAAACTCATAGACCCCTTCTGTCAATAGAATGTTAGTCATTTTTCTTTCCCGTTCAATATTTTCAGGATACTCTATCCCTCCGGTATTTTCTGTTAAATAATTGATCATGGTATAATGGGATTCCTCTGGTTGTTTTATAAAGACAAACAAGCCATTTTCCTCTGAGACCTCTTCATCAGTCGTGTAGGCTTTAAACTTTCCTTTAGAAAGGTTACGCTTTTCTAGATCAATAGGAATGGGTAATCCTTGTACATCATAATTTAAAACTACCTCACCTCCTAGTACAGGGTAAACATCCACAAACACCTTGCTCTCTTCGTAAATCATCTTTACAAAAGTACTTGCTCCTTTATAGATTGCTTCTTGGGCATATACTTTCTCAAAGTAAGGTACTCCTGACAGGCGAAGCAGGTCGATATGATTGTCAATGACCCTCACTTCAGCGGTTACTACCTTATTGACCAGGTAGCCATCTTTCGTGGTGTGAACATATGCTTCGTACCACCCGTCAGCAATGGGGGTAGATAACATAGATTTTCTCTTATACTTTTTAAATGTTTTAGAAGAAATCGGTTCTTGAGAAAATGAATCTAAAAAAAGGACAAAGAGTAACAGGGTGCAAATCACCTTTTGCTTCATAGTGTCAATGGTTTTAGTTAGTTGGCTTGGATTAATTAATTGGTTTTACAATGTTATTAACCTACAGACACTCTTCACTAACCCATTATCAATTGATAACAGCAACATAGCAGAAAGACAAGGAGTTACTTATAAAAGTCCAAAAAATCCCTTTACAGCTACCCTACATGTTATTTAAAAAGTCATCGCTACCCTTCAGGGCCTCTACGTTAGCCAAATCACAAATTCACAAACTATCCCTTATTCCATTAAAAATTAATTAGATGATTCCTTCATACATTATTAATATTCGAATTAGTTATTAACTTTGAATGATGAAGACAAACAAGCATCTGAATTCTTTTTTCATAACTAAAATACCCCCTTACAAATAATATTTACGATTATGACAACACAACTGGATACCCTAAAAGCAAGGTTTGAAGAGGCGAAAGCGGAGAATCTTGACCTGGATATGCGAAGAGGAAAACCGGGACCGGAACAACTGGACCTTTCTCTTGCCATGTTGGATCTTGTAACGGCTGATGATTACAGAACGGCAACAGGAGATGATCCTCGCAACTACGGTGGATTGGATGGTATTCCTGAAATGAAAAGTTTCTTCAAGGAGTTTTTGGAAGTATCTTCAGAAGCTGAAGTGGTGATTGGAGGAAACTCAAGTCTTACCTTAATGCACGATACTGTAGCCCGTGCCATGTCACATGGTGTTGCAGGAAGTGAAAAACCTTGGGGCAAACTAGATAAAGTGAAGTTCATCTGTCCTTCACCAGGATATGACCGTCACTTCGCTATTTGTGAACACTTTGGTATTGAGATGATCACAGTAGACATCGATGCAGATGGCCCTAACATGGAGCAAGTAGAGGCATTGGTAAAAGCAGATGACAGTATCAAAGGAATCTGGGTTGTTCCTAAATATGCTAACCCAACCGGACTAACTGTTTCTGAGGAAGTGGTATACCGTTTGGCTAACATGACTACAGCAGCCAATGACTTCCGTATCTTCTGGGACAACGCTTATGCAGTACACCACCTAAATGAAGAAGGGGATGCCTTGGCTAACATCTTGGAAGCTTGTAAAGCAGCAAACCAAGCAGATCGCGTATTTATCTTTGGCTCAACGTCCAAGATTACTTTTGCAGGTTCTGGGGTATCTGCCGTAGCGGGTAGCGAGAATAATATGGAGTGGTTGAGAGGACACCTTGCGTTCCAAACCATCGGACCAGATAAATTGAACCAAGTACGCCACATGCGTTTCTTCAAGGACTTCAATGGTCTGAAAGAACATATGAAAAAGCACGCTGCCATCATCAAGCCTAAGTTTGATGCCGTACTGGAAGTATTGGAAAGAGAGCTAGGAGGAAAAGGCCTTGCTAATTGGACCAACCCTAATGGTGGTTACTTTATCAGCTTAGACTTGAACGAAGGACAAGCAAAGAAAGTCGTAGCCTTGGCAAATGAACTTGGTGTGAAACTAACTGGAGCAGGTGCTACCTTCCCTTATAAGAACGACCCTAAAGACAGCAATATCCGTTTGGCTCCGACATATCCTTCTATTGAGGAGATCAAGAAAGCCATGGAAGTGGTTTGTCTTTGTGTTGAGCTAGCGGCTAGCAGCGAAGCATAGTTGAGGCGGCTTACGCCGCTGGTTGAGTAGTGCTGCGCACTGTTGAGTAGTACTTCGTACTGTTGAGAAATACTTCGCATTGTTGAGTTATGTTTGTGCATTGTATTGTACTTCATATAACTTGGCAATGCGATTTTTTATGAACTTGAGTAGTGCTTCACATTGTTGAGCAGCACTTCGTGCTGTTGAGAAATACTTCGCATTGTTGAGTTATGTTTGTGCATTGTATCGTACTTCATACAACTCGGTAATGCGATTTTTTATGAACAGGTCCTAGTAGGCCCTATTTCTCAACAGTGCGAAGCACTACTCAACAGCACGCAGTGCTACTCAACCAGCGGCGCAAGCCGCCTAAACAAAAAAGAAGCTGAACCATCTGGCTCAGCCTCTAACCCAATCCGATAAAAATGAAAATTACTCTTATAGCAATAATGATCGTCGTTTCAAACGTCTCATTATATAATTTTAGTTTGTAATAAGACTGATGGACAAAGTCCAGCAGCCTTAATAACTAACACCGTTATGTCTATAAAATCTTTAATAGTTACCTCTCTCGTAACTATTATTCCTTTCACTTTACTATATAATCCAACTCAATTTACTACTTAATATCTGTGGTTACCTCAGGCAGTTCTTGTACTTGAGGCTGGTAATCTAGTTTCTTAGCTTTCCACCAACGACGCACTTTAATGGCTTGCATCTGCGGCGCACTTTCGTGGTGTGACCTATTGAGCGCAGAGAGAGCATAGACATATTTCTCTCCCGCCTCACAGGTGTGATCTGTATAAGTTTGTTCGTCTTTTAAACCTCTTCTTACGGTCGTCAGTAACTTGAAATCTGGTGTCTCTCCAGATTTTGGAAGTATCGCACGGTATACAGCATAATAAGTGGCTGTACTACTCAAGGCATCTTCCCATTTCAGGGTAATTCCCTCTTTGTACTTCCCGCCTACTTCTTTCAGCTCCGGTGCTGCTGCCAATGCTGGTGCTTGCAACCAAGACATAACAGGCATTAATGCAGGTTCATTGTAATAGCTTTTCAAACTATCTTGCACTCCTGCCACATTTCCTGTGATCCATTTAGAACTGAAGTAAGCACTTCCGTTAATTTTATCCAGTTGCTTATTCAACTCCAACTGCTTAGACAGCTCCGTTGCTTCCCATTTTTTCACATTATGCAAGCCGTGTCCAATATAGATATGACGTCCATAATCGTGCTCATTCCACCAACGTGCCAACACATCATAATCTGCAACACGGTGGCCTATTTTCCAGTATAACTGAGGCACCACATAATCAATCCACCCCTCTTTCATCCAAAGCAATACATCGGCATATAAGCCATCATAATTGGTATAAGCATTGGTATCGGACCCTTCTGGATCATCTTTCTTATTTCTCCATACTCCGAAAGGACTAATTCCGAATTTCAAAAATGGTTTCTCCTTTTTGATTTTTTCTGAAATCTCCTTTACGAAAACATTAACATTATCTCTTCTCCAATCCGCTACATCTTCAAATTGCTCCGCACCATACGTTTGATATTCCAAGCTATCTGGAAACTCCGTTCCTGCTACTTTGTACGGATAAAAATAATCATCAAAATGAACGGCATCAATATCGTAGTGTCTTACCACTTCCATGATCTCTCCAATCACGAAATCCTTCACTTCTGGAATACCCGGATTATAGTACCAACGTGTACCATAATGTACAAACCACTCCGGATGGCTTCTCAACGGATGCGTTTCCGCTAATTGATCCAAAGAGTCACGCATATTGGCACGGTAAGGATTAAACCAAGCATGAAACTCCAGGTTTCTCTTGTGTGCCTCCTCAATCATAAATGCCAAAGGGTTATAATAAGGACCTGGCATCTCTCCTTGTGTTCCGGTCAAGTATTCTGACCAAGGCTCATTAGCCGAAGGATAAAAAGTATCTGCAGTAGGACGAACCTGTACAATCACCGCATTCATTCCACTCGCCTTGTGCTCATCCAGGATATTCGCAAAAGACTGCTTCTGCTCCTGTACGGATAAACCTTTTTTCACAGGCCAATCAATATTGGCTACAGATGCTACCCAAGCAGCTCTGAATTCTCTTTTGGCTGGCCCTTGTGCCCAAGCCAATGGCGTTGAAATCAATATCGTAAATACTACGACTGCGTACCTTCTCAAATCCTTTTTCACAATCCTCATTTTTATTCCACTAAATTGCTCTAATGGTTATTGGCAAATTTCAATAATGTAAATGTATAGAGTTCCGTATAACCTCATATCCCTGAAAACGGCTATTCTAATATTTCCCTTTTTTATAGAAATAAAGTGGGGTTATTGTGGGAAAGCACAAAGATAATAAAATGTTGAATCGTTGAACTTCTCCTTCGGAGAGTTGAATTGAGCTTCGCTCGTTAATTCGAGTTGAACTGTTGTATGAGTATCAATAGATCAATCAACAGTTCAACTCGAATCAACTCACCTAAGGTGAAATTCAACGATTCAACGATTCAACATTTTACACAAAAAAAAAGGCTTGTGAAGATCACTGCCTTTTCCCAAAGAATAAACTTACCAATCAAATCAACTACTTAAAACCTTTTATAAACATTTCGTATACGAATGTTATGACCAATTCAATTATTATAACACTTGAAGTGTAATGACTTTGTCAGTTTAGTATTAAAGTCTTATATCTGTTTGTTCTATTTGTCATTGCTTACATTACAAAGGAACTATAATCTTACACCAAAAACATCACAGAAATTCAGTATTTTGAAAGCTACCCAATTTACGGTATATAAGTAAAGTGATGTTGGTATCATCAAAATTATATTTCGGTGTAAGCCTATAGTGTTGAATCGTTGAATTTCAGCAGCAAGCTGCTGAGTTGAATTGAGCTTCGCTCGTTGATTCGAGTTGAACTGTTGATTGATCTATTGATACTCATACAACAGTCCAACTCGAATCAACGAGCGAAGCTCAATTCAACGGTTCAACGATTCAACGAAACCCACTACTCTTCATTCTTCATTAAAAGGTACCTCAGCACATCCTCCATCACTTTTTCCCTAACCTCAACCCCTTGGATAGTTTCAAATGGGAATCCCAGAATCACCTTTTTACTTGCTCCTTCTACCGCAATACCAGCACTAATACTATTGCTGCTATAACGTGCAATGGTTCTTCCTTCCTCTGTCATGGGTTCTATTCCATCTGGAGACTCTACCGCATAGATTGTATCGTTCAAGGCCTTATTGTACTGTATATTGGCTAAGGATGAAAAGCGCTTATCCTCAGCAATGATCTGCCCTTTACGGTCTGCCTGATTGGTTCTTCCCAACATTTGGAGTTCATCTCTGGCGAACAATATATCGGGGTGATCTGTGGCCTTCGGCAATCCATTCACCTCAAAAAATAAGTCAGAACCTACATAGGCTCCAGATAAAAAGGCAGCTCCTCCTTGGGCAAAATATTGACGTAATTGCTGACGGAATTTTACAGGGAACACCTGATAACGATCTGGTATACCCTTTCGTTGAGCTGCCGTCGTTTTCTGCTCCCCGAATATGATATCTATGGCTTTATAAGCCTCTAGATCTACCATTCCTTCTTCAACAGCTTCTCTGCTCACGGACACAAAAGAATAGCCTACTCCGCAAATAGCCTGTCCGTGGGTCAACGCATAATTAAATGTATTTCCTGCCACCAAGGCTGTTTCATGATCTGCATGACTGGCTCCGTGTCCCGGATTATCATCATCCTGCCATGGAGAATCCGTACGGTAATCATACTGACTTCCTATGTAAGACAAGTCTGTTCCCCAAGCAACGCCCTGGTCGATATGATCCGCAAATGCCTGTACCCCTTCTGCCTCTATGGTGGCTGGAGCTGATACACGATCAAAAGCGTCAATTACCAATACCGTTTCCTCTCCGGTGTAACAAGCCGCAATTTCATGAGAAGGGAAACTCTCTCCTCCTTCATTCAGAGCTGTTACTTTGAAGCTATAAATACTGCTACGGTCTAGGTTTCTTAAAACAATTGTCGGCTCTGTCACTACCCTTCCGACATCATACCCCTCTCCTTCTTTCTTGGTATACACTACGTATCTGTTCGGTAAAGCCGTTGGTTCCAAAGGATCAATGGTTGGTTTCCAACTCAGCTTTACATTTCCTTCCTCTACAAACTCCGCCGAAAGTGCTCGAACCGCCAAAGGTTGTACGACATAGTCATACCCATGCTGTACACTCATATACTTCAATATTCCTTTATAGATTGCTCTGGATACGTCAAAACGGAAATTTGGATCCAATGCAAACTTCATATCCTGAAAGTTATGATGGGATAGTAGTTCCAATAAGATAGAAGGAACATTAGGTAAGGCTGCCTCAGAGTAACGTTTATCCCACATAGGTCTTCTCGTCCAAATAGAGTCTGTCAGAACTCTTAAGTCATCCACAATTTGTGTCTGTACGATATCTGCTAAATCTCTATTAGCATAACGAGATACGCCATTCGGGAAGTACTTTTCCGTCTCCGCATCCAGCGTACTGTAGATCATTAAGGTACCGACTGTTGTATCGCTCAACAAGTGTCCGGCATCTGTATGGAATGCCAACGAAAGGTCAATAGGGATATTCAATCCTTCTGTTTTACGTTCCTTATTGGGTCCCATAGGAGCTCCAACCAAGTAGTTCACCCATTCGCCTCTTCCTCTATAATCATCTCTATAGTCACTCTCTCCATCCGTAGTGGTATAGACCAATGTATCCGGCATCCCGGCAAACTGCATATAATAGCGTGCGCCTTCCAGGTAACGTGCCCTTCCGCTAAGCTTGCCATTTCGGGCAATATCTCCCATACCACCACCAAAACGAACTGCATCGGCTGTCACTATTCCTTTGGCCTTAGTGGATAGGGTTACGGCTGCTGTATTTCCTTTCTCCAACTCAAAAGTACCCAGGTATACCCAAGTACCGGCGCCCATTTGCTGGTTCACTTCAAAATCTGTTTTCCCTCCTTTATGGTGTACCGTATAGGTAGCCGCTGTTGTAGCACTTTTATGCTTTCCATAAGACACGTATACCGCATATTCTCCGGTTTCAGGAATCTCTGGTCTCCAGGCAATAGCCTCCGCTGCCTTGGTCTGTCCCTTAAATGTACGGAATGTTCCTTGCTGGAAAGGGTTTTCTCTCTCCTGATAAGGGGTTTTTCCTACAGCAAAGCCCGTACCTCCAGCTTGTACTTTTATATGCTCCTGATAGCCCTGCACTCGGTCATCATTATCGACAATGACCATATGCTTTTGGGTATCCCGCTCTCTTGGCAGGTATACATTGGCTCCCGCATTTTCTAACATAGGCACCAGGAAAGGCTGCACAAAAGCCATTGGAAGCAAATCCTCTACTGTCTGAAATACACGGGCTCTTTGCCACTCCCAACGGTCCAGCTTATTTTCATAGTACCACCCGTGGCTATGCCATAAGGCCAGGTGTTTTCCAGCCAAGCCCTTCTCCACCTCATAGGGCCTGGAAATATTTTTTACATGTACCGTTCCCTTTTTTGCCAAGGGCTGCATGATTCTTTTGGGATCTTTTTTCTGCGTATAGCGGTAAGCGTTAGGCAATAACTCCTCTATCGTTTGCTTAGGAGCATACGGATAGCCTTTGAGCCATTTGTTTCTTCCTTTCTTGGTATCACGAGATTGTTCACCTACAAACACCGTCACACGATAGTTTTTATATTTTTTCTGAAGGGTATTTTTTAATATCTCTTTCACCTCCTGAACATGCTTTTCACGAAGAGGGTAGTACTCCAGATGCGTCGAGAAGAAAAAGGAGACCTCTCTTTTACGCGTATCTCTATAAACCTTTTTAAGCTTCAAATACTCCGAGGCCATCTCCCCGTCAGGTTGCTGCTGTAGGTATTCTTTGATGTTGTTTAGAAAAAGGGAATCGGGGGTTTGTGCCTGCACCTGGCTTCCCCACAAAAATGTGATTAAATAGATTAAAAGTGACTTTCTCATAAAGTTGAAAAATAAATCGTTGGTAAGGTTGAAAAAACGCTAGTCCAAAATAGCATCCTCCATATTACAAAAGCTTTCCTTAAAAAGGAGTAGTTGGGTGGGTTTTTATACTTACAGAAACTGCAATATTATTCACACCCCTCAATATTCAATCGATTATTTTTTGCAATAACATTTATGCATATATAAACATTATTAAATACCTTTTTTACAGAATAAAATGGTTTTTAGTAAAAAAAATACATCATTTAACGGTTTTCAGGGATTCAAAAGTGAATAATAAATGAAATATTTGTCAAGCACCCAATAAAAAATATTCACTTTATAACGGTATAACTTTTTTTTATTCAACAAAACAAACCAATGATGAACAAATTTACAAAGATCATTGCAGGAGCACTGCTTTCATTGAGCGTTGTCGCTTGTCAGGAAGAAATTGAAACACCTAATTTTGACTCCTATGTAGGAATTGAAATGGATAAGTTCCAATTCTTTGAAGGGGCTACTGTTCAAATTCCTGTAAAATTGAATACCGCTACTCCAAGCAACGCCTCTGTTACCGTATCCTATACTATAAAAGGAGCTGGATGGGAATCAAAAATCAATGACCTTACAGAAGGAAAAGTTGTAATCCCTGCAACGAAATATACTTCATATATTGAGCTGGAAGGTATCTACGACAAAGTATCAGAAGATGATTTTGCTTTTGAAATCGAAATCACTAATGTGGAGTCAGATAGTAAAGTAGAGATCGGAGGAGCAAACTTTGGGTATGATGTAGCTTCTATCAACATGATGAACTTAGGCGAGTTACCATGTTCTGACGATGTAGACCTATTTATCGGAAAATCCATAAATATTGCCTATGCTGATAGAGATGTTGATGCTTACAGCAACCCTTCTATTGCCGGTACGGTTGAAGCTTCTGAATGGGAAGATTGTAATGCGATCACTATCGTAGGTGACGTAGTAAACTATTATGGTGCAGGTTGTAAGATGAATATTATCCTGAATGAATTGGACAACTCCGTAGAAGTCCCTCTACAAGACATGCTGGATAATGGTACAGTAATTCAGGGAAGTGGTGTTTACAACCCTAGCAGCAAAACAATCTCTGTTACTGTTATCTACTTGGGCTATGGATCAGTACAAGATCTAACAGATCCTGAATTTGTATTGCCTGACACTTACTCTGGTACGATCACAGTTACTTTGAAGTAAGCGATCATATCATATTCAAATCATCACTGAAGCTTTCCTCTTATTGGGGAAAGCTTTTTTTGTTTAAGGTTGAATATTTATTCGGCAGCTGAATCCTTCCGCTATCGTGACGGATTGAAATCCGCCTCTATGTGATGTCACCCTTTCAGGGTTTTGATAAATAACCCCGAGAATCCACATAATGGACTACATCACTAAGAAGTGCATAGGAATGATAAGCCTTCTACCCACCTCTTCACATAAACAATCTTTGGTTAATTATTTGACCTTAATCAAACCATCATTAATCTGATTCATCCTAATGATTTAATCCCAAACATACCGTTCATCATATTCCACCTCATATTTTCTAAGTATACGGCGAAACTCATCCTGAAAAGTCATCCCTTCATGATGATTTTTTTGATTTTCAATATACCGAACTACCTTATCGGCATCATAGGGTGTAACAGAAAAAGCCCCATAACCCTCTTGCCAGTAGAAGTGTTCAAATTCAGGTCCCAGCGACTTAATCCATTTGGAAGAATTCCCTTTGACAAGTCTTGCCAAATCAATCATTTTCAGATTTTTGGACAGGTTGCACAAGATATGGATGTGATCTACATACCCTCCCACCTTCAAGACTGGACTATCAAATTGATTACACAGTCCTCCTAGATAATCATGTATTTCTACTTCAAACTCAGGAAGTATCAGAGGCTCTCTATGTTTAGTACTAAAAACCAAATGGATATAGTTTTTGACGAGGGATTGTGGCATAATTATGTCAACTTTAAGTGAGAATGCAATGTGAAGAAGGAGAGTGAGAGGATATAGCAGTGAATAAATAAACTCACTTGAAGAAAAATAATAGAAGGTGAAGTTCAATAAGTAACCGTCATATTCCGTATAGTGACGGGATAATTAAGGTTGAATATTTATCCGTCATATTCCGTATAGTGACGGATTGAAATCCACCCCTATGTGATGTCATCCCTTCGGGATTATACCATAAAACCCTGAAAGGGTGACATCACATAGAGGTGGGTTTCAACCCATCTCTTCACGTAAGAAGTGTGTCGGTTAATTATTCAAACCTAATTAACCCTAGGCGGGGATGGAGATAACTATTGTGTCGCTTAAATATTCAACCTTAATTATCCCATCACTTTATAGAAGACATCAATACTTAGGAAAGGACAACATTTAACCTCAAGCCAAACGTAAAAAAGCCCTCAGCATCACTGCTGAGGGCTTTCTCATAATCTATCTAAAACCTAAACGGTTCTTATTGCCAAGGGTTTGGTGTCAATACCCCGTTGCTCAAGTCGATATCCTCTTGAGGGATAGGGAAGAAGTTGTGTGTTCCTTCTTTGAATCCTTCAGGACCCAATACCTCAGCACCTTTTCCTGTACGAACGATGTCGTAGAATCTATGGTGCTCTGAAGCTAACTCAACTCTTCTCTCGTGGTAGATCGCATCCAATAGTGCTTGACCTGTAGCATTTACATCTGGAAGGATTTCGCTCAAGTTAACGTTTACTACTTGATCTGCAGCTACAGTAGTAGAAGCTGCTCCGTTAGCAATTGTTTGGTTAACCTTAGCATAAGTAATCGCCACAGAAGTTCCTGCTGCTTTTCCTGCCAACATGCTATAGAAATCTGCTTTTGATGTTACTGGAGTTCCATCAATTGCCTGAATAACTACTGCATTAGTCAATGCCCATTTGTTTACATCCTCTCCTGCAACAGTTTCAGCAGCTACTTCAACATTTGTTACACCAGCTGCTGCTAAAGGAGAATCCTCTTGCATGATGTCTACGATCACCAAGTTTCCTGCTTGTGCCAAAGCATCAAGGTCAGTAGAAGAACCTACCGTAGTCGCATCTACATCTACTACCGTGAAACCAGGAGTAGCGTCAAGCATACCTGCATTTCTTGCTCTTTCTCTTACTTTGTTCAAGTACATTTGAGCAGTAGCATCATCACCATCCTGAGCCGCTGCTTCTGCATACATTAGGTATACATCACTCAAACGAATCACACGGTAGTTTTCAGAAGACTTTCTCCACCAGTCAGGTCTTGCATCTGGGTAGATATAAGATTTTCTTTGGTAGAAACCTGAGTTTTTAGTCGCTACTACACTTCCCAATGCAGCATCCTCCAATACCTGAGCTTCCAGGTAAGTCAAGATAGAAGCTGGAAGTCTAGGGTCTCCTATTTCGAAAGCATCCACCAACGTTTGCGTAGGCTGGTTGAAACCCCAACCCCAAAGACGAGGCATCTGGAATACTGTGTTGAAGTTACCACCGTTATCCCAAGTTCCGTTATCATCTCCAAGATAGTTGATCTCGAATACAGACTCCGAACCATGCTCTCCAGCTTGTCTGAAGATAGCTTCGTAATCTCCTTCTACCAAGCTATACTCTCCTGCAAGGTCACCGTCCACCAAACGCTTCAACGTCGTTTTAGCATCAGCGAATTTCTTTCCGTAAAGTTGAACCTTACCTAGTAATGCTACTGCAGCACCTTTGGTTGCTCTACCCATGTTTTCAGTACCGATCTCAGACTTCATAGGAAGTACAGCAATTGCCTCCGTCAAGTCTTTCTCGATAAATGCATAAGTCTCTTCCAAAGAAGCTCTTGGATAGTCATACTCTCCTGCAATCGCTGGAGCATCCATCAATGGAAGACCACCAAAGTTTTTCGCCAACTCGAAGTAATAGAATCCTCTTAGGAATTTCCCTTGTGCTTCGATGCTCGCTCTTTTAGCTTCGCTCATTTCGATCTCAGGAAGCTCCAAAAGCAACTTATTCACATAGTAGATACCATTCCACTGTGGATACCAAGCTAGTTTAAAACCGATGTTATCACCAGCAGCAGTAAAGTTCTTGATCTCAGCGATATATGCACCATCCGTTGCTGTAGAACCTTTCTCAGCATCAGGTGTAGAAACATCACCCAAGATAAATTTCGTTTGTGCAATACGCAGGTGGTTCAACACAGAGTAAGCTCCTACCAATGCAGTTTCTGCATCAGCCTCTGTTTGGAAGTATGAACCATCTGTCAAAGCAGCTTGCTGTGTTCTGTCTAGAAAGTCATCACTACAAGCGGTTGTAAAGGCCGATGCTGCACCCAGCATAGCAACCAATATTTGCTTAGATATTTTCATAACGATTAGATTAATCTTCTAATATTCTAAAAATCTTTTGAGAGTGATGGCAGTAAGCTAGTCGGCTTCCTGCCATCAGGAATACATTCAGCGATTAGAATGCGATGTTTGCACCAAACATCATCGTTCTAGCTTGTGGATATGTACCATAATCCAAGCCTGTGCTCAATGCACCACCCGAGATCTCTGGATCAAGTCCTGAGTAGTTCGTGAACGTCAACAAGTTCTGAGCACTAGCATATACTCTTACTCTTTGCATACCTGCTTTCTTCACTAGCTCTGAAGGAAGCGTATACCCTAGCTGAACGTTTTTCAAACGCAAGTAAGAACCATCCTCAATATAGAAGCTTGATACTCTCAAGTTGTTGTTTGGATCGTTAGCATCCAGACGAGGTACTTCGTTGCTTGTACCTTCTCCATTCCAAGCATTCAAGATTTCTCTGTTCTTGTTGTAAGGGAAACCACCTGTCATGTTGAAGTACTTCATTGCATTGAACAACTCGTTTCCTTGAACACCTTGGAAGAATACTGATACATCAAATCCTTTATACTCAGCATTCAATGTCAAACCATAAGTAAAGTCTGGCATTGGAGAACCGATAAAGTCTCTATCCGCATCGTTAATCACTCCATCAGGTCCCTCTACCAAGTTACCTTCTGAGTCGTATCCGTTGATGTCTTTATATCTGAAGTCACCTGGTCTAGCGTTAGGCTGGCCGTGAGCATCTACTTCCGCTTGGTTTTGGAAGATACCATCTACTACATATCCGTAGAATGCACCGATTGGTTGACCTGGAGTGGTTCTAGTCGTTGCACCAGCCTGGAATGTACCAGAGCTTACAAACTCTACCAAGTCGTTACCGAATGAAAGTACTTCGTTGTTTACTGAAGAAAGGTTACCCGATACAGAGTAAGAGAAATCTCCTCTTGTCTCTTTCCAAGTCAATACTGCTTCCCATCCCTTGTTTCTTACTGAACCAAGGTTGGTAATTGGAGCAATTGTTCCACCAGTCGTTGAGTTGAAACCAATATACATTGGTACTGGCTCCTGGATCAACATGTCTTTAGTATCACGGATAAAGTAATCCAAGTTAGCTTCCAATCTACCGTCCAATAGTGCTACATCAAGACCCAAGTTAGTAGTTTCTGTAGACTCCCAAGAGATCGCTGTGTTACCAATGGACATTGGGCCCAAACCTACTGTAGAAGTCTCGCTTCCACCTACACCGAAGATATAAGCATATCTACCCAAGCTTCTATATGCTGTAGCGAACTCATAGTTACCGATCTTATCGTTACCAATTTGTCCCCAACCAGCTCTTACTTTCAAGTCATCCAAAAGACCTCCTTTTAGATCTGACATAAATGCCTCGTTGATTACCTTCCAACCTGTAGAGAATGACATGAAGTTACCGTATCTGTTTTCAGGACCGAACTTAGAAGATCCATCACGACGGAAGTTAGCAGTCACTAAGTATCTGTCATCATAAGAGTAGTTTACTCTTGCTAGAGTAGACAACATCGCCCATTCTGCAGCGCTACCATAAACTTGTGGTTCCAAGTTAGTCGCTGATGAGATATACTGAAGTGCCTCATTTTCTCCTAGAAGGTCTGCTCTTGTTACTCCTAGAGACTCAAAACGGCTCTCTTGTGCCGTATAACCTACCAATGCCGATACTGTATGCTTATCAAATGTTTTGTTGTAAGACAAAGTATTCTCCCACAACCAAGTATTTGTTGCTCCGTATCCTCTGAAAACTGTATTTCTTAGGTTATTCTCGTCTGGAGAAACATTGAAAATAGGCTCCATGTTATAAGAGTCATTTCTCAAAAGATCCATTGAGAAGGCTGACTTCGCTTTCAATCCTTTCAAGATTTCTACTTCAGCGTAAGCATTACCTGTTACTCTTAGGTTAGAGTATCTATTATTTGCTCTTTCGATTGTACCTACAGGGTTGTTGATATCCATATAAGGAGAGCTACCCCAAAGACCATTCGCATCGTAAGCAGGAGTCAATGGATCTACCTTCTGTGCAGCATTGATAATACCGTGATAGAAATCCGTAGGAAGTGTTTTACCTTTTGCGTTAGCTAATGTTAGGTTTGTACCAATTCTCAAGTAATCCTTCGCTTGGTAGTCTCCATTCAAACGAACGTTCAGACGCTCATAGTTAGATCCTTTTACAATACCTTCCTGATCGAAGTATCCAGCAGATAGGTAGTAGTTCAATCCTTCTTTTGAACCAGAAACACTCAAGTTATGGTTTTGCATAGGAGCAACTTGCGTTACTTCCTCAAACCAGTTGGTAGAAACACCTAAATCGTTAGAAGGCGCTACCATGTTGAATGTAGAACCTGCATTCTCATATGCTTTGGTCATTACCATTAGATACTCCTCTGAGTTTAGCATATCTGGAGCTTTCCAAGCTTCCTGTACACCATAGTAAGCATCATAAGTAATTTTTGTTCCTTGGCCCTCTGATCCATTCTTAGTGGTCACCAAGATAACACCGTTCGCACCTCTGGCACCGTAGATAGCAGTAGCAGAAGCATCTTTCAATACTGAGATTGACTTGATATCATTCGGGTTGATATGATCAATACTACCATTTACGATAAAACCGTCCACTACATAAAGTGGGCTAGCATCGTTTACCGTACCGACACCACGAATACGAACTCTTGTTCCTGCACCTGGCGCACCACTTGCAGCAGTGATATTAACACCCGCTACACGTCCCTGAAGGGCTTGTGATACGTTAGGAATCGCTGTCTTGTTCATATCTTCTGGAGATACAGTAGCGATAGAACCTGTCAAATCACTTTTTTTCTGGATGCCGTAACCTACGACAACCACTTCCTCCAATTGCTCAATATCTTCTGCAAGAGCGATAGAGAAAGAAGTTTGATTACCTACGGTAATCTCTTTTGATTCGTATCCGATAAAACGGATCTGAAGAACCGGTGATGAAATATCTGCTGGGATGGATAAGTTAAACTTACCGTCCAGATCAGTCATGGTACCTTGTGTTGTACCTTTAATAACTACGTTGGCGCCCACGATTGGCTCGCCCGCAGCATCTGTGACGTTACCTGATATCAGCTTACTTTGTGCAAATGCGCTAAAAGATACCAGTGTCACCATTAATGATAATAGAAGTAATCTCATAATTTGGTGATGATTGATTAAAAAATCATTAACAACTATTTGATAAGCGTAAATATTACTCTTGGGAAGGGATCTTTACTCCCTGAAATCAGGGATTCAATTATTTCACTATTTTATTTAACTTTTTTAAGAAATTAAAGCTTTTCTTAAGAAAGTAGATAGGGGCTACTGTTTCTCAGAGGGTTAGTTTGATGGACAGGATGTTAGGAGGTGTTATTTTTGGGCGTAAAAAAACAGGGATAGCAATGAATGATTGCTATGGAATAAGTTTATAACTGATACTGTTCTTACGCAGACGATGGATTAAAAATCCACCGCTGAAATTATGAATCCCATAATTAGGTTTGAATATTTATCCGTCATATTCCGCATAGTGACGGGATAATTAAGTTTGAAAAAATAACCGACACAATAGTTATATCCATCTCCGCCTAAGGTTAATTAAGGTTGAATAATTAACCGACACACTTCTTACGCGAAGAGATGGGTTGAAACCCACCTCTATGTGATGTCATCCCTTCGGGATTATACCATAAAACCCTGAAAGGGTGACATCACATAGGGGCGGATTTCAATCCGTCACTATACGAAATATGACGCTTAATTATTCAACCTTAATCAACCCATCAAACCCATCGTCATTAAGTCTAATAAACCTACAACACCTTCACCTCTCCCATCACTGGCAAAACCGCATCATATACCCCACCCTTCAACAAGGCATTTACGGCTTCTTGCTGGAAGAACTTATTCTCCTGATAGGTTACGATAATGGTAGCCGCTTGGTCTACCTGCGGAAAATGTTGCAAGGCATAGGCATTTCCAAACAAGACAAAGGCTGTTGGTATATTCGTATACAGCTGTTGTAAGTAAGGCACCGCTTCCAATGGAATATCGAAATTATTGAAAGGCTTGATATTCACCCCATGAATGCTGATGACCAATTGCTCATACTGTTTGCATTCTTCGACCAGCTTCTGCAATGCTTCTATTCCTTCTTGCTCATTCCAGTGATAATGTGCTGCATCGGACCATTGCTCCTCCACAATTTTGGCAAAATTGTTTTCTACTCGCTTGGTTGCCATATCTGCCAAATGATGGGCTACAGCATCACGGCTGGATACCGTGTTTCCTTTGTTGGTGATATATAGGAATGCTGTTTTCTTGGTTTTGTTTAACGGCAAGAAGTTCTCTTCTTTTGGAAGTACTGTGGTCGCCGCTGCCGAAAGGGTATAGTTCAACTCCTCAGAAGCCTGGTCATTGAGGTCTTCGATCAACCCATCCAATACAATTGGTTGATAATCTGCAAGTCCTACCCATTGTTTCATGGCGAGTACTTTTCGCACTTTTTCGTCAATCAAGGCTTCCGTGATTTCCCCTTGTGCTACCGCTTCCAAGATTCCTTCAATACCGGCCGGTACGTCTTTGCTATTGGTGATGATATCGTTTCCAGCAATAATAGCCAGTTTATCGGACACCCCTGCCGGATAATGGTTGGTAATGCCGTGCATATCCATCGCATCCGTAATCACCAAGCCCTCAAAGCCCATCTTATCACGAAGGATTCCCTGTAGAATCTTATCCGATAAGGTCGCTGGAACGTTGGGACGATCATCCCATGCTGGAATGCTGAGGTGTGCAGACATCACACTGCTCATCCCCGCCTTCTGTAGCTCTTCAAAAGGATAAAGCTCCAAAGATTCCAAGCGCTCTGCCGAATGAGGCAATACGGGCAAGTCAAGGTGAGAATCTACGCTTGTATCCCCGTGCCCCGGAAAGTGCTTGGCGTTATCCAGAATATTTTCATCCTGCAATCCTCGAATATAGGCTTCTCCCTTTTCTGCAACCTTATATTTATTTTCCCCATAAGAACGGTAGTTGATCACAGGATTGTTGGGGTTGTTATTTACATCCACCACAGGTGCCAGGGCACTATGCACCCCCAATCGTTTACAGTGCTTACCAATTTGTCTCGCCATTTGGTAGATCAGTTCATTATCCTGAATAGCCCCCAAGGCCATTTGGTAAGGAAACTTCACGGTATTATCCAGACGCATTCCTAGCCCCCACTCTGCATCAATATTGATAAACAAAGGTACTTTCGATAAGGCTTGGTATTGATTGGTCAACTCCGCCTGTTTTACGGGTTCCCCTTGAAAGAAGGTTAGTCCACCAATCTTATGTTCCTTGATTAGCGTTTCTATATAGTCCACATGCTCTTGATCTCTATTGGAAAAAGCGGCTACCTGAAAGAGCTGTCCCACTTTTTCTTTTAGGGTCATAGAAGATAATTGGGCATTAACCCATTCGCTGTTTTTGTATTGTAGAAAAGGTATTTTTTTCATGGCTAGGCACTTTTTTCTGTTGAATCGTTGAATTGCTCCTTCGGAGCGTTGAATTGAGCTTCGCTCGTTGATTCGACCATTACATGGCGTGTGAATCGTTGTATAAGTATGAATATCAATCAACAGTTCAACTCGAATCAACGAGCGAAGCTCAATTCAACTCAATACGAAGTATTGAAATTCAACGATTCAACTAAACGCGAGTTCGCAGTATGACAAACAAATATTTTAATTAAAAGAATGGCTTTTGATGGGATTGTAATCCTGTCAAAAGCCAAAAATATTTTCTTATAAAAAGCCTGTTGAGGTTAGGCTGTTTTTTTACCGAAGTTTGGATCTACTTTAAGTAGTGGTGTTACCAATAAACAAGGTAAGGCAGAGACCAATACCCAAATAAAGAAACTGGTATACCCTACCATCTCTTGGATATAACCACTAGCCATACCCGGTAACATCATTCCCATTGCCATAAATCCAGTACAGAGCGCATAATGAGAAGTCTTAAACTGTCCTTGTGAGATATAGATCATGTACATGAGGTATCCTGCAAACCCAAACCCATAAAAGAACTGTTCTGTCGCAATTCCTATAGAGATAAAGAATAATCTTGTTGGCTCAGAAGTGAAGCCTACTCCTTCAAAGAACGTATCGAAAAGGTTTAAGAAGTCTGTTAATCCCGCCAACTGCAAGGTATCTGGCAAGAAAGCTGATAATAGTACATAAACTCCATTGGGTAAGTTAATCGCTAACACCATCCACATGATCCATGCTTTCAATCCTTTTTTGGAAAGTGCGATACCCCCCAAGATACCTCCTAAGGTAAGAGCTACCATTCCGATTGTTCCGTAAATGATTCCTTGCTCTTTAGCTGTCATATTCAAACCACCTTTGGCAAATTCATCCAACATAAATGGGATGTTCAACTTAACCAATTGCGCCTCTCCCAAACGGAACGTCAATAAAAAAGCGATGGATAGCCAGATTCCTTTTTTGCTAAAGAACGTCACAAAAGTATCTTGAAGTCCTTTGACGATATCCTTAGCAGTATAATCTTCTTGTTTTTCTTCCTCTACTTTAGGCAGAAGGAACATATGATAAAGTCCTCCTGTTAAGATCAATCCCCCCAATGCCAAAAATGCCCACATCCAAGCATAATCGTATTGCATACCCATATCTTCGTATAAGTACCCTGCAATATACACAATAGCCCCTTGTCCTGTCAGCATCGCTACTCTATAAAAAGAGCTGCGTATTCCCAAGAAAAAAGCCTGATTACTGTCCGAGAGCGCTTTCATGTAAAAACCATCGGCTGCTATATCATGAGTTGCCGAGCTAAACGCCACCAACCAGAAAAAAGCTAAGGAGTATTGTAAAAAGGAGGCCATAGGTAATGTCAGTGCTACCGCTGCCAAAGCTCCTCCAATAACCACCTGCATCAACCAGGTCCACCATCGGGTCGTCTTCACCAAATCTACGAAAGGACTCCAGATAGGTTTAATTACCCAAGGAAGGTATAACCAAGAGGTATATAATGCTATTTCAGTGTTGGAGATCTCCAGTGTTTTATACATGGTCACTGCCACACTCATCACCATGATATAAGGCAATCCCTGAATAAAATATAAAGAAGGTATCCAGGTCCATGGGTTTTGCTTTACCTTTTGAGAGGCAGCTTTTTTCATTGGCTGTTCGGTTGAAACTGACATAGTGTTTGTTTGTTAATTACAAAATATGAATAAGTTATTCAAGGGGGGTATCGGTTATTGCTTATTGGTTATTGTTTATCGTTTATAAACAATAACTATATACCATACGACAGCTTCAATCTTACGACTATAAAACATTCACACTGATCACTGTTCACTGATCACTGTTCATTGCTCACTGTCTCTATCGCAACATTCCTCTGTATATCCCCGGCGTAGAATTTTCAATCAGCGTAGCTCCTACCACGTTCTCGTAAAACTCTACCGGGCCAACCCCTCCAATAATTCCGTAAGCATACCCCATATGCTTCAGTTGTTGCAATGCTTCCAAAAGTAATACTTTTCCGATTCCCAATCCACGGTAGGCTTGCAAGACTCCTGTAGGACCAAAAAATGTTTTGCCGGTCGCTTCGTAAGCGGCAAAACCAATCATCTGCTTCTCGTGGGTCGCGATAATACAGGAAACGGGTTGCTGTATAAATGCTACTTCTACTTCACTGGCCCAATGTGGATTGAAATGCTCTCTTACCCAATCGACAATCACATGCTTTTCTGGGGCGATTGCATGGCGTATTTCAATGCCTTCCAACTGTAGTTGCTTGGTCTTTTCCTGCCAAGTAGAAGGATGGGGTAGATCGTAGAGTTTGACAAGCATATCCATAGTCCACAAATTTATCAATGAAACAATTATTACTTCTCCTTAGTAGCGCTAAACGTTGTCTCTGATCGAAACTGAGGAGTTACCTCTATGACTTTTCCATTCATAGCCGTCGTTGTTTCCGTCAGTACTTTCCCATTGAGTGTATTCCCATTTAGAATATTCTCACTACATCCCTTATGAAACGTCTCCAGTCCAGCAATAGGTTGCTTTTGGATAAGTCCCATATTCACTCCTTTCTCCTCAGAGGTTTCCTGTAAAAGCTCTCTGAAGTGATAGGCGATAGATCCTACAAATCTCACCTCGGCACCTTCCTCTGCTTCTTTGTAACTCAGCACATAGTAATCCAGGAATTTCGAGAAGCTGTCTTTAAGGATGTGACGACACTCTTCTGTTTCCTTCCAGTCATTCAAGAAAGGGACAAAAGATGCCAGGAAGCGATTAGGCATTGGGCTGCGATAAATTCGCTCCAAGATCTGTACTCTGGATAACTGATAACGATCGTAAAAATCCTGCAATACCTCCGTAGGAAGTTTTCTTAGCAGTATAGCACTCATCAGTTCTTTTCCCAGTACAGCACCACTACCCCAGTCCGCCAGGATATATCCCAGAGAGCTCACATTATCCACAATAGAATTTCCATCATACACACAAGAGTTGGCCCCTGTACCCAAGATACAGGCAATCCCTTTTTCCTCCTGAAACAAGCTTCTGGCCGCGCCAAACATGTCGCTATTTACCTCTATACAAGCTTCCTTCACAGAAGAAGCAATCGCTCTCTGTACAATTTGTTGCTTTTCTACAATACCGCATCCGGCACCATAAAAATAAACATGTTCTATTTTGTTGGGATCCAATGCTACAGCCACATCCTCAGATATTCTCTGAGAAATTTCTTCTTCTGTTAAAAAATATGGATTCAACCCTATTGTTTGAAAGCCATTTCTCTCCCCCCCTTCAATCACTAACCAATCTGTCTTAGTTGATCCACTATCCGCAATTAGTATCATATGTTTGTCGTTTTGAAGCCGCAGCTCCTCTCCGTTTGCATAACCGTGTATTCGTGAAGTAGCCTTAAGTAGACTTCTCCCTTCTACAAAGGTTTTATTTTAAACACATATACCATTCACTGAAAAAGGGGATTTAAAAAAATCACAAGTAGTCGCTTTGTGGGTGCAGCGATGCATCGCTGCACCCACAAAGATAGTTTAACTAATAATCCCTTGCTTGAAAGCAATCTGCACCAACTCTGCGGTATTCTTGGCTTTTAACTTTAACAGTAGATTTTTTCGGTGGGTTTCTACCGTATTTTTGGTAATAAACAAGCGTTCTGCGATTTGGTAGGTTGTATACCCATTGGCGATCTCTTTTAAGACACCAATTTCTCTTTCGGATAGCGTGTCGTTGAGGTATTCTCTACGGTTTTGCATGATAAACGTAGAAAGCAACACTTTGGAAGCTTCATCACTCAAGTAGCTCTCTCCCTTGTTTACTGTTTCAATAGCTTCTACCAATTCTTCCTTCTCTGTATTCTTTAGCACATAACCATGTGCCCCCTTCTTCATCATGTTAGCGATAAAGCGTTTTTCCCCGTGCATCGATAACCCTAGAATCTTAACGGAAGGGTGCAGTTTTACCACTTGCTCAGTCACTTCAATACCATCCATATCTGGCATACTGATATCCAGAATAAGAACATCTACCAAGGTTTCTTGCAAAAATTGTAGGGCCTCTTTACCATTATGTGCTTCTCCAACCACTTCGATATGCTCTTCTTCTGCGAGCAGAGAGCGTATCCCTTGGATAAACATTTTGTGATCGTCAGCGATTAATACTTTAATTGTATTCATAGGACTCTTGTTTGTTTAGTTTTGTTATTGGTATATCGAGTAGAAATGTTGTTCCCTTTTGTAGGAAAGAGTCTATGGTCACCTCTCCTCCCAGGAACTTCACCCGAGACATAATATTATCAATACCGATTCCCTTATACTCCAGGGAGGTATCAAAGCCAACTCCATTATCCTCAATAATAATATTGAGGCTTTCTTCGTGATACATCAACTGCACACTAAGTTTGCTCGCTTTGGCGTGTTTAATGACATTTTGCGTTATTTCCTGACAAATACGGAAAAGATTCATTTCCATTTTAGCAGGCAAGCGATTTTCTTCATCATTTCCCCATACGTGATAGGAAACATCCAGTTCTGAGGCGATCTGTAAATCTTCCAGATAATCTTGGAGCGCAGAATCTAACCCGAACTTGATCAATGCTCCAGGCATCATATTATGAGAAATACGTCTTACCTCCTGGAAGGTTTGGTCTAACATCCCAACCACCTGTAGATACTGCTGCTGTCTCTCCTCTGTAATATCTTTGGAGAAGTCCTTAAAGCGCATACGGACAGAGGAAAGCATTCCCCCTATACTATCATGTAAATCTTGTGCAATTCTCTTTCGCTCTGCCTCCTGTGTTTCGTTAATCTGTCCAATGTGCTGAATACGTTGCTCCTCAATAAACTCATTGAGCATTGCTTTTTCCTTAACTTCCTGCCTCAATTGTTCATTTAGCTGTACTGTTTGTTGATGCACCAAAGCATTATACATGTTCATGGCTGCCTGACTGGCCAACATATTAAACTTCTTAATATTTTCCGACGTAAACACATTGCTGACCAAGGAGCTTTCCAGAGAAAATATGATGTTTCTTCCGTTAGGCATACTGACAGGAACACAAAGCATCGAGCGTACATCTGTATTACGATTATGAAGTAGATGCAGACTATGATTACTCTCTGGCGTTAAGTTGACCACTTCCTTCTTACGATACGCATACAGGATAACCGAAAACTCTAGCTCTGTATCCTTAATGAACTTAGGGTCCTCATAATAACGAATAGAAAAGTCCAAGGCGTTTCCTTTCCCTAATACTTTAAGCTGTCCTTGTTCCTCAAGAATAAGGGTTGCTTTATCTGCACCCGTTTGCTTCATGGCAAGGATAAGTAACCTCTTGACAATAGCCCCCATGGATACTTTATCGGTAAAGTGTAACTGCAACTCTCCTATGGAAGCATAGGTCGCCATGGTAGATACCATACCGTCATGCAAATAACGATATTGGTTGTGCAGCTGCTTTTCTACAGCCTTTGCCCCCCATTTCTTTAAGGCATGGATGGCCTTTCTAAATTGGTCTGTCGCCTCGGTCACTACTCCTCTCCCTACCACATAATAACGCATGAGTAAAATGTGGATCAAAGCCTTATCTTGTATGTAAGGAGTACTTTCGACCTCCTCCAACGCTTTCTGATACATTTCTCCATCTCCTGCCCTTCCGGTGACCCTTTGATACTCTGCATAAAGCAAGGTACACTTATGTTGAAAGTTCTCTGGACTGGACTGTTGCCATAATACAAACTGATCAATCAAATCCTGTATTTCATCAAGATAATGTTTGCGTTCTTCCGGCTCAATATTTTGAAAATTGAGCATCACAGACAAAGCATAATAGTATAAAGTCTCAGAGTACAACGGTGAACTTTTATGCAAGAACCAAGACATTCTGGCTTGGGTAAACGCATGCATTGCGTCCTCAAAATACCCAAAGAAAAAGGCATACTTTCCCGTCACATAATAACGATAGAATGCTTCTTCATGCGCAAAAGCATTCACTTCTACCTGAGTAGACTCCCCCAAGGCAAAAGATAAGTTCTCTCCTGTCAGCGCTAACAATAACTCTCGGTGATAATCCAGAATATAAGAGGTGAAATTCTTGAAACGAGTATCCGTAAGCTGATAGATATCATCCTGCAACTTTTTCAGAGATTCCCCTGCAATAAATCTACAGTTGACCAAGTGAGTTTGCAAGACAAAAGAACCATATGGATCACCTGCTTTCAAGCCAATCTCCACTCCTTCCCTCAAAACAGGGATCACTTCCTTCAATGGCTTCTTCCAGAAATGGATAAAAAAGCTAAATACCCCTGAGACCCTTGTACGCAAAGAAAGATCTTGAAGCTCATAATGAAGGGACAACCCCAACTCACCAAACGTATACCCTTTCTCCAGGTGTTGATAAACACCTATCAACATCCGTCCATAAGTCACCAGTGCTAAAGCGGTATATTGATTCAACCCTGTCTCTACCCCAAGGTTGATAATCCTCAAGCTCTGCCAAATCATCAAGGTCTCCGAAGCATAATTAATCGCAATTCCCCCAACATACAGTAACTCCAGCAAGAGGATCTCCTCCTCTGTTTGCTCGCGATCAGGTTGCTTTTTTAAAAGTCCTTCCAACCCTATATGATCTATGACTTCTTGTAACTTCTGCTCTTCCTTTTGGACCTCTTCCTTTACTTCTTGCTCTCCCCATTCTGACACATCGACTCCTAGCTCCGTCAAGGCAATTTTCAAAATCTCAAAAGCCTTTTTTAGACGACCAATATGCGTATTAATCAATACCTTAAAACGATACGCTTGCATTCTCTCTCTCAAGGCCACTGGAGATTCCAACAGTTCATCCAAGGTTACTTCAGCCAAGTCAAAGTCCTCTAAAAAGTAATCACATTCTGCTTTTCTGAGTGTTAGCTCTGACTTCAGGGGAATCAATATTTTTAGAGGTACTACCTCTTTTTCCAACAATAGCAACCCACGATTGAAGTGCATGGTAGCCGATTCATAATCCGCATTTTCTTGAGCAATCTTTCCTACTTGCAGATTTAAGCGTACCAACTCTATGATATCCGTAACATAGTCTCCTGCGTGATTCAAATGGTCAACAGCCTGCATTAACCAGGAGACATTTTTTTGTTGCCCGGTTAGGTTTGCTTCTTGCATAAAGCAAGTTCCTATCAAGAAGTGAAAATAGTATTTGATCTCCACAGGCACCTTTCGGTAGACCTCTTCCCTTTGTTGGTTATCTTTAAAGGTATACACCCCTTCATTAGATACAAACAACAATTGGTACTCAATACACTCCTTCAGTCCTATCTGTAAATCCTCCTCAGCCATTTCCAAAACCCCTTGAATAAAGGTTTTATTTCCTTCACCCAAACAGCTTACAAAATACAAGAGTCGCCTACCTTGTAAAGAAAGCCTTCTCATTTGTAACTCTGTTACACTATGGTATTGCTCTTGCTTGAGTAATGTTTTCACTGCATAACGATCCGTTTGCCATACCTCATCCTGTTTCCACAAGCAGTTATTCAGCTTCAGTTTTTCCAGTACCGATAGCAATCGGGTAATATTCCCCTCACTCTCTTCAAATACAAATTCCTTTAACTCACGACTACAATATCCCTCCAGGTATTCCTGAGCGACCTCTGAGATATCCTCAAACCCGAGAGGCTTTAAGACCAGTTTACTGATCATCAGACGGCTCCATTCCAGGTCATTCAGAATAGATTGTATCTCATCTCCCAATACCTCCTGAGAGTGTACCGGATAAGAAATCAATACAAATAAATTAGATTGTGAACTATGTTGTAGGATGTAATTCAAGACGTAAAAGCTGGCCTTATCCACGTATTGCAGATCATCATAGACCATCACGACCCTTCTAGAGGAAAACGATAACAGCTGCTCTACCAAAAGCATAAACAAGTGAGGCAGCTGATTAGAGATCTTCTTATACCCTTCCTTATCAGGCACCTCCGTCCAATCATTCAGCAACAAGGCTACCTCTGGAACATAATCGGTAATTTGTAACAATGCCACCCCCAACTCCTTCTTTAATGCAAAAGAGAGTTCTTCAATTTCATGCTTGTCTAATACATTCAGCAGGAACTTAATATAATCCGATAATATACACCGGAAAGAGTAATAAGGAATATGCTTATTCAGAGAGTTACTGTTCCCTTCCAATACCAAAGTATGATCTGAGACCCCTTGTGTAAACTCTCTAATTAATCGTGTTTTTCCTCTCCCCTCATCCCCTGTAATAATGGCTACTGCAGTACTTTCCTTATGGTCATCATAAAACTTCAGTAAGGCGTTTAGTTCATTGGTTCTAGTAAAGAACGAATTGAATGAGGCGTTCATCATTGATACAGTTTATCAAGCACTTTGAATGGCACAGACCCACAGAAGTGCTTAGTGTTAGTAAGTAGTGAATAAAAAAATAGCTTTTAGCGCGTATTTGAATCAGTCCTTCAAATAAGCCCTTCATATACCTTGGTGTTAGACGTTAGGAGGTATATCTTATATTTAATGGGGAAAAGTTAGTTAATTATGATGTAAATCACTCTCCTTTCTGTGCAATTTTTTCTTGTAAGCGTACGATTTGATAGTTATCTGGGTACTCTTTTAGCGCTTTTACAATATAATCTTTCGCTTTCTCTGAGTCTGAATTTTGTATATACATCTTAATCAAGAAAACGTAGGCTTCCAGTTTTCCCCAAGTAGGAGCATAACGTCTTTCCTCGTTCACTTCCTCCCGCTCTTCTTCCAGCTGTATCGCTTTCAATAGATACTTTTCTGCTTTTTTGCCCCCTCCATATAAACTAGGAGTATGGTAATCGATACTACCATACACATAACAGGTTCGTGGATTTTCGTCGTCCATATCCAAGGCCTTTCCTGCGTACTTGATTGCCGAGAGTCCCGTAGACAACTTCGTGAAACTTTTGAACTGAGCACTATACCCTTGCATTAGCGCTAGCAAAGCATACTCTTCTTCTGATTTCTCCTCGATATCTTCCAGACAATCGACTCCATAATCAATCTCCTTCTCAGCCTGTTTGTGATCTTTGGCTTCAAAATAAAAAATAGAGGCGTAAAACTGCAGGTATGCTCTCCAGTACAACCAACTCTCAGGTTTCTGTTCTCCAGGGTAGGCATCAAAAAAATCTTGCATATCTTTCAATGCAATGTTCTGTTTTCCTTTTATACTTGTCACAAAAGCCTCATAGATTTGCTTCTGTATATCCAAGGGTAAAAAGTAGTCTTCTTTCTCGGCAAGAACACGTTGTTGGTCGGGTTCCTTTCTTGCAAGTCCTTCCTGTGCATTAGCCGAAAAAAAGGTCATCGATAATAGAAAAAAGAGAATCTGTTTCATAATGAGCAAGCATTAGTAGAACAACAAGGTTTTCTTGAGAAGATACAAATTTCATTGCATAAATTCTACAAAAGACCAATTGTACGCAATGATCTAAAATGCTTTCCATAAAGATTCATTCACTTTCTTTAATACTTTCAAAAAAATAGGGGGACGATTATTAAGGTTGAATATTTATTCGTCACACTACCAAATCGCTTTGTTGAGGCGACTTACGCCGCTGGTTGAGTAGAGCTTCGCTCGTTGAGTAGCCCTTCGGGCTGTTGAGATTCAGCAGTACTGCGTTTTCTCAAC
>NZ_BAABJX010000027.1:0-21476 GCF_039543525.1 Algivirga pacifica
GTTCAAAATTTAAAAATAAGCAACGAGCCTTAGAGAGTATAGACTCGTTGCAACAAAGCCATTAAAAATTCAAAGCGTGATCACTCGATGGGCACACTCTAGCCATGTGGCGTTATGGGAGGCCGAGACAATGGTTTTATTTTCTAAGCTTTGGAGTGTATTGATCAGTAATTGGATTGCACCTTCATCCAGCGCAGCGGTAGGTTCATCCATCAGAATAACAGCTGGATCCAATGACAAACAAGCAGCAATAATGATTCTTTGCTTTTGTCCACCACTAATTTTCGAAAAGTCTTTATCGATCAGGGATGAATCTAGTCCGAGCTTTTCCATATAATACTGGGTAGCTTTCACCTTGTCTTTGGCTTCCAAAAGGGATAATAAGGCGTGACCGTTTTCCACAGGAAGGTGAATGTTTTGAGGAATCCAGACGAGCTGTTTACGAATATTCGGCAGTGATTTTTGACTCAGCGTTTCCCCAAAAAACTTAATTTGACCCTTATCTGGAGAAACTTGTCCCATCAGGACTTTCAGTAAAGTTGATTTACCCCGACCAGAAGCTCCTGAAAAACAAATATGTTCTCCTTCCTCCAAAGAAAAGCTCAATCCCTCAAAAATTTGAACTCCTCCCAACGAAAGAAATATATTATCACAAACAATCATAAAATACCCCTAAAAACTAAATTTCTAATGAACTCCAAACTCATAATGTTTTTCCTTCCAACTCCTCTCTCATCGTTAACAACTGTAGCTGCTCATCATATACCGCATCGAAGGCAAACATTTTCTCTTCCATTAAATACTTGTAGATATACCAATCGGTGATGGGAGTAGGGATGTTTAACAGCTGCTCAAAATCAATCCATTCCAGTGTTCCTTCCGGACATTCAGGAGGAGGCATATCTTCAATCTCTGCGACATAAACATAGCTGATCCAGTTATACTTAGTGGGAGACGTTTCTGTAAGCATGCCACAATACCTCATGCTCGAAAGCTCAATACCAGTTTCCTCATAGGTTTCCCGAAGTGCAGCTTGTAAAGGAGACTCATAAGGATCTAGTTTCCCTCCTACTGGTGTATATTTATCTTTATTAGGCTCTTTTAAACGCCTCAATAATAAGAACCGGTTCTCATTTTTTAAAATGCAAAGGGTGGCCACCCTTTTGATGCCTTCTACTCCGTACATAGCTCTTTTTTTTGTAAAGATCTAATTTTCCAATGGTATGCACAAACTGTACGGAAAAGGTTATTACTTGAAAAATTTGTTTGTCGGTTATTGCTTATCGTTTCTACTTAAAACAACTTTCTTCATTCTTCATTCTTCATTCTTCATTCTTCACTGCTCACTGCTCACTGCTCACTGCTCAACGGAAGTCCCTCAACACTAATACTAGTCCCACCTTTACCTGAGTCAATCAATATCGTCGCTCCCAATGCTTTGACACGGTAATGAATGTTCTTGAGGCCAATCCCTTCAGTAGTTTGTGATGTATCGAAACCTACTCCATCATCTTCATAAAAAAAACGGCCTTCTGTACCTCCAAAAAATTGTAGATGTATGTAACTGCCACCACTGTGTTTGAGACCATTTTGCAACAGTTCTTGTACAATACGATAGCTGTGCTGTAGGGTGTCCAGGGGACTATTTTCAGGCCAATGGAAGAATTGTACAGAAACTTTCATGGCAGTGTGCTTGTAGATAAATACTAAGTCACGGATTGCACATTCGAAGGTTTCTTCCTGAAATTCAGGAGAAACTAGCCCGTGACTTAAATTACGGACACTTTTGAATGTTTTATTGACAATATCATTGATGGAAGGGTCCAGAATATCCTCTGACTTATTAATGATAGCTAAGTTCCCTCCAATATGGTCGTGTAGTTCTCTACCTATGCGGTTCCGCTCATTTTCTTGTCCATCGAGTAGGGCTGTGTTCAATTGTTGGTTTAGCTGATAGAATTCCTTTTCCAATCGAATTTTTTCCTTATAGCTGTTAAAGGTCGATTGTAATAACAAAAACATAAAAACCATGGCTTCAAATGTGCCAATAATATAGAAGCTAAGATTGGCAACAGAGGCTTCTCTTTGAACAAAACCCAGGTGTGGGAGGGAGACGGAAATAAATGCGATTCCCAAGGAGCTTCCAATGATTAGACTAATCAATAAGGATTCCCGATGCCCCTTTATTCCATTGTAAAGCATGATTCCTAAATAGATATAGACAAGTAGATAGGAATAGGCTATTCCAAGAACAGCACAACTTACGACCAACCAATAGTACTCGTGATGAAAAATAAAGAACAATAGGAGTAAAGGGTAATCCAGAAAAAAAATAGGCCATTGAAGCTTTTTGGCAAAGTGAATAAACTTTGATTGGGGAGACTTCTTGATGATATGAAATAAAAACAGCATCATACCATGAATAGTCATATGATTGCCTAAAAGGCGTAAGGTTAAAAAGAGGTTGAAAGGGTCTTCATGAAAAAAATATCGGGGGATACCCAGCTCTGCGTCAGAAAAGATAATCACTCCCGTAAAGAGAAATGCATAGTAAAAGAAAAGCCGTTGCTTACTGATGAATCCAAAAACAGTAGCCAAGAGAATTGCCGATAATAGAATCGATCGGAAACCTGTTGTAAGAAGGGTAGATTGAAAGAATACCTCCTTGAGATGCATAGTATCAGCAATAAGCAGTTCTGGATGATGGGGCTGTCCATAAGATTCAAAATGTACCAATAAGGTATATGTTTCATGTGCTTTTGCGTCAACTTTAATCGTATATCCCGTGAAGATCTCGGGTATGGCAACCTCAAAAGGACGTTCTACCCCCAAGTGAAAAGATTGTGTGACCGTTTCGTTTTCGTCAACAATCCACCCGTCAATAATAGGGGTATTGGGGTAAGCAAAATAAAGGATCTTCTGGCAATCGTTATCCGCTGAGAACTGAATCCTTATCCAGTCTGAAGTGGCACCTATCTCATAACTAAGTCCCTTATGGGGATTGGAAATCCAGTGATTCTCTAGCTTGGGTATATGTTGTTGATTCCAACGAAATTCTTTTCCTTGGTAGAGCTCTACCATCGAAGATATGTTGAGGGTTGTTTGGATAGTATCAATAGAATGGAGCATGTTTTGCCCTTGTCCCCAAATTGGTAGGAGTAATAATAAGTAGGTTAAAAAACGATAGTTCAACATGAGGAAATAGCCATAATTGTTTAGCTAAAAGTAACAAAGTGTTTTACGAATTTCAATACTTCAATTCGTTTTTATGGTATTAAATTATCTAATGCATATTTCATTAGGTCTGCTTTGTTATGGATGTTCAGTTTAGTCTTAATATTTTTACTATGTGTTTTGACTGTTTCTATGCTAATACACAGTTCATCAGCAATTTCTTTTAAGATTTTACCATGTACAATTAGTCTCAAAATCTCCTCTTCTCTTTTGGTGAGTAAGGGAATGTTTTCTTCATCCTTGATGAGTTGCAGTACTTTTTCAGAATAGTAGGAGCCTCCTTCTAAAATCGTTTTAATTCCTTTCAATACCACTTCAGAAGTTTCGTCCTTGAGTAAGTATCCGTCCACTTTAGAGTCTTTGGCTCGCTTGATAAGGGAGGGGTTGTTGTGCATGGAAATGATTAGGAACGAGAGTTTTGGAAACAGGATTCTAGCTTGCTGAATAAACTCCAATCCTTTCATTTGGGGCATGTCCATATCAACAATAACTAAATGAAAGTCGGATAATTGTATTGCTAAGGCCTCTAAAGGGTTGTTTATGCAAAGGACATCAGCAGGAAGTGTCTTTTCGATAATTTGCTTTAGCCCATCACAGAATAGTAGGTGGTCGTCTATGATAATGATCTTTTTAGTTAGCTTCATATAAGGGGTGTAATTAGTTGTTATCTAAGTACTTTACTAATAGGTGACTGACCAAGGTACAGAGTTAAAAAATAGCTATTGCAAAAAGTTGTACACTATCGTCAGATGAGGTTTTATTTATGATTTAACGCTTATGCATTCTATTTAATGGATAACGTGCAAAAGGCTATATCATAGGGGTAGCGCATGAAAATAAGGTTATAAACAAGCTCTTAGTATTAACTATTTTGGTAATAGAGAATTCTAATTTATCTTGACAAAGATAGGAGAAAGTAACAAAGAATAATAGATTTCTTTATCGAATGACTAATAACCAACAAACTATGCGCTTTTTAATATTTATCTCAATATTTTTTTCACCTTCTTTTTTATGGGCACAATCAGATACAGAAAAAGAAGTAAAGTCTACTATAAAAAAGGTTACCGTTTACCAGAAAGGAGCGGAAATCAATCGAACCGCTTCGGTATATTTATCCAAGGGGAACACCACCCTTTTATTTAAGGATCTTCCTTCCAAAGTGAATAAGGAGAGTATTCAGGCCAAGGGTAATAAAAGCTTAACCATTGTGTCGGTTTCTCATAATTATGACTTCTTATCAGATAAGAAAAATAGTAAACAAAAGGAGGAATGGCGTCAACGTATTCAAGTAATCAATGATAGCCTAGAACAGATTACAGGCTATCAGCAGGTGTATGAGGAAGAAAAATCATTGTTGCTGGCTAACAAGCGATTAGGAGGGGATTCAGGAGTAAATGTCGAAGATTTACGAAATGCCGCTAACTTTTATAGAAGCCGTCTGATGGAGATTGAAAGTAAGCGAAAAGCATTGAAGCGCCGTATCGATCAATTAGAACTGGAACAGGAAGCGATTCAGGCACAACTGAACCAGTTTAATGGAAAGTCTGGTAAAACAAGTAGCACAGTTAAGGTGGTCGTTTCCACAAAGACTGCAGGGACATACCAATTGGATTTACGCTACACGATTAATGAGGCTAGATGGGTTGCGAACTATGATCTTCGCATTGATGCGTTGGATGCGCCGATTAACTTAGCGTACAAAGCAAAGGTATTCCAGAATACAGAAGAAGATTGGAAGAAAGTTAAATTGGTTTTATCTACAGGGAATCCAGATGAGAATAATACCATACCGCAATTGTCCCCTTATTATCTTTCTTTTAATAACTACATCACAGATCGTTTAGCTGGAAGAGTAGGTGGTTTAGCCGTAAATACGCCGTTTAGAGGAGTTGTCGAAGGAGTGGTTATGGATGAAAATGGCGAGCCTATACCCGGGGCTAGCGTGGTGATTAAAGGAACTACCCAAGGAGTGTCAACAGATATTGATGGACGATATAAGTTGCATGTACCAACAGGAAACAATGTACTGGAAGTACGCTATATTGGATATGTCTCACAGCAGAAGGTGATTAACTCTGGAACCATGAACTTTGCATTGCAGGCCGATGTGGAACAACTCGAAGAAGTGGTTGTTGTAGGTTATGGAGTCCAAGGAAGAACTCGCAAGAAAGAAGCTCGTACTCAGGCGGTAGCCTCTATCGCTCCAAAGCAATTGGTTCCTCTAGGCATCTCAAAAAGTTATACCTCCACAGAGTTTGAGATCAAGATGCCTTACACCATTCCATCAGACAATCAGGCTTATGATGTGACGATGGTAGAGTATCAAGTACCTGCCACCTACCAATACAGTGCCGTACCGAAACTATCTGAGGATGCCTATCTGACCGCCCTTATTCCAGATTGGACGGAATACCAGTTGGAGACAGGAGTTGCGAATCTATTTTTTGAAGGGGTATATAAAGGAAAAAGCCTATTGGATATGGGGGTGATGGAAGACACCATGAAGATCTCTATTGGTAAGGATAAGGGGGTGGCCATTTCACGGGAGCTACAAAAAGAATATGCGAAGAAAAGTACCTTTGGAGGTAGCCGTATGGCACTTAAGTCCTGGGAAATCACCGTGAAAAATAACAAGAGTACTTCCATAGAAATTGCCCTAAAGGATCAGGTGCCGATCTCTACGGATGAAGATATTAAAGTGGAACTAATAGATATCTCAGGAGCCGAACAAGACGAAGATAATGGTACACTGAAATGGAAGTTAAAGCTGAAACCCAAGCAGAAAAAAGTGCTGAGGGTGAAGTATGAGGTTAAATACCCTTCTGGAAGAAATTTGGTGGTGCAGTAAGGGCGACCCCAATGCTGGTCGTAACGTCCACGTTACGACCTTAACATTAATTGAGCGTTATTAAGATTGAAAAAATAACCGTCATACTACCTAATGGCTTTGTTGAACCGTTGAATCGTTGAATTTCACCTTTGGTGAGTTGATTCGAGTTGAATCGTTTATTGAATTCAATAAACGATTCAACTCGAATCAACGAGCGAAGCTCAATTCAACTCAATACGAAGTATTGAAATTCAACGATTCAACAAAGCTGTTGGGTAGTTAGTGTGACGGATAAATATTCAAACTTAATTACGCTCAAGATTCTTGCGATCCATAGCAGTTTTACCTTCCCCCAACCTGAAGAAATCAGGTTGGGGGATTTGCTATATGAGGATTCATTTATCAATTTGCCAATTACAACATAGACGAATAATCAATGCAAGCAATCAAGGTAGCGGTGGACGCCGTCGTATTTGGATATAAGGAAAAAGAACTCTACTTACTTTTAATTAAACGGAAGTACGCTACGCATCAAAATCAATGGGCACTGCCCGGAGGCTTTGTGCATACGGATGAAGCATTGACGGATGCCGTTCAGCGGGAACTACAGGAAGAGACCGGGATCACGGTCAATTATCTGGAACAATTATACACTTTTGGAGACCAGTTGGATAGGGACCCTAGGGGCAGGGTGATTTCGATTGCTTACTTTGGATTGGTGAACCCGGAAAAACTAACCTTGATGGCTGCCACAGATGCCCAAGAGGCTAAGTGGTTTCCGATGTCTCGTATACCTGAATTGGCTTTTGATCACGAAGTGATTGTGCAGAAGGCCAAAGAGCGCTTGCATGCCAAGGTACATTATCAACCTATTGGGTTTGACCTTTTGAATAAAGAGTTTCCATTCTCGGATGTAGAACAATTATACCAAGCTATTTTACAGAAGAAAATAGATCGAAGGAACTTTAGAAAGAAGCTATTGAGCTTTGGGTTCTTACAAGAAACCGATAAGATACATAGTGAAGGAAGCGGTCGCCCGGCAAAGCTATTTACTTTCAATAAAGACAAATATCAGCAACTGGAGAAGGAAGGTTTTTACTTTGAAATAAAGTTTGCGTAAAAAATACGCAAAAATATTTTGAAGTAAATTTATTGAAGTTATATTTGCGTACAAATAACGCAAATTAATTCTCTAAATCCATCGTTGCTATGTTCGGAATAAAATATATACAGTTCGACCCTACCCAATATGTCTTATGCTATCAGAAAGGAAAACTAAAAAAAGAGGGAACCGGCTTGTCTTTCTTTTATTTTGCTCCTACGACTTCTATTGCGGCCGTACCCGTAGGGAGTAATGATCTGCCTTTTATTTTTAGTGAGACGACTAATGATTATCAAACGGTGACCATTCAAGGACAGATCACCTATAAGGTGCAAAACCCAAAGCAACTGTCAGAACTACTGGGCTTTACGGTAGATGGACACGGTATTTATAAGAAAGATGATTATGAAAAATTACAGCAACGGATTATCAATGCAGCTCAAACTGCTACCGCTACTTTTATTCATGGATTAGGATTAAAAGAAACCATTCGATCCGGTAAGGAAATTGAGCAAAAAATTCAGGGAGGTCTAACTGCATCGGAGTCGATTAGTATGTTGGGGGTAGAGATCTTGGGTGTCAATGTGATTGCTGTTAGGGCAACACCTGAAATGGAAAAAGCGATGGAAACGGAAGCCAGAGAAAAGCTGCAGCAAGAAGCGGATCAGGCGATTTATGAGCGTAGAAATTTTGCCGTAGAGCAGGAGCGTATCATTAAGGAGACGGAGCTAAATACCCAAATTGCCGTAGAGGAAAAGAAAAAGCAAATTGCCGAAAAGAAGATGGAGTCCAAAGTGCAGGAAGCGACCAACGACCAACGTCTTCGAGAGATGAAAGTAGCCGCAGACATCTCTGTAGAAAATAACAGAAAGAAACTGATCGATCTGAAAAACGAAAATGATCGCCTAGAGGCAGATACTAGAGGCTATACCCTAGAGGCAACCCTGAAACCTTACCAGAATATGGATTGGAAATTACTCATGGCCCTTTCCGGAGAAGCAGATGCCCAAACCCATATTGCCCTCGCTTTCAGAGAACTCGCTGATAATGCAGATAAAATAGGCAACCTGAATATCACCCCAGATCTCCTGCAACAACTTATTAGAAATGAAGAATGAAAAATTATTAATGAAGAATTTGTGATCCCAAAGTGGGATACATAACTTTTTTGAGGCCAATTCTTCATTCTTCATTCTTCATTCTTCATTCTTCATTCTTCATTCTTCATTCTTCATTCTTCATTCTTCATTCTTCATTCTTCATTCTTCATTCTTCCCATGGATTCCGCCATCATCATAAAAAGCAAAACTCGCCTGCAAGGGCTTATCGAGCGCTTCAATACCGAAGCACAGGCACGTTTTTATATCGAACATTCCGGAGGTAATTTTGAGGCTTATAAGGAAGAGCATGAGCAGTACCAACTAGGATTATCCAAGGTGCAAAGAGAGTTGACACATGTCTTAAAAAGCAAGACGATTGACAAGAGTTTTTTATCCTCCTTTATTTTTGATCCTAAGCAACTACTTGTAGTTGTTGGTCAAGATGGATTGGTGGCGAATACGGCTAAGTATGCTAATGGAGCACCTATTTTAGGCGTTAACCCAGATACTTCCCGCTATGATGGTCCGCTATTGCCATTCGATACCAGTAGTTATATGAGTGGGGTAGAGGCCGTGTTATCCAATAAGTATACTTGCAGGGAAGCTTCTTTGGCAGAGGCCAGGTTAAATAATGGTCAACGCTTACTGGCATTCAATGATTTGTTTGTGGGGGCATCTTCTCATATATCGGCAAGGTATCAGTTACAGTTTGGCAGACAGCAGGAAAGGCAGTCGTCTTCTGGTATTATTGTTTCCACTAAATCTGGAGCTACCGGATGGTTAAGCTCTATCTTTAATATGTATCAGGGAGTAAACCAGTATTTCGAAAGTAATTTAGAAAAAAAGCAAGTAAACAATCCGCTAAAGGAGTCAGAGTTAATGTTTGTCGTACGGGAGCCATTCGCCAGTCAGCGCACAGGTGCAGAGATAGTGACAGGTAAGATACAGGAGTCCGAGAATCGATTGGAGGTTACTTCAGAGATGCCTTCCCAAGGTGTAATTTTTTCGGATGGGATAGAGCATGATTACTTATCATTTAATGCAGGAGCTGTGGCGCGTATAGGTGTTGCAGAAGAAAAGGCTCTATTGGTGCAGTAGGGGCTTGTGGTAGCTATAGTTACTCCGTTCATAGTACCAAATTTTCAATAAGTATTGTACCATTTTTTTTAGAGCAGCTATAGGTAAGCTGTCCTTGGAGGAGTTGTGCTCTACTGCGGATACTATTGAGATCTCTATTTGTATTCTTGATAGAAGAAGCGTTTTTTATATCTAGTTCTTGATAGATAATCTTCCCTCCGTTTTCTTCGGAAAAAGAAATTGCTATAGTGTCTACTTTCTGGTGAATAATACTGTTCCTTAATAGTTCTTGTATCATTCGGTAGCAATGATGCAATGCTTTTGGAGAAGCGTTTTCAGGCCATTTTTTAAAGTTAACGGATACTTTGACTCCTTGAGGAGACATGATGGCAATCATTTGTCTAATACTATATTCAAAACGAGAGATTTTGAAATCTGGAGCAATCAGGTGATGACTGATGTCGCGGACAGTTTTAAGAGTATCTTTGATCAATTGCTTGATATGGGTATCATTGAAGTTTTTAGATTGCTGGAGAAGCTCAATATTATCACCAATGAAATTAGAGATTTCCTGACCGATTCTTTGTCTTTCTAGTTCTTGTCCTTCCAATAGAGCAGCACTAACTTTTAACTTTATTCGCTGGAACTCTTGATTCAACCGTTCCTTTTCTCTATAAAATGCAATTAGCATACGGGTAATCAGAAACAGGAAGGCAGTGGCCTCTATAGAGTAGAAAACGTATAGACTAATGTCACTAAATACTTCTCTTTTGATCAAACCTAGATGAGGTAATGAAATGAAAACAAAGTTCATTGCAAAATTAAAGCCCATCACCAGGCTAATATAAAAGGCTTTACGGTCTTCCTTAATTCCCTTAAATAGTAATATTATCAGGTAGATATAACCTACAGTATATCCGTAAACTGTATTGATCAGGGTGTGTAAGTAGGGGAATAGGTTAGACTCTTGTCGAAAGACAGCATAAAGAATCAGTGTACTATAACAGAGTACTAAGGGGAGCTTTAAGTATTTTTCTATTTTATGAAAGTGATGGATTGGATGTAAAAACAATAGGAGATTGCTACAGAACTGAATGCTTCCATGAAGGATCAATAGACCGGCAACAGATTTGAGTATAAAAAAATAACCATGGGGATCTTCATCAAAAAAGAACCAAAGTGTTCCCGACTCCACTTCTGCCAATAATAATACCCCTATGAACATCATGGCGTAATAATAAAAGAGTTGATATCGGCTTACCAACCCTAGAGCGAATACTAATAGTATGGTGAAGCTTAAGTAAGCTTTTAGAGGAGTTATGAGAATAGCATCCTTATAGGATTTTTCTCTAAGATAGGTTTCTTCAGAAAGTTTTATGGTGGGATGGTAGGACTCCCCTAAACCATTGAAGTGCACCCATAAGGTATAGTTTTCTTTTGCTTCCAGAGAAAGACGAACCGTAAACTCATTGTAGATAGAGGGTAATGCTACGTCAAACTTTCTTTTTGTTCCTAAGGCAATGGTTTGTACGATTTCTCCTTTAGAGTTGGTGAGTATTCCATCAATAATAGGAGTATTTGGATAAGCAAAGGAGAGGATTTTCTGACAAGAGCGATTACTTTGTAAGGCTACTTTTATCCAATTGGAATGTGTTCCCACGCCAAAGCTTAAGGCTGTAGTAGGGATTGATCTCCATAGGCTTTCGTCAAATAAGGGAAGGGATGTTTTATGGAATTTGGGTGGTTTTCCAGTGTATAAGGCTACTTGGGAGGTAATATCAAGGGACGTATAAATACTATCAATGGAAGTGACAGGGGTACTTCCGGTAAGCAATAGAGGTCTAAATAATAGGACTATAAAAAGTGTCAGTCTAAACATAAAAATAGTAATAGAGTAGCATAGGTTATATACATTGTTAAGATAGTGAAAAAATAGAATTTAAAATAGAATACCAGGAATGTTAAAAGGCTGTTGTCATAATTCATTAGGCGAATTATTTCAAACAAGCTCTAAATGGAAGAAGAAACATGAATCATCCCTTAAATGTTAATATGGGATGATTCATGTTTCATTCTTTCAATAAGACTTATTGAGGAGTCCCCATAATATAGTATCCTAGCTTTTTGCCATTGTCCTTTAGTGCCGGTTGTATCTCCCAGGTATATTGTTCTGATGTAGGAGGAAGTAGGGTTTGGATATCCTCAAAAGTGTAGGTTCTAGGACCTGACGCTTGCCCATCCCAAGCATAAAAAATTGGAATAACAGGAATAATCCAGGTGAAAAAGAGGTCTTTCCAGTTTAGAGGCTTGACAAAAGGAACAAATAGCATACAAGATAAAGCCATTAAAGGAAGGGAAATAGGTAGGAGTAGGAACCATGCGAGAGCAGGTACCATATTTTCGCCCATTTCATAGATCATAATAGGCTCCTTGTTTTCTTGTGCCGTATACAGAATTTTCTTGGCCGTAACTGGAGGCATATGATGAAAACTATTGATCATAGTTTTTAGTCCCTCAGGGGCTTTGAGTAGGTTCGTAGCATCCAAAGCGTCCTTTTGATAGGTGATTTCTTTAGTGGTGTGTTGGTTGAAGTACTGTATAAATTGTTCATTGGGGTGTAGATCCGTAAGTAACAGTCGTACATCCTCTTTTTTGGTAGTATTTAAATGAGTAACGGCCATAGGCATAATACCACCGGAGCCTGAGCCTAAATCAACCACTTGAGAGAAAGGGTGCTTTTGCTTTGCTTTTATAAGCAGATTACTGACCACTTCTTTTGTTCCGATTAATTTATGTAAGACAATAATAATCTTGGTCATGGTTGAGCGAAATGTGCTAGGGAACCATTGAAAGTCTTCAAATTCAAATAATTGTATCCTTTTCATTATAAAAAAATAGTTATAGATAATGATCTTTGCAGGGGAAGTTACTACATGTTCTTCCTATTTCTTAGGTCTAATAGAGCTTTTTCCTTCAAGAGCTTTTTTTTTCTTTGTTAATCAGTGTAAAGTACTGGTTTTTAGGTGTAATTGGGTTTTTGGGGAGGGTTGGTTTAATTGTTTTTTCATAGGGCTTTCCTTATCTTTGTAAGATTAAAATTATCATTATATCATGATACAATTGGATTGATTTAAGGCTTATGTAAGGAGTAGAGACTATTCTTTTTACAGAAATAAGCCACGTCAAGTATCAATGAAATAGGTGTTTAATAATACATTATTACCATTCTTCTAATAAGCAAGCAATTCATGAACAAGCATGAGCAACCGGGTGTGATTATTTTCAGGAAGCACATTTTGCCCTATTCTGAAACGTTCATCGTTAATCAAGGACAATTCTTACAAAAGTATGCGCCTTATTATACAGGCTTTCAAAGAGTGTCCTCAGGGGCTTCTTTATTGGAAGGAACAACTAATGCAGTACTAGAGGATTATGGTAAGTTATTGAACTGGGAGAAACTAAAGTTTCGTCTGGGATGGAATAAAAACCACCCTTGGATACAGTCGCTAAGGGCTACTGATTCCAAATTGATCCATGCTCATTTTGCCACTAGTGCTATAGACGCAATGGAGCTTTCTGAAATTCTGAATATCCCTTTTGTTGCAACAGTGCACGGAAATGATATTACGACAGTAGATGAGTCTGCTAGTTATATCCGTAAACGGAAAAAGGTATTCGAAAAGGCCGATAAAATTATTGCTGTTTCTCATTTTATTCAGGATCAATTGATCAAGAAGGGATGTCCTCCAGAAAAAATTGTACAACATTACATAGGGATAAATATTGATCAGTTTTCTGGCGTGAAAAAGGAAGCTGAGGTTCCGACAATTCTTTTTGTCGGTCGACTGGTAGAGAAGAAGGGGTGCCGTTACTTGTTGGAGGCGACCAAAAGACTCCAAAAGGTGCATCCTGAGTTACAGGTGAACATAGTAGGGGATGGACCGTTAAGAAAAACGTTAGAGGAGTATGTCTCTGAAAATAAATTGAATGTCAATTTTCTAGGTATACAGACTCCTGATCAAATAAAAGAACTGATGCAACAGGCCTGGGTATTTAGTACACCTAGTATTACCGCTAAGGCAGGGGACGCTGAGGGGTTGGGAATGGTCTTTTTGGAAGCTCAAGCGTTACAAACACCTGTAGTGACTTTTGGTAGTGGAGGAGTAGTGGAAGCCATAAGACATGAAGAAAGTGGGTTCCTTTGCAAGGAAAAAGATGTAGATCAACTGACAGAAGCGTTACAGTTTTTATTGGATAGCCAAGAAGAACGTCAGCGATTTGGAGAGGCGGGACGAAGAAATGTGGAAGAGCATTTTGATATCGTAAAGCAATGCCAAGCACTGGAAGGAATCTATGATTCCGTGGTAAAATAGCTCATATCGCTGATTGTTTATAAGAGCTTGCTTGAAATCCCGATTTAGAGGATGTTTTTTCCAAAAGATATACTTCCAAACAAGCTCCAAATGATAACCAATAAGCGATAAACAAATCAACTCACCAAAGGTGAAATTTAACGATTGAACTAAAATAACAAAAGGGTAGGAATATGCGTGTTTCGGTAATTTTTACGACTTACAATCACCCAAAATGGTTGGAGAAGGTATTGTGGGGGTTTTCGGTACAGACGTATCGGGATTTTGAAATAGTCATTGCTGACGATGGATCTAACGAAGAGACCAGAGAAGTAATTGAGCGAGTGTCTGCTGAGATTGACATTCCGGTAAAACATATTTGGCATGAGGATATTGACTTTAGAAAATGTCAGATTCTAAACAAAGCCATATTAGCAAGTGAAGGGGATTACCTGATATTTACAGATGGAGATTGTATTCCTCATCCAGCATTTGTAGAAAACCATGTCGCCTTTTCAGAGAAGGGACACTTCTTGTCCGGAGGTTACTTTAAGTTGCCAATGGACCTTTCCCGTAAGATTACAAAGGAAGATATCCTGTCGGGAAATGCCACTAAGCCAAGTTGGTTGTTGGATAATGGCTTAAAGTTTACCTATAAAATATCGAAACTGATTTCGAGTAAGAAATGGGGAGCGGTATTGGATTTTATTACACCAACCAAAGCCACATGGAATGGACATAGTGCCTCTACTTTTAGAGAATATGTTCTGCAAACCAATGGCTTTGATGAACGTATGCAATACGGCGGACAGGATAGAGAATTTGGGGAGCGACTGATGAATATGGGGATAAAAGGGAAGCAGGTACGTTATCGTTGTTCTTGTGTTCACCTCGACCATAAGCGAGGGTATGCTCGTCAGGAGAGTATTGATAAAAACAGAGCCATTCGAAAGGCCACTCGAAAAGATAAAGTCGTACGAACAGCTTATGGTCTTGATCAGTATGTTAAAAGTATGGCAGATCTCGACAAAGCATAATTTTTGAAAACATTATTTTGGCTGATATGATTAGGTAGTTGTGAATCAATCACTAAAACCGATTTTTCATTAAAAAACTACTTTCATTATCATGAGCTGGAATATTTCACAAGAGCCTTCCCAGGAAGGAAAAGTCATTATTGTTACTGGTGCTAATACAGGTATAGGTTTTGAGACAGCCTTAGCCCTAGCTAAAAAGTAGGCTACGGTGATTTTAGCTTGTAGAAACCTTGATAAAGGACATGCTGCGCAGGCTAAAATACTGCAAGTTGTACCTCAAGCACAGTTAGCGGTCTTACAGGTTGATTTGAGTAGCTTAGCCTCTGTTCGCCATTTTGCCGAAGTGTTTCAAAGGAGCTATGATCGGTTGGATATCCTGATCAATAATGCAGGAATTATGATTCCTCCCTATGCCAAAACAGAAGACGGCTTTGAGAGCCAGATGGGGGCCAATTATTTTGGTCACTTTTTGTTGACGGGGCTATTGCTTGAGGTACTTAAAAAGACAGAAGGAGCAAGAGTAGTATCTTTAAGCTCCATTGCTCATAAACAGGGTAGAATTAATTTTGATGATATCCATTGGGAAGAGCGTTACTCAGCCATGGAAGCTTATGGGCAAAGTAAAGTGGCTTGTTTGATCTTCGCAACAGAGTTACAAAGACGCTTGGAACAGTATAATATAGAGGTGCTTTCAGTGGCAGCCCACCCAGGAGTTTCTCCCACAGAGCTTGGTAGACACGTAAAGGGATTTACTCGTATTATATTTAATGCTGCGAGCATTATTTTAGGACCTGTATTATTGAACCAACCCAAGGAAGCGGCACTACCTACACTGATGGCAGCACTGAATAAAGATGCGAAAGGAGGTGATTACTATGGGCCTCAAGGATTCAATGAAATGAAAGGTAAACCAGGTATCGCTGATCGTACAACTTACTCTAAACAAGAAGATGTAGCCAAAAGGCTATGGGAGTTATCAGAGCAACTGACAGGTATTACTTATCCTTTTGAGGAACTTGCTCC
Organism: Algivirga pacifica; assembly: GCF_039543525.1. Classification (NCBI taxonomy): domain Bacteria; kingdom Pseudomonadati; phylum Bacteroidota; class Cytophagia; order Cytophagales; family Flammeovirgaceae; genus Algivirga; species Algivirga pacifica. The sequence goes on from NZ_BAABJX010000027.1 coordinate 15,759, forward strand.
AGAGAAAAATTAGAGCATGAAAGGCAAGGAATCGAGGGGGGTATTTCTTCTTATTGAAGAATGAAGAATGAAGAATGAAGAATGAAGAATAGCTTTTTATTCTTCATTCTTCATTTTTAATTCTTCATTCTAAAAGTCATTTCCAATCGTCAGATAAAACTTAGGTTTATCTTTACGGAAGCCATCTTCAATAGCCCAAGCAGTATCTAGTTTTAGGTAGTATCCTAGTAAAGTCGTACGGACCCCAAATCCATGCCCTGCAATAAATGGCTCACTAAAGTTTTTGACAACAGCCTGATAAGCACCAGCTTCTACTTCATAGGTGTTGAGAGCATTTTCTTCTTTAAAAGGACTAGCTCCTGTCCATGAAGCCCCTACATCCACAAATCCTGTAAACTGTAGGTTTCTCAGGAAATTACTTTTAATCATTTTCTTGGTAAACAACTTGACGATAGGAAGACGTAGTTCGGTATTCCAAAGCATCACGTTTTGCCCACTTAAACGGTTGTAGTCAACTCCTCTAAGCGGTGTCGCAAAACGGGTAAATAATAGGTCAGTCAAGTCCGGAGCCATTTCATTAGGTGGAACACCTCTAGGATCCTGATAGAAATTATTGAACATCCAGTTATCCATACCTCCCAGTCGGTACTCTTTGGCTCCTGCACCTACAAATGCACCATAAGTAAAACGAGTTGCTAAGGTCAGTGAACGGAATATTGGTTGGTAGTGACGAATCTCTGCAGAGAAGTTACCAAAGGTTTCGGCTAGCTCACTGATTCCTATATATTGCTCGTAGCGTACCTTGGCTTTACTTCCTTTCATCATGTTTTCTCCTACCACAAAACTATTGTCAAATACGTATTCAAAGTTTGCTCCTGCGTAGTTACGCAGTTTGTCCGGAGCAGAAAGCATGATTAAGGTAACATCCGTAAAGCGTGTATTGGCAAAAAATGGCGCAACGGATACTCTACTTCTTACACTAAGTGGATAAGAAATAGTCGTCTCTAGCATATTCATCGCATATCGATGCTGGAAAGTAGACTGTATTTGCAAGGTGTTTCTTTCAAACTTCAAGCGGTAGTCCAATCGGTTACGCAGGTATTCGTATTGTAGGTAGAAACTCGCATCTTTAAAATCTAGTGCACCAAAAAGACCAGCACTGAACTTATGGTTTTCTAGAATATCTGTCATTTTAGGCTCAAACAATAGCCCAAAACCACGGAAAGGGTCGATACGGAACGTCGATACAAATTCATCAATACCAAACCTCCTTTGGTAAGGAATGGGACGTGTAAAGTTACGATCTGGTGCTTGACTCTCTCGAGCAGCTACCTTGGCTTTGTAACGCTCCATAAACCCTTGTCGTACGTTTTGCTCTGAGGAAGCAAACTGATATGTGTCAGTATCGATGCCCTTTTTTGTAGTATCATTGGTGACCGCCTCTGGCGATCTCATAAAACTTGTATCACTAGGGATGATAATAACACTATCTGTATCAATTCCAATGTCTAAGGTAGTACTTGCCGTATCTGCAGGAACTGTCAAGTTGCCATCCATTTCATTTTCTGGAATACTATCAAGCCCAAATGTACGATTGATGATAGAGGAATCATTATCGTTAGGAATAAGTGGATTGTCCATGGAGGAACTATCATTGCTTATAGTTTCCTCAGGCATTAACTGTCTGAGGCTATCCTCCACCTTAAGTAAACTATCTTGCTCCTTGAGGTAACTCTCGAATGCTTTTCGTTCCTCTTCCTTCTTCTTTCGCTCTTCCTCTTTCTCTTTTTCCTTTCGGAGACGTAAGGCCTCTCGGGCATCCATGATATTTTGTCTGAATGTCTTCTCCGTAAAGGTCGCATCAGTTTTGTCAAAGTTATCATAATAGACATGTTGCTTCCCGTTTTTCAGAAGCGTATAGACTATTTTATCTTCATTGATATGATAATCCTCTATACTGTACATGGTATTACTCAACTGAGTACTTACCTTATTCTCAAAGTTCTGAATGAATAATTGATTCATTCCCTTCAAGGAGCTTAGATAAGTAAATTCTTTATTGTTAAGGGCAATAGGGTATGTTTCCTGCCCCATAAAGTTGGTTAGCTTTTCCAGCACCTTAGGCGTTTGATGGTCGTATTTATAGATGTTGAACTCATCTGAAATACTCCATGGGTCAGCATTGAAGGTGGTGGTAGAGTCTGTAGTTCTGTTGGAACTGAAAATCAGGTCTCTATTATTAGGCATGAATGAAGGAGTGATATCATCATAAATATCACGGGTAATTTGTAAGGTACGTCTACGTTTAACATCAAACGTAAAGATATCACTTTGTCCTCTTCGTTCTGCACTAATGGCAAGTATACGCCCGTTTGGAGAAACACTAAAGTCATTGATGTGCTCAAACTTAAATTCTACACGTTGCTTGATAAAGCGTTGCACAGGCCAAAGTTTCCACTTATTGAGATCGTAGACAGTCATATAAATAAGACCTTTCCTCTGAGTAAAGACCACAATCTCATTATTATTAAGCCACCCTACCAGTGGTGTGTCATAATCTATTTGCTGGTTGACAACCCGGTACCCTCCTTTTTCAATTACCTTAGTTTTACCAGTGATCATGTTTTTAAGTTTCACCTTGAATTTTCCATTCAGGTTTTCGGTATAGGCGAGCCAAACACCGTCGGGACTAAGCTTGATCTTGTTGTAAACTTTATTTTGGCGGTTTTTACCCAGCATTCCATTGCCTTTTGGAAGTTCGTATTGTTCCTCCATAGGTTTATATTGCTCTTCATAGAATTGCTGCCATTCATTCAGGAAGTCATCATAACGAACCCCCAAGGTATTTTCAATACTGACTTTTTCATCCCGTACAATACGGGTAAGGTTCAGGATACTGGACATATTGTTTTTACCGTACTTTTCGGCAATGAAATTCCATACGGATTGTCCTACTCTACTAGCCTCTTCTCCTTCCAGGTAACGAATTTTCTTGATTTTCTTTTTTCGTTCAAAGTAGTCTCTCATATAGTCATCCATTTCTTGAGACCACCCTTCTGAAAGGTAGAGAGAGGCACCTGACATAAACCAGTTGGGTAAACTCAGCATGTAGGCATTTTTTAGCATCTCCTTGAGACTACCTCCATACATCATTTGGAAGATAAAGGCATCCGTAAGTCCTGCTGTGATTTCTTTTTGAAACTCAATCTTATTTCCATTAAAGGCAATTTCTACCTCAGGCTTAATAAAGCGTGTCTGCCCTCCCGCTTGAAAGTCCTGTTGGTAGATACCAATATTACTTTGTTGCAACTCTTGTATAGAGTTGTAGATCAGAAGTTTCGTCTTGAAGTACGGGGAGAATCCTACTAGCTCAGAAATTCTAGTAAACTCTTTTTCAGCATACTCGGCACTTAATTTAGCTACGGAGTACCCGTTATTATAGAAGAAGATCTCGAAGTGTGGAGTTTCCATGGTACTCCATTTAAACTTGGAATACTGCAGGCGATTTTTTCCAAACTGATAAGGATGAAAAAATGACTGAGACTGAGACCATGCGGAAAAAGTATATAGCATCATCCATAAGGTGACGACTAAAAACTTAAAGGAAGACTTTGTGGTCATAGGGCAGCGCTGTTATTAGATAATAAGATTGTTTGATGATGTTGTGGTTTACCAAGATAAAGTTAATTACTTAATAAACTTGAAAAATTGGTTTTAGTTTCCTCTGAAAAGGATGTTGTAAACAGTGATTTTCATATAAAATAGAAAATGTCTGCTTCAAATAAAACTGATTGCAGTCTTACCTCTCATATCTTTTGCAATATAGGAAAATATCAAGATTTGAAATGATAGAACGGTGAACAGTGGGCAGTGAGCAGTGGACAGTGAACAGTCTCAACTCACCGGAGGTGAAACGCAACAGCGAAGCGCTCAACAAGTGGCGTAAGCCGCCTCAACAAATTAAATGGCCGAACAAGTGAAAAAAAAACTTGAAATGGTTACTTTTGTAAATGCAGCATTGCCGATAAAACCGTCAGCGTATTTTCGGAGCTTTTTGCATGTTAGACAAGGAGTAAATTTTTATATGAGCGACATTCAAGTAAAATATGATGAACATGGGTATGTTATGGTGCCTAAAGAGATGCTTGGAGACCCAAGGCTTTCCTTACAAGCTAAGGGGTTGATGAGTTTTCTGATGGCCGAACATGCAGGTTCTTCGGTTTCTGCAGAGGAGCTAGGCGATCTGTTGGGAGAGGAAGTCGCTTTAATTGAACAGTTGTTTGATGAACTGATTGCTGCAGGATATGTCGATCGTTTGGAGAAAGGACAAGAGGAAGAACTGCTTGATGATACACAGGAAGAGGAGGAGGTTATGATCTTTGCTTCTTCTATTAACAGCAGTAGTGTAGCGGATACCGTAGAGGAACCGACAACGGTGGAATACTTGGAGGAGGAAGATACTCCAGAGCCTAATTTGCAAGAGAGCTTGGTTTCTTATGTAGATGATGATGCTACGATGGATCATGATTGGTTGGCAGAAGAAGGTAAAAAAGGGTTGGAGATGCGAATGGAAGAGCTTAGGGAACAGTGGAGGAAACAACCTTGGAATAGGCAAGAGATTGAGGATGAGGCGGAAAAAATTAAGCACCAACTTGATTTATTAGAACAAGAAGGTGAGCTGAACCTAATGCCTGATCGTATTTCTGTCGATAATGTCAAGTATTACCTGGAGGATGATCTACAATATCCATTTGACTCTAAACCGTTTTTGACGGCTTGGGCAGCTTGGATTAAATACCTGGATGAAGATAGGGGTAAGCGACTGAACCTGAATGCTCAGCAGGCTACCTTAGTGAAGATGAGTAGAGAAAACTGGTCAGAGCCTAAGGCAATTGCCATTATCTACGATTCCATTGAACGAAATTATATGACCCTGGAAGATTATGGCTTATTCAATGAAACCGGAGAACGACTCCAACAAAAGAAAGAGCAACAACAAGGAGGAAAAGTCTTCAACACCCGCTTTGATGACCTCGTCCAGTTCTATCGTTCATCAGAAACTTCTGGACGGAAATCTGGCTGAGGTTATTGATATTCAATATGACCTCCAACTCAAAGAAGCCAAAGCAGGAATATCTTTATCCTTGATTCGTAAGGACGACCCCGGTGTCGCTAAAGCTTTATTGCATAAGGCTATAGAAATGCTTTGTAATAGTTATAGCATTACCAATAAACCTCAAACCATTGAGCAATACCTGGATATTATAGGAATGATCCAGAGTCGTTATTACTATATGAGTATTGAGGAAGTACTTTACTGCTTTAAGAAAGTTAAACAAGGAGCATACGGCCCTATCTATAATCGTATTGATATTGATACCATAGCCCAATGGTTAGAACGTTATGACGTAGAAGAGCGTACCCCCGATGCTGTAAACAAGCAGGTAAGCCGTAATAATGAAGAGAAAAAAGACGAGTCTTTAGACTCAGTGAATATGCTAAAAGTATACCAGCAATTTAAGGGAGGAAACTCCGCTTATCATGCAGTAGAACAGCAGCAAAAGAAAGAACAACAGGAGCAGGAAGCCTACCGTAAATATCGACAGGCTTACTTAGCCGGTAAGATGGGAGGACGTTAGTAAGGTCATTCTGACGAAGAAGGATAAAGGAAGAAGGATAAAGGAAGAAGGATAAAGGAAGAAGGATAAAGGAAGAAGG